>JBNKDD010000479.1:0-3380 GCA_050288085.1 Anaerolineae bacterium
GGCCCACTCGACACGGTGATCGATGGGGAAACGGGCGTGTTTTTCGATCAGCAAACGGTCGAGAGCTTATGTGATGCCTTCAACCGGTTCGAAGAGATGCCTACTCCGTCACCCGCCCGCTGCCGGGAAAACGCCGAGCGCTTCGACACGGCGGTATTCAATCGAAAATTAGTATCTTTTGTCTCATCGCGGTATGATGATAGGAGAAACCGGTAGCCGGACAGCCACTAAAATTCTTGACGAGGAACCATCTGCATGAGCAAACCGCCCGACGACCGCGAGGAAATCAACGGCGACGAGGGGCCAAAGATTATCGAGCCACCTCTTGACCCTGAAGATACCCAACCTCTCAATCCGCTTCGGAAGGTGCGGCCTCAGCGGCCTGCCGATCAAGAGGGACGCAAACCTCCCGCGACCGTTCTACGCGAGGCAACCTCGTCAAATATCCGGCCACTCCGCAAACCGTCACCCCCACCCACCATCGAAGATACTGACCGGGTGCGGCTGGTTCCCAAGATACCTGCGCCGCCCTCGTGGCGCGTGATCTTCCAGATCGAAGGCCCGGCTCCCGCAACTATTGGGTTGGATGTGCGGCAGGCATTGGTGATTGGGCGGATGGTCCCGGAAGTGAAAGAACAACCCGACCTCGACCTGACTCCACACCTGGCTATCGATCATGGTATTTCGCGGCAGCACGCCGTTCTGATCCCCAAAGCTGAGGGACTGCACCTGATCGATCTGGAGAGCACCAACGGCACCTGGATCAATGGACTGTATTTAGAACCAGGGAAGCATTACCCGCTCTCGCCAGGGGATACGATTGAATTCGGGCTGCTGCCGATTGTGGTACGGAATGTCACAACGCTGCGGTAATCGAATAGCCTCACTCAATCAACATCAGGCAGCAGGCTAATCGCCGAGTAGATTTCACCTAAGAAATGGCTGGGGCGAGTGGCAAGCAGCTGCGTTTCGACAAAACCACTTCGATAGGCCAGAGCTTCCCAGGTTCGATACGAAAATGGATACGGAACCCATTTATTGCTCTGATCGGTATTGTATTCCACCACGATCAAGCGACCGCCGGGTTTGAGGCAGCCACGCACTAACTCAAACACCCGGTCTTTTTCACGCACGAAATGTAGTGAATTTGCCATCACCACACCGTCGAGCGGCGGAAGATCAAACGGGTAGGTGAAATCGGCGGCGAGGATGTGAAGGGTAAGCTGGGGGAAGCGAGCGGCCGTCACCCGGCGAAGCTCAGACAACGCCCGCCGGTTTTTATCAACCGCGTGGATAGTCCCATCAGGGCCGAGCAATTCCGCGAGAGCGAGGGTAAAGGCCCCTGCCCCAGAACCGAAGTCGGCCCAGGTACCACCCGGTTCGGGGATACCATCGCGGAGCAGGTTAACATGATCGGTGTGGTTCATCTGGGGTCATTCAAGCTGACTTGATCCCTATCGGCTCCGGGATGGGTCGCCCACGTTCTAAGGCTAATTCCAACCACAAATGTTTGGCTTCACCAATGGCTGAAGGTATTTCCTCCCAGGTATCAACTTCCGTCATGCAGCCAGGCAATTCCTTTATTTGCACGAACCATGCCCCATCGTCCGGGATTATTTCCAGGGTATAGGGAAGATTCAGATAATATTCAAGAGGCTTACTCATCGTCTTCTTCCTCGTCTTCAACTAGTTTATCAGTTGGAAATAACTCATCTAACATCTCAATCACTTTTCGAATATATATACGCTTCACCTTCCGCCCATGTAGAGGAACGACAATTTGGCGACATTGTTCTCCGTCATCATATTCAAAGATGTTGTGGCTACCATGTGTCCGTACCAACACAAAACCAAATTGTTCCAGTAAGGTTTGCACATCGCGCATAGTGGCATCTGCTGGGCGATTTCGGAGTTTCTCCCTGAGTTTTTCTCGTTTACTCATATGATATCACTATTTCCGAGACTGATTTTCAGAAGAACCAGTAGTGACAGCCTATCATTATTCCCCTGATGATGCACCAGCCATGTATTCCCAGATACTATGATCCAGGGTAGCACAATCAACATCAAGCAGCTCAGAAGCCTGAACAATGATCGCACTGGCCTCTTCATAACCGCTCACATCGATACCTGCCCGCGCCAAAAAGTTGTATAGATGGCGGTCAATGGCAACACCTTGCAAACCAACAAGAATACCCAGATAGTCGGCAGTCTTATTGCCAATCCCCTTGATGGTCTTTAACTCAACTACATTTTCAGGGATTTGTAACCAGCCTGCTAAATCGGCTTCGGTTTGGATGCCTCGCGCTACAAAGAATTGGGTCAAGGTGACCACCAAAACAGGCTTTTTCCCTCTGAAATCAAGTAAATTCTCCGCACCTTCTTGCTCAAGGAGCTGCAAAAAGCCGCTGGCAGTTTTGGCATCGGGATAGGTGAGGACACGTTTTACTCTAGAGCGAACGACTGGGTAGCTAATCCCTGCCTGAAGAACTGCATCCGTAATTGTCGCCCCCATGTGATCATAATTGCCGTCGATTTGAGATTGGAAAACAAAGTTTTCCAGGCTTTTAATATACTCGGCCAACACACGGGCTTTAGCAGCGATATCCATTAGCGGCTCCCTTCAGAGACATCGTAGTAGTATCAATTCAGGCCAGGTATTATTATTCTTATTTTCTTGCAGCAGGCAAAACAATTAACGAGAGATCGCTACCCAGGTATCACCCGGCTATCCCCGCATTGACAGGCCGATTCTCCCCCGGTCGATATCGACATTGAGTACCTTCACGTCGATCACGTCGCCAACGCTGACGACCTCGTAAGGCGATTCGATCCGGTAATTGGCCATCTCGGAGATGTGCACCAACCCATCCTGCTTGACACCAATATCGACAAAAGCACCGAAATCAACCACGTTACGCACTGTGCCCTTAAGCTGCATACCGGGCTGTAAATCCTCCATGCGGAGCACATCATCGCGGAGGATGGGCGGCGGCACGTCGTCACGCGGGTCACGACCGGGACGTTGAAGCTCAACAATAATATCCGATAGGGTCGGCGCACCGACTCCGATCTGCTCGGCGAGTTTGTCAATGTTGTAGTTGGCCTGCATCCGGCCCACCTTTTCGGCAAGCTCCGGGTCAGCCATCGACAGGTTGGCGGTCTGGAGCAGCACGTCAACGGCCTGATAGCTCTCCGGGTGTATGCCAGTCTGGTCGAGGGGATTATGCCCACGTGGGATTCGGAGGAATCCGTCGGCCTGCTCGAAGGTCTTTGCGCCCATGCCCTTAACCCGGTGCAAATCTTCGCGGGAATCAAAGGGGCCTGCTTCATCCCGGTCTGCGACAATCCGTTCGGCGAGCTTCGGGCCAACGCCGGAA
>JBNKDD010000480.1:0-3377 GCA_050288085.1 Anaerolineae bacterium
AGGAAGCCCCCGCCGAAGAGGCTCCCGCCGAGGAAGCTCCTGCTGAAGAAGCCCCCGCCGAAGAAGAAATGGCTGAAGGCCCGGTACACGGCGGCACCATGACAGTCGCCACCCGCGTTCAGCGTGTTGATCACCCGGCTCGTCTTTCCTGGATTGAGGCCGCCAACGCCATGCGGCTGGTCAACGAATACTTGACCTGGACAGACTGGGACAACATCACCCATCCCTGGCTGCTGGAAAAATGGGAAGCCAACGAAACAGTTGATGAGTGGACGCTGTATCTCCGCCAGGGGATCATGTTCAACGATGGGCAAGAACTGACCATGGACGACGTGCTGTTCAACTTCGAGCAGTGGTTCGATGACGAAGTCGGTTCTTCTATGAAAGAACAATTAGGCTACGTCGATCTGAATAATGTTGAAAGAATTGACGACTACACCCTTAAGCTGTACCTCACTTCGCCGCAGATCGGCTTACCTGAGCATCTGTTCCACTACCCGGCCCTGATCGTCCCCAAGACCTTTGAAGGTGACTGGGCACGCCAGCCAGTTGGCACCGGCCCCTTCTTACTAGAAGACTATATCGAGGCCGAGCGGGCCGTCTTCGTACGCCGCGAAGACTACTGGGGTGGTCTGGATAACGAAGGCAACGCCAAGAATCTGCCCTATCTGGATCAGGTCGTCTTCTTGGACCTGGGCGAAGAAGAAGCAGCACGCATTGCGGCCCTCCAGAGTGGTCAGGTTGATAATATCTTCAACCCCTCTGCCGATATCTGGCAGGCAGTTAAAGATCTGGATGGTATCGGTGTTTACTCCACCAGCACTGCGCAGACCTTTGTCATCAGGATGCGGGTTGATACCGAGCCGTTCAGTGATGTGAACGTCCGTAGCGCACTCAAGAAGTGCATCGACCGTCAGAAGGCGCTCGATCTGGCCTGGTTCGGCGAAGGCGTGTTGGCGCACGATGCTCACATCGCCCCAGTTCACCCGGCCTACTGCGAGAAGCCGATTCCCGACTACGATCCGGAAGGTTCACTGGCACTGCTGGCCGAATCCGGCTTAGATAATGTTGAAGTTGAACTGTCCACGCAGGAAGCCCGCGCAGAACCGGCCCTGGCTCAATCTCTGGCCGAAACTGCTACCGATGGTGGCTTTAACATTCTGCTCAATATCATGCCTTCCGCATCCTACTGGGATGTCTGGACCGAGGTTGATCTGGGTATCACCATCTGGGCACACCGCCCGCTGGGTACACAGGTTCCCCGGCTGGCCTACACCGCCGACGAGGAAGGAAACCCCGGTGCCTGGAACGAGACACGTTGGGTGGACGACGAGTTTGTCTCTCTGCTTGAACAGGCAGAAGGAACACTTGATGTGGAAGCCCGCCGCGAAATCTTCTGCCAGATGGAAGACATCCAGCAGGAGCGCGGCCCAGTCGGTATCGCCTTCTGGACGAACGTCTGGTATATCTGCCATGAGAAGTTCCAGAATATCCATGCTCACCCGACCAACTACGATCACTTCAACGACGTGTGGATCAAAGAAGCCTAGCTATAGGATTCCTACCTACATTTTTGTGTGAGAGTTAGTAGGTGGTGGGGCAGGTCTGTATAACAGGCCTGCCTTACCACCTTAATCACTGATATGGGAGGAACCATGGCAAGATTTTTTATCAGGCGACTGGGTTTTCTGGCACTCACATTACTTCTAGTTTCTGTCTTCGTTTTCCTCGTCTCGGAGTTGGCCCCTGGGGATGTAGCCCGCAATATCCTGGGGCAATTTGCTTCCCCAGAACAAGTCGAACTGATGCGAGAGCAGTTAGGATTAAATCAGCCAGTGTACACCCGCTACTTCGACTGGCTGATTGGCAATGATTGGCGGCATAACAAGCTGGTCGGAAAACCCCTGACCTTTGTAACCGTCGAAGGTCAGCGTGAACCGCAGTGGTATGCCGTTGAAGAAGATGGCACCCTCTCTCAATGGAAATGGAAAGACGACGGCCTGGTGCGCTTTTCTACCAATCCGGCAGATGGCAGCCGCGAGGAATTACCGTTCGATGAGTGGCTGACTGACGAAAATGGTCATGCGTATTTCTGGGGTGTCGATACGGCTGGTCATATGACGCTCTGGTACCAGGATCAAGAAGGAAGAGAAACATTCGCTGCGGCGGCAGGCCGTGCCCTCGCAGAATCAAGCGGAGCCAAGTACATACCGCTCCGTAAAGGTCTCCTGCGGGGTGACCCTGGTATCTCAACTCGAACCGGGCGGCCCGTTGGCCCAACCCTCCTTAGAAGCATTCGCAATTCCTTTTTCCTGGCTGGCACGGCTTTTTTAGTCATCATGCCTATTGCTTTACTGTTGGGTTTACTGGCCGGTCTGCGGGAAGGCAGTTTCCTGGATCGAACTGTCTCAATCTTCAGCCTGGTGACAACCTCTATCCCTGAATTTGCCAGCGGGGTGTTCTTAATCCTGGTCTTTGCTTTCTGGCTTGATCTTTTACCCGGATCGGCGGTGATAGCCGATGGCAGTCCTCCCTGGCAAAACCTTGACCTGATGATCCTGCCGATCTTAACCCTGACGCTGGTCGAAGTAGGTTACGTCGCCCGGATGACCCGCGCCAGTATGGTCGAAGTCATGAACGCCCCGTACATCCGCACAGCTTACCTCAAAGGCTTGCCCTACAAGCGGATCGTTTTCCGGCACGCGCTGCGCAATGCGCTGATGGCCCCCATTACGGTAATCATGCTGCATGTCAACTGGTTGGTAGGCGGCATCGTTGTCGTTGAATCCGTGTTTGGCTATCCGGGTCTGGGGCGTTATATCCTTGACTCAGCCCTGTTCAAGGATGTGTTTGCCATCGAAGCCGCAGCAATGGTGATGGTTGCATTGGCAGTCAGTACGCAGTTGGTTGCCGATATCATCTACACCTTCCTGAACCCTCGTATCCGGTATACATGAACGGAGCAAAATGATGACAACCACAACAAAAGTAACCGAGGCAAAATCCTCAAAGTTCTGGGATTCGATTTCCGTCATCTTTCGCTCACGGATAGCCGTGATTGGATTAAGCATCGTCCTGTTCTGGGTTCTGGTCGCCATCTTCGCCCCGCTGCTGGCCCCTTATGATCCAGTTGCTTCCTTAGGCAACAAGAGCGAACCACCGTCAGCCCAATTCCTATTGGGCACAGATAAGCAGGGACGTGACAACCTATCGCGCCTGATCTATGGCAGCCAGACGATCCTGGTGTTGGCCCCGATCTCTGTCTTATGTTCGGTTGCGGTCGGCACCTTATTGGGGTTGATTGGCGGCTATTTCGGAGGGCTGGTAGACGAGATCGTGATGCGCATCCTGGATGCGATCATGGCCTTTCCTACCAT
>JBNKDD010000481.1:0-3349 GCA_050288085.1 Anaerolineae bacterium
TCACCGGCAGCGTAACTTTGATGGGGCTTGGGCGACTCCTGGCGCAAAACGATCCGCACGCCTTCGGCCTCGGTGCTGTCAAGGGCGCTGCTCAGAATGGGAGGCATTGCCCGGTAAAGCTGCAAGCTGGACGAAACGCTCCGGCTGATGTTCAGCAGGCGTTCAAGTTCGACCAGGCGGCCTTTCAAGCGGATTCGCATCTGCTCGAAAGCCTGTCCCAGCCGACCGATCTCATCCTCCCCCGTGACATGCACCGGGCGGTCAAGCTGCCCTTCACCGATCAACTCGATGGCCTGAAGAAGCTGCTCAATCGGGACGGTGATCCGGCGCATCAGGGTAACGATCAGGGGCAGCGCGGCGGCGGTCAGCATCACCAATAAAATCAGGGTCGGCAAAGCGATCTGCACGGCCAGTTCCAACACCGTCTCATTGGGAACGGTGACAACCACCGACCATTCCGAATGCCCGGCCACCGGCAGGATGTAGATCATCTGGCGGGTTCCATCGGCCTCAAGCTGACGATAAGCCTGTCCATCCGCCAGCTTGCTGCGCAGCCGGGTCACATCGCCAAGTACGAAGAATTCCGGCTGCTGACCATCCCCGGCGGGGTAAAGCAAAATGCGGTTCTGATCGTCGATCAGGTAGCCTTCACCCGACCCGGCAAAACTCTCTGCCAGCACATCAATGACAGGTGTCAGCGTCGGATTGGCTCCCAAGGTAGTACGGCCCAGCAAGACTCCAACCGGACTCTCCTCATCCGGGCCGGTAACGGGAGTCACATAGCTCATGGTCGTGACCTGATTGAGCGTGATCGCCACGTCGCCGGGAACGCCGCTTTCGAGGGCCAGAGCGATCCGGCTGGTTTCCTCAGGTGATAGGTTCAGCCGCGATAGTTCATTCTCCGGGTAAACGTTGGCCGGGGCCTGATCGGTATCGAAGTAGATTAATTCCTGGAAATAGGGAAAAGCCCGGATTCCTTCGGCCAGCCGGGATTGGCGTATCCCGGCATCATCGGCGATCAGGCGATCATCCTGGGCCAGGTCACGGATCAGGCTGCGCCCGGCCTGGATAAAGAATGGAATACCGCTGCCAGCGTTGGCCGCATTGCGGGCCATCTGGTCGATCACCAGCCGGGTGGCAACCTGATAAGAAGTCGCCGCCACCACACCGACGAGCAGCAGGATAGTCAGCGTGATAAAGGGGACAATCGCATACAGCGTCCGGCGGGTGAGGCGTTCCTGCCAGGGCGGGATCAGCAGGTTGTTGCGGCCATCCGGGTGGATACCGGGGGCGATCAGCAGCAGCACCTGGAGCAATATCGCGGGGATCAAACCGCTGCCCACTACCGTCAACAGGGTGGGAAAAATAGCGATCACCGTCTTTTCCAGGTTAACGAGGGCCGTGCTTGTCCCGGTCGCAAAAATGCCGATCAAACCCAGCGGCCAGGCAACGATCAGCACCGCTAATAGAAAAGCCACCAGCGGAAGGCGCATCCAGGCGCTTAACTGCCCCATGTAACGCTGATTGATCAGAGTGGCGACAGCAAAACCAAATAAGGCCAGTTCAAACGGTTGGGTGGCGCGGCCTGTCTCGAATAACGCCCAGGCCAACCCGGTCAGGAGTCCGGCCAGGGCCGCCGGGGCCCGTCCAAGCCAGACAGCCATTACCAGGAGCGGCAGCAAACCCAACAGCGCGATAGGCTGCTCTACCCAGATGCGCCCCGGCACTTCAACGGCGATCAGCATCATCCCGGCTAAGACCGGTGATGCCGCCAGCAAGACGATCAGAAAGATCCAGTCTCGGACGGAGAGATTGGCAAAATCCGAACGGGAAAGCCAGATGGTTATCAAAAACAGCGCTGCATATAACAGGATAACCACGTACCCCCCAGGCGGGAGTGTCAGTGCCAGGTGGGGTGAATTATGAAATGTTAGCCACTCAAAGGTCATGCGGTATGAGTCCACTCTCTGGCAGGGATTATCTGACTGTAGTATAGCACCGCCCTCGTTGAAGTTGCCAACAGCGTTAGGTAGACTAGTGCAATCGCTTCAAAATTAATTTGTGCCTATTTTTGTTAAGCCGCCGCGAATAAACTTCGCGGCTAACTAATACGGATCTGGAGCCGCGAAGTTCATGACAACCTTCGGTCGTTCCGGCGGGTTTGAAGCGATTGCACTCAGATAGACCTCACCCACCGATTGCCGACTTGACCGGACAGCCTTATAGTAGAGTCAGCACGACGATCAATCTGGGGGATAGGAATATGCTTGATCTAATGGACTACCGCCGCCGGGTAGCGAGCATGTATTATCGTATCCGGCAGCACGGCACACAATCAACGCAGTCATGGTTGTATTACCGCGAGGTGCGGGACGAACTGTTCCGGGAGCACCCGGCATCGCCCCTCGACGACGATCAGAAAGCACGCTTCGCCGGGCTGCATTACCGTGACTACGCCCCGGCCTACCGCATCACGGCAGCAGTCAATCCGGTATCCGATCCGCGCTCCTACGATTACGACCTGGGCGAAGACGGCTCCTTCACCATCCAGCAGTTCGGAGAGGTGAGGGTCAATCTGCCAACCGGCACAGCGACACTGAGCCTGTTCTGGATTATGGGATACGGCGGTGGGGTGTTCCTGCCCTTCCGCGATGCGACCAACAATCAGGGCACATACGGCGGAGGGCGCTACCTGCTGGATACGATCAAAGGGGCGGATTTAGGCCGGGAGGGTGACCGATTGGTGCTCGATTTCAACTATGCCTACCATCCCTCATGCGCCTACAACCCACGCTGGACCTGCCCCCTCGCCCCGCCGGAAAATCAACTCAACTTTCCGGTGCAGGCAGGCGAGTTAATGCCGGAATTGGGCGAATAATCGTATCACAGGATGTTGATGATATGTACTTATGTCATGAACTAAAGTGCAAAATCTCTCTCCCATCCTTGGCTGTTCTCTTGCTTCTACTGGCTGCGTTCCTCGTCGGCTGTGGTTCCGATCCACGCCTGGAATATGAACCCTTAACCGATCCAACAGCCGAACTTCCCCGGCCCTATACAGGGGCAGGTTATATGTCAGCAATGGCGACTTCTCCAGATGGCTCAAAACTATTGGTAAGCAAGGATGGAGGAATCTATCTGTATGATTCACAGACTTTTGAGGAAATCTGGCAAAGAGATTCTGGTTTTAATAATGTTGTTTTAAGCCTGACTTTCAGCCCCAATGGCGAGACCTTTTTGGCAACTTTTTGGGAAGTAAATTTCATTAATGAATGGTCAACTTCCAATGGCGAACTTATTGCTAGATGGATTGCACCTGAAAATTTAACTATATTCAAAGTGGAGGTTG
>JBNKDD010000482.1:0-3342 GCA_050288085.1 Anaerolineae bacterium
GGGACTATCGTGATCCGGTCGCTGAGGGACGCCGCTGTCACCTGGCTGCTGGGCAAACCGGGCGGCATCGGGGCCAGCCACAATTGGCTCTCCGATGGGGCGGAAGTCTCCGGGTCGAAGGCCAGCTTGTGATAGTACAAAGTCAGGCTGTCCTGTGACCAGACCGGCGCGTCGATCTGGGCATTATCAGCCTGATCAACCACAGTCGCCCCACCCAATTCAAGGTCAATCACCATCAGCGTCTGTCTATCAACCGTAAACGCCAGGAAATGACCGTCCGGTGAGACGGCCAGGTTCGGGTTAACCACCCCACTGACCGCGAAGGTAAGCTGCCGTTCGTTCGCCCCATCCGTGCCGGTGACCATCAACTGCCCACTGCGGACGAAAATAACCTCACCGGGCAGAGCCGTCTCGATGGGGATATCTCCCCCGCCGACTTCGTTCTGTCCTTCGGCGGTTGGCGGGAGTGCCCCGCCTTCTTCACCCGCGGTCTCTTCAATCCCGGTTTCATCAACCGGCACTTCCTCTACGCCGCTGCCACCAAATAAAGTACAGCCGGTCAACAACAATGCTATCGATACGCTTAATAAAACCCGTCGCATGGGGCAAATTCCTCTCTATGGCAAAAATGCATGTGCGGCTATGGTAGCACACACCCGCTGCATTGCAACACTCAGCTCAACAGAAGTTTATTTGTGGTGGCCTTAATGTAGAAGCGATTGCTTGGGTGACTTGTGAGCATATTCGAAACCATATATGATCCGGTTTATTAGGATGGGTCAGTTAATTTTTAAGGTGCCGCATGTTCGGCATAAGAGATCGCGGTGAGTTCTAATACCCTTCGTCGACTACTTTCCGTGCTTGCACGGATGGCATGGATCACAATCGCTGTCTTCAGTGTGGTCTTGTTTGTCATTGCCTTACCCCTTCACATTGACGAGTTACTTCAGGAAGCACAGCAGTATGTCGAACAAGCCGGTCAGCTTTATGCGGCCTATTATGTAGCGCTTGAGTCCATCGGTATTCTGATCTATTTTATCGTCGGCCTGCTGATCTTCTGGCGCGGCGGCGATAACTGGTTCACCTGGCTGATATCGCTCACCTTAGTCCTTATCGGGGTAGGGGTTCCCCCTCCGATCTATACTCTGGCAGCCGCCCGGTCAGGGTGGTACTGGCCGGTTTCTTTGAATATCGCGTTTATAAATATCTTTTCATATGTGGTTCTACTCTACCTTTTTCCCGATGGTCGATTCGTCCCCCGCTGGACACGTTTTCTGGCCGGGGTATGGATGCTCCGATCGATAATTGATGCGTTCTTCCCTGACTCCCCCCTGAACGCCAACAATTGGCCCGACCTGTTTTGGAGCCTCGAAATCCTGATCTGGTCACTGATCGGCCTGTCGGCTCAGGTATACCGTTACCGGCATGTCTCCACACCGGTTCAACGCCAGCAGACCAGGTGGGTAATGTTCGGTCTGGTGATGGCAGTGGCTGGCTTTACGATCATCTATCTTCCCGGCTCATTGTTCGATTCCTTAGCCCAATCTAATTTCCAACTGCTGCTGATCACAACCGGTTCTCGGACCCTCGGCTTTGCCCTGATGATCACCCTTCCTATTTCCATCGGTATATCGGTGCTGCGCCACCGTCTGTGGGATCTGGGGCTTGTGACCAATCAAACCCTGGTCTACGGCCTGCTGACCATTATGTTGGGCGGGTTGTATCTGGGCTTGCTCCGCCTCCTGACGTTAGTTGTTCAGAATTTTTCCCACTCGAATCAGTCGCTCGCCGTCTTCCTTTCCACTGTGACCATCACCCTGGCCGCTAATCCGCTCCGGCTGCGGATTCAACGGTTGATCGACCGGGCTTTTTACCGAACCAAGCTCGATTACCAGACATTGTTGCAGGAGGTCAATGAGCAGTTAGCCTCCAACCTGATGGCCGATCAGATCGGTAACCTGTTTAACCATACCCTGCCGCGCCGCTTAAATCTGGCCGGGGCAGCCTTGATGTCCCTTGATGTCGATGAGAAAACCTTTGTTGAACTCG
Source organism: Anaerolineae bacterium (assembly GCA_050288085.1). Classification (GTDB taxonomy): domain Bacteria; phylum Chloroflexota; class Anaerolineae; order Aggregatilineales; family UBA3940; genus JBNKDD01. Next base: position 2,050 of record JBNKDD010000482.1, read on the forward strand.
GATCGCCGAAAAACTGGCTCCCGGTCAATCATGCCCTGGCCCGATATTTCAAAAGCACCGACCAGCCTATCTGCTATACCGGGGGAAATGGCACCCTCCCGGCTGAGGTGGTCGACTATTTCGATCAACGCGGAATTGCGTTGAGTATTCCGCTTCGGGCTGGTGAGAAGCTGATCGGGATTTATAACCTGATACCGCCCCAGCCAGGGATTGGCTGTGATCGGTTCCAGGTACGAACCCTGACTCTGATCGCTCGGCAGGCCGCTCTCTCCTTGGAAAATGCCCGCCTATACCAGAAATTAGAAATCTATAACGAGACATTAGAACTCGCCGTCGAAGCCCGTACTGCCGAACTTCGCCAGGTCAAAGAGCGGGTTGAGGCGATCCTGAACCACAATCCTGACCCGATTTTGTTGCTGCGGACAAACGGGGTGATCAACATCGTTAATCCAGCTTTTAGCAAGCTGTTTGGCTATCAGCGGGATGAGGTCTTTGGCTGGCCGTTAGAGCAGTTGATCGTGGATCAGCATGGAAATACCATCCGAAAGGCGGTGAAATTTGTCGCCGAAAAGGGCCGCCCCGTGCGGTTGCAAACATCCGCCAACCGCAGTGATGGTGTCACGCTCGATATAGACATGGCCCTGGCTCCCATCCAGGGAGAGGGCAATATTATTGTCGGTTTAGTGTGCAGCCTGCGCGATATTACCCCCCTGAAAGAAGCCGAACGGGTGAAGGATGAGTTTGTTTCAAACGTCTCGCACGAACTGCGCACGCCGATCACCAGTATCAAGGTTTACCACAGCCTGCTGAAAACCCCCTCCGACAGACATGACCATTATATTGATGTGCTGATCAGGGAAACCGACCGCCTGGAAAACCTGGTTGAGAACATCCTATGCCTCTCGCGCCTGGATCAAGACCGGATGAAGATGAAGGTTGCCCCGGTAGACCTGAATGCCCTGGTAGAAACCTACGTTACGGATCGTGCCCCCATCGCGGAGCAGCGGGGTATCAACGTCCAGTTCAAGGGGGAGTCTGACCTGCCCTCAGTGCAGGGTGATCAGTCCATGCTGGGAGAGGTTTTGAGTATCTTGCTAACCAATGCGCTGAACTACACCCCCTTTGGCGGGCAGGTGACGGTCAGTACCCAGGTTTGCCCGGATCAACAATGCGTGATTATGACGGTTCACGACACCGGGCCGGGCATTGATCCGGAGGAAGCACCTAATATCTTCGACCGGTTTTTCCGGGGTACGGCGGGCAATCAATCCGGGCAGCCGGGCACGGGCCTGG
>JBNKDD010000483.1:0-3321 GCA_050288085.1 Anaerolineae bacterium
GGTAGTTTCACGGCTCTCGACCGTGTTGAGCGGGAACTTGTATCGGTCGATATCGTTGGGTAGAGGCGGCATGGTTGTGGGGCGCAATCAGTAACACTGCCCTACTCCCTCCTTTAATGATAGCTATCCGGGCTGCCGGGGCAGGGCTCGCCTTGCCCCGTAATTTTTTATAGGGAACTATCATGTTGAAAGCTTTGTTGATTATCCTGGCATTTGTCTGTGCGATTCAGGCTGTCCGGTCAGGGCGGCTGATAACATCGTCTTTGTGGTTAGCCAGTGTTAGCGCATTGTTATCCATTGTGTTCTACCTGATGGGTGCTCACACCGTCGCCGTGATCGAACTCAGTGTTGGGGCCGGGCTGGTCACAGTGTTGTTTGTTTTTGCGATCAATATTGCCGGGGAGGAAACCATCCTCCTGCCGCCACTTGTTCCCTGGCCGATGGCCCTGGGGCTGGTGATCATAGCCATTCTCCTTCTGGGTTGGTTGATATTGCCATTGCCTGCCGGAGAGCGCCCTGTCGCCGAATCTTCTTTCGCGGCAGTTCTCTGGGGGCAGCGCGGCCTTGATGTACTGGTGCAGATTGTATTGATCTTTGCCGGTGTTCTGGGGCTGCTGGGCCTGCTGGCTGAAACCAACGCCCCACTCGATCAACCGGTTGCCAAAGCCGTTATGGCACAACGTGACTACGAATTGGAAAACTTGCAGCAGCAGGTTGCTGATAGAGAAAAGGAGATGGCATGAATTTCTCCGCAGTGAACCTCGGCGTGATAGGCGTAATCGGGCTGCTGGGTGTAGGACTGTACAGCCTGCTGATCACCCGCAACCTGATCAAGCTGGTGGTTGCTTTGCAGATCATGGTCAAGTCGGCGGTGTTGGGATTGGTTGCTGCCGGGTATATCAGCGGCCAGGTTCAACTCGGCCAAAGTCTTGCCGTTACCGTGATCGTGGCCGATACGGTCGTCGCCGTGATCGGGCTGGCGTTGGCTGTCCAGATCCGGCGGCAGCTTGGCACATTAGACGTGAACGATCTCTCCAAATTACGAGGATAAGCCATGTCAACATGGTTAGTTATTTTAACGATTGGCTTTCCCTGGCTGGGTGCGTTAGCGGTCTGGTTGACGGGTGATCGCCGCCCCAGGATACAGGTTGTCCTGGCCGTTGTCTTTTCGGTGATCGCCGGGATGGTGTCGCTGGCCTTAATCCCCTTCACCACTGATACCGTTGTGGTGAATATTCCAGCGGGTAGTTTTTTCGGTAATTTCACATTGGTTGCCGATGGATTAGGTATCTTCCTATCGATTGTCGCAACGGTGATCGGCAGTCTGTCGGTTATTTTCTCGATTGACTATATGCGTGGCGAGGAGCAGTTGGGCCGGTATTATGCCCTGGTGCTGCTATTCATCGGTGCGATGTCAGGATTGGTGCTTTCCGGGAGCCTGCTGCTGATGTTCCTGTTCTGGGAGATCACGGCCCTCTGCTCGTATGCCCTGATCTCGTTTCACAACGATGATCCCAAAGCCGTTGCCGGTGGCATCAAAGCACTAATCATCACCCAGCTTGGCGGTGTTGGATTATTAGCCGGGGCGTTAGTTGCCTATACTACCCTGGGCAGCTACCAGATCAGCACATTTCTGGCTGAGGCAGATACTTTACCCCCGGTGGTGTTGAGCCTGACCGCGTTCGGCTTTCTGGTTGCCGCCGCCGCAAAGTCGGCCCAGGTACCCTTTCAGACCTGGCTGCCAGACGCGATGGAAGCGCCGACCCCGATCAGTGCATTGATCCACGCAGCGACGATGGTTAATGCGGGCGTCTATCTACTGGCACGGTTTTATCCGGCCTTTGAAGCGGTCCCTGGCTGGAAGACTGCCGTGATGACAGTTGGTCTGCTTTCATCGCTGCTGGCGGCAATCATGGCGCTGGTAGCAGACGATCTCAAGCGTGTCCTGGCCTATTCGACTATCAGCCAGCTTGGTTACATGATTTACGCCATCGGCACCGGGTCGATCTTTGCGGGCCAGTTTCACCTGCTCAGCCACTCGGTGTTTAAAGCACTGCTTTTTCTGGGTGCGGGCACAGTGATCCACGCTGTTGGCACACGAGATATGCACGCTATGGGCGGGTTAAGACGACAAATGCCGCTGGTTTGTACCGTGTTCATAATCGGTGCGCTGGCGCTGGTTGGTCTGCCGATCACCAATGGTTTCTTCAGTAAAGAACTGGTGCTCGAAAACGGACTGGCACATGGCCCGCTGTGGGCTTATATCGGGATGCTGGTAGGTGCAGGTCTGACAGCGCTGTATACCATGCGCATGGTATCGATGGTCTTCTTTGGCGAATCACACGTCTTTCAGGATGTGCACGATGCCCCCCCCGCGATGCGAATTTCACTGATTATTCTGGCAGTTGGCACATTGACCACCTGGCTGTTGGTCGGGCCATTCAGCCGCATGTTAGCAGGCAGCCTGCCCTTCCATGAGATTCACATCGGCAATACATTGGAGACGGCCACCGAGATCGTCAGCGCTCCGGCAACCTGGCTGGCGCTGGGAGTGGTCACTGTTGGGATCGGTTTGTGGGCAATCCGCCGCATATTTACCCGGTTGGTTGAGACTCTCCAACCGCTCATTCATTTTGCCGAAAGTGGCCTCGGATTTGAGTGGCTGAACGGGCAGATCGTCAGCCTGATCCGTGGATCGGCATCGGTATTGCAAACCACGCAGACCGGGCTTCTTAATCTGAATGTAGTCGGTATTGTCACGGGCCTGATCGTTGTCCTGATTATCCTGGTGTGGGGGAGCGTATGAACTCCTTTTTATGGTTGATTGGTATTCCGCTGCTGGCATCGCCCGTGATCTACCTGATCGGCCATCTTGGCAATCGATTTGGTCAGGAGCGGATTGCACAGTGGACCGCGTTAGCCGCGTTGCTTACAACCTGGCTGCCATTTGTGATGGCGGTTCGGGCCCTCCAACCCGGCGGCTTCACATTGACTCCTTTCGGAACGGTCCCACTCCACCTGGATGGCATCAGTTTGTTATTGGCTGCCGTTGCTCTGACGCTGGGCACACTGGTAGCGCTGTATTCAGGCCCTTATCTACAGGGAGAACCCGGCCAGGAAAAATACTTCGCCATGCTGGTGGCCCTGGTCGGCGTGATGATCGGGTTAGGCTGTGCCGCCGACCTGTTTAACTTGTGGATCTGGTTCGAGGCGATGGCTGTTACGTCTTACCTGTTGGTAGCGTTCTACCACGAGCAGCCCAGGGCTTTAGAAGCAGGGATCAAATACCTGATGCAAAGCGCGGTCGGATCGGTGCTGGTG
>JBNKDD010000484.1:0-3320 GCA_050288085.1 Anaerolineae bacterium
ACATCCTGCGACAAGGTCCGGTCCTGGCGGCCGCCCTTGATGATGTCGCCGGACTGGAGAAAGACATAATCCTTGTCCGAGTTATTGGTGACGGATAAATGATTGACGTCCCCGGTTTCGTCAATAACGACCACGCCTTTTTCCAGGGCGAGGGCCATTGTCAGGGCTTTGAGGGTGCTGCCCGGTTCGTACTGCTGGTTGACTACCGGGTTATTAAACACGGCGAGATCTTCGTTGAAGAATTCGTTGGGGTTGCCGGTGGGGGTGCTGGTCATCGCTAGAATTTCGCCAGTCTGCGGCTCGAGGACCACAATCGAGCCTTTTTCCGCCCCGGTCTCTTCCAATGCTTCGGCCAGGGTCGTTTCTGCCAGGTATTGAATCTCGCTGTCGATGGTCAGGTAGAGCGTCGCCCCACCGAACTGGCCCACGTCGCCCTTCGCTTCGAAGGGAATCCGGCTCTGACCGCCCGCTGCCAGTTTACCGATCAGGGCTTCGTTGTAATAACCTTCGATGCCAAAATAGCCGACCTCATCACCGCTTACAAAACCGAGGATATGGGCTGCCAGGGAATCATGTGGGTAGAAACGGCGCATGATTGGAACGATCACCACCCCATCCAGATCAAGTTCTAATAACTGCTGACCGGCAGCGGCGGGGGCCGGGCGGCTGACCAGGACATAGGGCAGAACATCACCATTTTCATCCGGTGACATCTGTTCGAGCAGTTCTTCGTAGCTCACATCCTCGCCCACCCCGGTGAGCACATCGGTGATGGCCTGGGCGGTGGCCGTCCGGTCGAGGATCAGGGGCGGGGAAATAGCAATCTCGTACTCAACCTGATTGGTTGCCAGCAGAACACCGTTCCGGTCGTAGATTTCGCCGCGCGGCGGTTTGATCACGATCTGGTCACGGTATTCGGTCAAGGCTTGTTCGGAGAAGTAGGATCGATCCACATCAAACTGGATGGTGATCAGGCGATAAATGATGGCGGCGGCGACCATAAACATGACAGAGGCGACCAATCGCAGCCGCAGCCGTACAGAGTCGGTCATGGGGTGCTGCCCTCCTCACCCACGGGTGGGGGATTGAATAACAACTGTAAATTGCGGCGGACGTTCGACAGCCGCTCAAACAGCCAGCTCTCAAGGGTTTCTTCAAATAACGGGGTCTTATCCTCTTCCTCTTCGGGAGGGAGGATGCGCGGTGGAACAGCGGCCAGTTCCAGGTAAATGACCTCGTCGGGAGCCGCGTCACGGTAGCCCATCTTTTCGGCTTCTTCTTGCAAACGCGAAACGGATCGCAGCGCGGCGATCTCGGCGCGGAGCTGGGCGTTCTGCTGCTCGATCAGTTCGCGCTGGGTTTCGAGCTCCTGCACCCGGCGGCCTGCGGCAGCGGTGCGACTGGACTGTGCCAGGTAGATCGTACCGATAAAGGCGACCAGCACTACCAGTGCCAGCACCAATGAGGTCAGGCGTTCTTCTGCAACTCTCCTGGTTTGGATGAGCCGCTGCATCCAGCTTGGTCGGCTTTTTGCCATGAAATGCTTTCTACACTCTACCAAATTGCTGCCTGGTACCAGGCAGCATGTTAACCATTGCTGTCCTTATGATACACCAGCCGGGGCTGTCAATGCCAGAGAATAGTGCCTCAATCACCAGCCTCCGGGGGATAAATCTTTTCCGGGGGGTGGCGGCGCTTAGGGCGCTGGATCAATTCGAGGGTGATGCCGAACGCATCTTCGGTATCCAGGTAAGCATAGTGTCCATCCCCATCCGGGCCAAAGCCGGAACCATCCATGATCATCTCAAACCCGGCGGCTTCCGCTTCGGCGAGGGCGGCCTGCATATCATCGACCAGCAAACCGAGATGCTGTACCCCATAGCCGTGCTTTTTGACAAATTCCTCGTGGATGGTGTCCCCCGCCACGACTTCGATCAACTCGATCCGCATCGGGCCAAACCAGGACAGCGCCAACCGGATCACGTAGTCGGCGGGCTGGTCGCGGTAGGACATCTCTTTGACCAGCGGTTTGCCATAGGTATAGAAATGCCAGGGGCCGATCCCGAAGTGCTTCCAATAATTCTCGACGGTTTCTTCCAGGTTTTCGACCACCATCGCGATCTGGGCGACGCCATTCTGCAAAAATGGGAGGGGTGGGTGATTGGGTTGCATGTTGATTTTCTCCTCTAAAAATGTACCGGTAGGTTCACTACTCGTCCGATGGAGCGTCGTCATCTGTTTGTTCAGAGGCCGCTTCGTGAATCCTGATAAGCTCTTTTATGCTAATTACTGCACTCCCTGAGGCTAGAACCAGGGCGGCGATCATGGCGATTGTATATTTGTGAATGATGTCCTGTGACCAAAGGATGTAGGGTAGCAGGAATATTAGCGACACAATTAGAGAAGTAGTGATGATGTGAGTAGTCTTTCCATTATACTGATTTATCGTAGCCTTAAATCCAATAAGCAAAACAGGAACTAATAGTAACAATACTGGGATCAAATACATCCCATAAATGATTATCACCATCCAGTTAGCGACTAAAGCAGGGGATGTGGCGGTTATTCCAATCCACACAACACTGGCTAAAGCTATCATAGCCTGCCAGAAACTCTTGGGTGGAGCTATATACAATGAAGTAGTACTTCCCACTAAGAAAAACAGTATAACAGCTAAGATACACTCTATACGCAGCAGGGATACAACATGGACTGGATTGCCGATATGAGCACGATGATAATATTGGGATACGTCTTCGAACCAGATCAATTCCCCAGATGGAGTCCGGGTCAGAATGCCCTCGATACCCATTGCCATGATCAAGTTGCCTGTATCTCTGTCCACAATAGCATCAAGAGGCCCAGGAGTAAAATCGAAGTAAGCTTGTGTCGTCGTGTAGTAGGTAATCTCGGCTTCAGACTTTGATAAGTCAAGTATAAATTCCCAGGTGTCTCCCCTGTCAGATGAGATATATACCTTATTTTCCGGGGTAAATCGGTATAGAATCTGGCTGTTACCTTGGTCGGGAGTAACCCAACTGACATTTGTGTTTCTTTTGAAACAGTGGTTTTTATCAGTCTCTTTAACCTCAATTTGCCGCCATGTCACGCCACCTTCATGGCTTTCAAAGGTTTTATAAGCGGGACTTGAATATAATGTTGAAGAGCGCTCTAAATGTGAAAGTGTTGCGGTGATTGTGCCATCGTTCTGTAGATAAAGACAGTCAACACCATCCCAATAAGGTGGAAAGATAGGGTTTTGCACTAATGTGCCCAAAATCAGAACCGGGTAAGCCTGGGCTATCTTGAACTGCTGCTCC
>JBNKDD010000485.1:0-3319 GCA_050288085.1 Anaerolineae bacterium
CCCACAGGAATGAAAACAGGGGTGTTAGAGATTATTTAGTCTGCTGGCTAGTAGCAGCTCAGTCGAGGCCCAGGATGTGGGTAACGATTGTTGAGCCCGTCCCACCGATGTTCTGAGTCAGGCCGATGGTCGCATCTTTGACCTGGTTCTTTCCTGCTTCGCCGCGTAACTGGGTAACCAGATCGATGATCTCGTAGACGCCGGTTGCGCCGACAGGGTGTCCACGAGCCTTCAGGCCGCCCATGGTGCTGATCGGAACTCGCCCGCCAAGCGCGATCTCCCCGTCCTGGGCTAATCGCGTACCCTGGCCGGGTTCGGCAAAACCGGCAGCTTCCAGGCTCAATGTGGCTATGATCGAGAAGGCATCATGTACCTCGTCGACGTCCACATCATCGGGGGTGATACCTGCCTTCTGATAGGCTTTCTGGGCACTCATACGCCCCGCTTCGAGCGTCAACAGGTCATGCCGGTCGTCAAGATTCAGGCAGTCGGTGGCGGTGACACTGGCAAGCACCTTTACCGGTGTGACAGATTTTGAGGTGATATCATCCACCATCTCCACCGGGCAGAGGATCGCGGCGGCGGAACCATCACAGATCGGCGCGCTGTCATAGAGATTGATCGGTGCGGCGATCATATGAGCTTTGTCGTACATCGCCTGAGTGATCTCTTTCCGGTACATCGCATTCGGGTTGTTGATGGCGTTTTTGTGCGCATTGATGCTGAATCCGCCGAAAGCCTCGTGCGGGATCTTATATTCGTACATGTAGCGCTGCATGATCAGGGCGTTGAGGATAACGAAGTTCGCCCCGTGAATAGCTTCGTAGTCCGCGTCGGAGGCGGTCGCTAAGCCGGAGGTGACGGCCTTGGGGGTTTTGTCCATCATCTTCTCGACGCCGCAGACCGCCGCCACATCGATCATGCCGCTGGCAACTGCCCGGACTCCGGCCTGAAATGCTACCCCGCCGGAAGCGCAGGCCGCCTCGACTGTCTTGGCTTCGATGCCGCGCCAGCCGCAAAAATCAGCGATCAACGCGCCGAGCTGGGCCTGATCGCTCAGGCGGGCGGCCAACATATTCCCGACGTAGAGCGCTTCGGGTGGGGCTTCTAACCCGGCATCCTCAACGGCAGCTTTCAGCGCGTCAAAGGCGAGATGCCGCAGGCCCTTATCCCACAGTTCGCCAATTGGCGTCTGTCCGATTCCAATAATACAAACTTCACGCATCCTGAATCCTGAACTCCTTCGATGAATTGTTCACTATGCCAAGTCTACCGCGTCGGGGTGGGGTGTAACTCTCAGAAGCTATCAGATTCGCTAAATTAAGCCTTGCTGCGATTGGTATATACATTGGGTGAGATTTTCCAGTACATCAGGCCCATATATGATCCTCATACTGTTGACTTGATATTCTTTTAATATTACAATTCATATGGGAAAAGCTAACATACTTCTTAACAAAAACATATCTGTAAAAATGTAATTAAGCTCGTTATACTACAAAATCCCTCATTACTTCACACTAATAGCCCACAACTAAAACAATACGTACCTGCAAGTTTTCCTCACTGCTAATTGCAACTGTGGTAACTCCTGGTTTTCGACACTCTTAGCTTGCTACTACCTACTTCATGGTTAATTTTATAAATGCTATCCTCACCGCAATGGTTGTATTTGGAGGGGATACCTAAATGAGCAACCAGTTACTATCAAATGTTCTTGACGTATTCACCATCGTTTTAGTATTTATACCCTAGGGTATCTTTTACTTTATCATGGCTGTTTCCGCTTTGTATCGGACGGCTGGGGGGAAAAAAGTATCAACAGGATTTGGTGAAAAAAACTACGCGGCGGCCCGAGACTCAACGACTTATCAAGAAGCTGCACCTTTTTTCCGCACTGTGCATGTGAATGCCGGTCTATGGCATGGCTCACATGTCTTCTTTTGCATGGGGGTAGCGGCCATCATGATGTCTGCCCTTCTGTTCTGGGCGCAACTTCCTGTCAAAGATTCATTAGCGTTACCTGCCCTACTGGGTAATCTGGTTGGGGGTCTCATCGGGTTTATGGCGGCAGCACTCGATATGTGTCTTACACCGCTGCTGGCTCGGATGGTGATCGATGAGGAAGCTGATGAACAACACCGGAGCAAGGTATGGCGGGCGTGGCAGTTCATGGAGTGGTGGCGTGAACTGCTTATGAAACCAGTGGCACAGGCCTTATTCGGGCTATGGATGATCTGGTTGAGCTTTGGTGTTGAGGCTATGTCATTGAGCATTGCTAGCTTCATCAGTGGGGCGATGTTATTCATGGTCGGTATTTTCCAGGCGGCGAAATGGGACATTGTCAGTCCGCGTGGAGTCATCGGGCAGTTCTTGATGTGTATACCGATTTCTATCTGGTGCTTGTTTGCCGCCAGATGGCTGTGCCTCCACTAATTGTCTATCACTGCTGTTACTTTGGTTTCCAGAAATAAGGAGGATTGCTCATAAGCTCTTTTTCAAAACGAAAAGTCTAATGTTTGGGAAAACGCTTTCCCAAAATGCTTAAGGGGGGAAAATCATGGAATACCTGGAAAATGTTTCAGAAAGGGAAGTGTCTAGAGTTTTTATTCCACAAGAGATACCAGACAAGAATTGCAGAAAAGCATTGGTCTTAAGTGGGGGTGGGGCCAGAGGGTCGTTTCAATTTGCGGCTTTACAGAGTTTAAGAAGCCACGCCAATTTTGATCCTGATGATCGCTATCACAATCTGTTTGATGAGTTCGATCTGATCGCCGGTGTGTCGGTTGGGGCGCTCAATGCTGTGATGATCGCGATGGGTAAAGAGGCCACACTGAAGGACGTCTGGAGATATTTAGAACCTGATCAGGTACATAACTACCCCGGTATAGCCAGACTGCTTACCCAAAAAGGGAGGCTTAATACGCTTCAGTATGGCCGTATCATCGCTCATGGCGGCATAAGGCAATTGACCGGACACAGTTCATTGCTAAGCAATAAGCCTTTGAGGAACAGACTCAATCTACTGTTCAAACCCAGTCATGTCAAAATAGAGGTGAGGATCGGCGCAGTATCGCTTATGACCGGTGAATATGTGATCTTCCGCTGCTTACCGGCCAATCAATCAACTCCAGATAAACAATTCTTCTATGGCATACCGCCATCAGATGATAGTACGATAGACTGGATACCATTAGTATCAGACCCAACCAAGACACCCGACCAAATCGGAGCTGAGGCTGGCGAAATTTTCAAGAGGGCGGTGATTGCATCAACAGCCATGCCGATCATCTGGTCGCCAATCGACGTTGGATCAGAA
>JBNKDD010000486.1:0-3315 GCA_050288085.1 Anaerolineae bacterium
TGTGGTGATAGGTGCGTTCTTTGCCCCAATATTTGCTGACGCCCTTCAGGTCAAGATACCAGTTCGCCACCTGGCTCTGGCGATTTTCCAGCACCTCGAGCGCACGAGGCCGCATCGCCACCGGCGCTAACCCTGGCGGGCAGCTCAGGCACTTCTGCGACCCGGTATAGCAAATGTCAATATCCAGATCATCAATCGGCAGGGAGACGCCGCCCAATGACGCCACCGCATCGACCAGCAGCAGCGCACCATGATCATGCACCACCTTGCTGATTTCCTCTAGAGGCTGGCACACCCCGGTTGAGGTTTCACCATGCACAATCGCGACGATCTTAGCCGGTTTTTCTTCCAGCGCCTTCTTGATCTGCTCGGCGGTGAAAGCCTCTCCCCACACCGCATCGATCCGGCTGACATCGGCCCGGTAGCGCCCCGCCATATCATACAGGCGCTCCCCAAAGAACCCGTTCACACAGATTAAAATCGGGTCGCCATCTTCGAGGAAGTTGCATAACGAGGCTTCCATCCCGGCGCTGCCCGTCCCGGAGACGGGGATAATCAGGGCCTCATCCGTCTGGAACACTATCTTGAGCAGTTCTTGTATCTCGCTCATGATCACCAGGAAGTCGGGGTCAAGGTGTCCGACCAGCGGGGTAGCCATAGCGCGGAGCACTCGCGGATGCACAATGCTGGGGCCTGGGCCCAGCAGGATTCGCGGTGATGGATTCAAGTCAGTAAATGTTGTCATCACGTACCTCTCTCTACGAATCTTTGCACTGGACACACTGTCTGTGCCCGATGTAGCCGCGAAGTGTATTCCCCGGAGCGATTTCTGTCAACTCAGGGCATAAGAGGTACTACTTATGGACGGCTGTTATTGACAGCGCGTTCGTATTCTGGAGAACTGACCGCAGGCAGTGTGAAGTAAAAAAGGCTTCCTTTACCTATGTCGCTCTCAACACCAACCTCGCCGTTGAGTTTTTCCACGATACGCTGGACGATAGACAGGCCCAATCCATAACCTTCGGCGCGCGCCTGGCTGAGGCGGGTAAAGGGGATAAACAATTTGTCGCGCTGATCCAGTGGAATGCCAGGGCCATTATCTCTCACCCAGAAACAAATCTTCCCATTCTTCAATGGTGTTGACCCAAGCTCCACCTTGGGAGGATCCCCCCCATACTTGATAGCATTACTGATGTAGTTCGCCCAGATCTCTTCCACCCAGGGAGCATACCCAAGAGCAGCGGGCCAGGCCAAGGGCATTTTCATTTCCAGGTTATATTGCTGGATCATGCTGTCCAATCGCTTTTGAACTTCCAGGACGATCAGAGTCATATCAAGCGGTTGGCTTTCAACTTCGGTGCTCCGGGCGCTGGCGAGCAGCAGCAGTTCGTCAATAATATTCACCATCTTGTGAACGCCGTTGCCCATATCCCGCAGGTATTGTTCAAACTCCCTTTCGGGCAGGTTGCGGTAATCTTCCTCAATAATATGGTAATAACCCAGCACCAGGTTCATCGGATTTTTAAGGTCATGGGCAACTGTATGCGCGAAAGCATCCAGCTCCTGGATCAGTTTTTCGCGAGCTTCTTCTGCTCGTTTGCGCTCGGTAATATCCCGCAAAGCCGTGACCAGCACCCGCTCCCCCCGGTAGAGCTGCCCTTTATTCATCAATTCCATGACAAACGTAGAACCGTCTTTTTTCAGACCGGTTGCCTCAAACGTATCTTCTGATTCAGCATGGATTTTTTCCTGGACAATCCCGCGTGATGACTCGGCACAGAATTCCCATAAGGCCTTGCTAAAGACTTCATCTTCCGTATAACCAAACATCCGTCGGAAAGCCGGGTTAGCATCAATAATAAAGCCGCCCTCGTGAACGGCAATCCCTTCAAATGTAGCCTCAAACAAGCTGCGGAAACGTTCTTCGCTCTCCCCCAGGGCGCTTGACTGCTCCTCAATCTTGCGCAAGTCCTGGAGCCGGAGCAGCATCACTGCCACGATCAGCATCGAAATAATAAATGCAAAACCAAGCGGAGGAGCCACCTGCCAGATATTCAAGCCCGGCACCACCTTGACAAAGGCCAGCATCAACGCCATATTGCCAAAAATCAGCAGCAGGGTAGACCGCAGCGATAAGACCAGGCTACCCAGCACAATCGTGGGGACAATCCAGAAAATCGTATTGCTGATATTCTCCGGGTGGTAATTACCCTGGAGCAGTAAAATAAACACCGGGTTAGCCGTAAACACGCCAAAAGTCAGCAGGGCCGCGATCCGGTATTGCCCGGCGCGGCTGATGATATAGGCGATCACCAGGGCGGTGAATGCAGACAGGAAATAGATCAACAGAGCAACGGGAATAAATACTATCGGGCGGATTATCACCGGAAGCGCAAACAGGGGAACCAATAAAATCAATAATGAATTCAACATTCTGGCCCGGCGTTTCCGGTCGGGATTCTTATATTTTTCAGCAGGAGTCGTTAAACGCTGCCATATACTGCGAGTATCACGTGGTACTTCATCCATTGAATACTCCAATTTGGGGAAACTGAACTATTATCGGTCTGAGTATAAAATTAAATTTTCATTCCCAGCTTTCCCCACCAGGTCAGACCTTACCCTATATGCTACCACAAATTTCAGGACGGCGGTCTGAAAAGACAGGCATCTTACCCCGGACTTTAGTCACATGTTGAAGGTCAACCGGGGCAGTGAGCAGCAGTTCTTGTTCGCCACCCTCGATGATCGTTTCCCCCCAGGCATCTACAAGCACTGACCGCCCACCGAATTGTGCACCATCTTCCTCGCCTACCCGGTTGCAGGCCGCAACCACCATCTGATTTTCGATAGCCCGCGCCCGCAAAAGGGTCTGCCAATGTTTCATCCGGGGATGGGGCCACTGGGCAGGGATAATGACCATCACCGCACCGGCCAACGCATACGCCCTGAACAGCTCCGGGAAGCGCAGATCATAGCAGATCGCGAGGCCAACCTTTCCCCAGGGCGAATCCAGACAGCACAAAGCCTCACCGGGTGACAGATATTGATCCTCCTGCATCAACCCGAACAGGTGAATTTTCCGGTAGCTTCCCAGGGGGGTTCCGTCCGGCCCAAACCAGACGGCGGTGTTGTAAGCCCGCCCATCCTGATCGATCTCCATCATCGATCCGATAATGTGGATACGGTGCGACCGTGCTAAACCGGCGACATCAGAAAAGCGCCCTTCCCCAACCGGTGATCCTAAATCCTGAGCCTGTGCAAGCGCATACCCCGTATCCCAGAGTTCCGGCAGGACCAGAACATCCGACCCCC
>JBNKDD010000487.1:0-3311 GCA_050288085.1 Anaerolineae bacterium
ATACGATTAGCGTTTAATCGCATCCCAGCAGGCTTCCATGGCAGCTTCCATAGCAGCCTCATCCAGGGTAATGAATCCGGCGGTGTGCTTCTTCGCCAATGAGATCGCAATTTCCATCGTGAGGGCGCTGAGTATCGCCAGCGGCAGATCCTTGATCACCCCCTGCCCGACCGCATACTGGATAAGCTCAAAGATAGGCATAAACTGCTCGGAATGCTTTTGCATCAGTTCCAGGCTGTAGTAGGGCGAGTTCTCGAACTGTTCCAGAAAAGCCGTTTCCATAGGGTGATTCAGGTAGAATTTTGCCGTATTAAGCCAGATCAGCGAGAAGCGGTCGCGCAGTGGCAGGTCTTCGGAATAGTCTTCCATTATCGCTTCGGAAAGCCGCCGCTTGATCTCCCCGTACAGCTCGCAGATCAAATCCTCCTTGTTTTCAAAATAGTGATAGATGATCCCCGCGCTGACGCCCGCCTCCTTAGCGATCTGCGACATCGGCGTATCGTGAAATCCCCGTTCGGAGATCAGTTTCAAGGTGGCATCTAAAACGGCTGAACGTTTATCTTTATCATTCATGCAGGTACATACTCAACAATCGGCTCGATTGATTGAACGTTCATTCGATCAAATTATAACAAACAACGGAGGATATTCAAGTACAGCAAGGACAATCGCTTCAAACCTGCCAGAACGACCAAAGGTCGTCATAAACTTCACAGCTAAAATGAACTTGGAGCCACGAAGTTTATTCGTGGCGGCTTAAGAAAAATAAGCACGAAACAATTTTGAAGCGATTGCCCTTAATTTACAGTAGATCGGGGAGGGTGCTGGCCCACTCGCGGATGGCGTCCCAATCCCGGAAATCACCTTCCGGCAGCTTTTTCGTCTCGGCCTGGAGCCTGACAATCGGCGAGAGCTTGGCATAATCCAACGCTCCGGCAAACAGCCCCAACGTCACCGGTTTCATGATCACGCACTCGGTCGAGATGGCACTCTTGACCGCCTCGCGGAGTTCATCCGTATTGTCACGCAGGCGAATAGCCAGCACAAAGCAGGCAGTCGGCATCTGCCCCAGGGCGGCCTGGTGCTTCTTGACAAAGTCGGTGGCCTCCGGCATCCAGTTAGCCGAGTAGATCGGCGCACCGATCACCACCGCCCGGTAGCCATCGAGGGACTTGATCTCGGTTAGTGAAGCAAGCTCAACATCCACGCCGCCGGAAGACAGCGTATCCCTGATAGCTTCGGCAACCTCAGCAGTTGCACCATGACGGCTGGCATAGGCGATCAATATACGTTTTGGCATCAGTCAACTCCTGTCTTTGATGCGGTGGTGGTTATATCATAGAGGAATGATCCATTCGATGCAAAACCGGCCCTATCAGGCCCTTTTTCAGGTACAAAATTGATAGCTTTTCTTTATACCTTTGATATCCTTTCTTAACACCAAATCAGGGGGTTGTGTGCTATGCTCATATCATCTTTACATTGAGGTAAACACTATGTCTGGCTTTACACGAGAACAATACGGCGAACTATTCAAAAAATTAATCGAAGGTTATGTTGCATCCGAAGACGTGCGCTGGCACGAGTCCCTTGACAGCCTGGCTGAACCCGACACCCTGCTGACGGAAGATCAACCCCGCACCCTGTACCTTACAGCCGCCCGCTGTGAGCAGGAAACGCCATCAATTGTCTACATGATCGGCCTTCACAAGAACTGAGCAATCAACATCAACCTGATGTAAGGGCAAGGCTATACTCTGTCTTGTCCTTGAAAGGGTTAGCAGCACCCCCCTTGCGCCAAACACAATAGTCGGCGATAATAAACAAGATTATCGTCATGCAAAAGAGATGGTTTGGTATGTTTGGGGGTGCTAGATGGATGCGATCAAGCAGTTATTTGGACGGCTGTTCGGAAGGCGATCAGATCGATATAAGGACGATGAAGACCGTGATCGCCGACCCCTCGCAGCCTGGATATTCTTCTTTGGTGTGGGGCTGTTCGCCTGCCTTTTCTTCCTTCTGACCCAACTCCCGACCGAGGACAATAACGCTGGCCCGGATTTCTTCGAGGCGAGCGGATCAGATGAAGAGCCGACCCCAACCGATACGCCCACCTTCACCCCCACCCCAACCGACACACCAACGCCCACCGCCACTTTCACACCCTCGCCGACACCCACCAACACCGATGAGCCCTACATTCCGATCTGCGGCGATGGCATTTGCGATCCGGCGGTTGAAAACAGCGACCTGTGTTCGGACTGCACCTGTGTAGATGATGGTGTCTGCTCACCCGGTGAGGGAGAAGGCTGCCTGGACTGCGGCGAGACTGCCGGAACCTGCAACGCCGCCTGTACGGATAACTCACAATGTGCAGAAGGTTATACCTGCGCCGGTGGTATCTGCTGGTCAAATGTTTGCGCTGCCGAGCCGGTTGAGCCGGAGATCCCATCGGACGACGACGACGAACCACAATACCCAAATGGCGTCCCCCTGCCCATACCTGGATAAAGGCGCTATACATTGAGCGACCGCCTGTGCTTAGCGGTCGCTCCTTTTTTGTCAGGATTTATCAGGATGGGTGTGATTATGGCGTCACCCACTCCAATTTACGGATAGGCTGGGATTCCAATTGAGGCTCGTTCACGAGAACCGGGTATGGCTCATAATCGGGGGCTGAAGCAGCATACAGGTGATCCGAATCCCACCATGCTCTGAGGCTGCCATCGGCGGAAATCACGGTTGACAGATCGACCATCGAATCGGGAAGCTCGGTAACAACCTCACCCTGGGGAGTGATCCCCGTCGAAGCACCCAGGAGAAACATATCTGTATCAGGAGACCAGATCATTTTATCTCCCGGTTGAAATAAATCATCTGGCATTTGCTGAATATCATTTTCAGAGACAAGGAATAATCCCTCGCTCCCGGGTGTGGAATGTGGGCAGAAATTCGCGCTGTACGGGTCCACATCAACCAGGTAGACGTTGTACTCAAGGCTGTAGGCGAGCCAACCAAAACAAGCCGGTTCCAGTTCCTTGACTATTCCACTGGCAATATTGATAGTTCTCAAAGCATATAAAGAGCCCATAGCACCACCTGAATAAGCAACTACCGTATCCGGCGATATCCAACCGATAAACTCCGTCGCCCTTTTGCCTTCAAGCGCAATGACCTGTTCCCCATCCGGGCTGGCTGCCCATACCCCGGTTACGGGTTCATAATACCCACCGGAATGGTGACCGTTCCAAAAACGGGGAAAACCTGGAGGAGAGGCACACCACCCCTTTTCCCCAGAGGGAATTAGGCAA
>JBNKDD010000488.1:0-3287 GCA_050288085.1 Anaerolineae bacterium
GAGAAGCTGTAGGCGTCCGGGTCGTGCTGCGGGAACTCTTCGAGTTTGCGGATATCGACCTTGCCGACCAGGCTCGAGATGTCCTGGTTGTTCTCGTCGCCCGGCTCCGTCTTGGCGATGGCGATCTGGTTCAGGATCGACGGGTACAGCTTGACGACACGGAACTGGCTGATATCGCCGCCCAAATGACTGCCGGAAATCTGATCACACGAGCAAAGCCGAAATCAGCGGACGAAGTAGGAAAGCTTGGGGATGCATTTAATCAGATGGCCGACGCGATTCAGCAGCGAGAAGTTGAACTCAAGGAGCTGGCAGCCGGGTTGGAACGGACCGTCGCTGCTCGAACTGCCGAGCTGCGTGAACAAAACAAAATGTTGGTCGAGACAAATGAAGAGCTTGCTATAGCCCGGACCAAAGCTGAGGAAGCCACCCGCGTTAAGAGCCAATTCCTGGCAACCATATCCCACGAGCTGCGCACCCCCCTCAACTCTGTGATTGGATATGCCGACCTGATGATCCAGACTGAAAGACAAAACCTTACCGATAAGCACATCGACTATCTGCACCGCATCCTATCTAATGGGGAAAATCTGCTGGCTTTGATCAACGATGTGCTGGATCTGTCGAAGATCGAATCGGGGAAGATCGAGATCAACTATCAACCGTTTTCTCCTTCTGAGCTGCTTCACAGCATCGAATCCAGGATGTTCAGTCTGGCAACTAGCAAGAACATTGAACTGCATTCACATCTGGATCCCGATCTGCCAGAAATCTTGGTCGGAGACCCACCTCGACTGAACCAGATATTAACCAACCTGGTCGGCAACGCCATCAAATTTACAGATGAAGGCCGGGTGGAATTTCGATTTGACAAAGTTAGCGACACACATTGGCAGATGGTTGTCCGTGATACAGGCATCGGCATCCCGGAGCAGGCACAGGCTTATATCTTCGATGAATTCAGGCAAGTTGACGGCACGCCAATGCGTAAGCACGGTGGCACGGGATTAGGATTGTCGATTGTGCGTCGTCTGGTGCTGTTGATGGATGGCAGCATTGAGATTGAGAGTGAAGTTGGAAAAGGCAGCACCTTCTCGGTTCGTCTGCCTCTTCGTAAAAAGTAAAAACCCCCCTCTTAGTGAGAGGGGGCTAGCAGGATTGAATTTCTATTCCACTGTTACACTCTTGGCAAGGTTACGCGGCTGATCAACATCTGCGCCGCGCCGCACCGCAATATGATATGCCAACAATTGCAGCGGCAGCACATTGACCACCGGTGTTAGCAATTCAGGAGCCTCCGGCACGTAGATCACATGGTTGGCTTTCTCAGCAATCAGTTCATCACCTTCAGTCGCCAGCGCAATCACGATCCCGTTACGAGCAGCAGCCTGCTCGACCTGTGAGAGCATCTTATCGTACAGCCGATCTTTTACAGTAATGCATAATACCGGCATATGCTCATCGATCAGGGCGATGGGACCATGCTTCATCTCACCAGCGGGGTAACCCTCCGCGTGGATGTAGCTGATTTCTTTGAGCTTAAGCGCCCCTTCCAGCGCGATCGGATAGTTGATACCACGGCCCAGGTAGAGGGCATTGGTGGACTGATACAACTTCTGTGCCAGTTCTTTAAGCTGACCGTCCAGGTCAAGTACCTGTCCAACCAGATCGGGCAGGCGGGCCAGATCGTTCACCCACTGCTTAAGTTTAGCCTCGTCTTGTGAACCGCGTAACTGGGCCAGATAGCAGGCCAGCAGGTATTGGTCGATGATCGATGCAGTGAAGGCTTTGGTACTTGCCACGCCGATTTCCGGCCCGGCCTGCATTGCAATGTAGCCATCGGCGATCCGCATCGCCTGGCTGCCAATTGCGTTGACAATGCTCCACAGCATGGTACCTTTTTCGCGGGCTTCTTCCATTGCTGCCAGGGTATCGACCGTTTCGCCGGACTGAGTTAATGCGAGTACGGCCATTGAGTCGTCAAGGATCGGATCGGCGTAGCGGAACTCAGAACCAATCCACACATCGGTCGGCATCCGGGCGATGGTTTCGACAAGCATCTTACCGACCATCCCTGCATAAGAAGAAGTTCCGCAAGCTACGATTACTAAGCGTTCCAGGGATTTGGCGGTTTCCTCATCCAGGTTGAGTTCAGGTAGGCAAACCTCGCTGTGCTCGAAATCAACCCGGCCCCGGATGGTATCGGTCAGGGCACGCGGCTGCTCGAAGATTTCCTTCTGCATGAAGTGCTTGTATTCGCCCTTCACTGCGCTGACCGGGTCCCAGGGGATGGTGTGTATGCCGTTGGCAACAGGGATTCCATCAAGGGTTTGTAAGGAGTAGCCATCTGCCTGAATGGTAACCATCTGGCGGCTCTCCAGGAAAACCATTGTACGGGTGTGTTCGAGAATTGCCGGGATGTCTGAAGCGATGAACATTTCTCCCTGGCCGATGCCGACTGCGACGCCGCCTGCGTTTCCGATCCGGCAGGCAATCAGCCGATCCGGCTCGTCGGTGCGGAAGGTAACGATTGCTTGAGCACCTTTTAGCAACTTAAAGGCTTGTTTGGCAGCTTCTTCGAGGTCAAGGCCGGTTGCTAGATAACGTTCGAGCAAGTGCACGATGGTTTCGGTGTCGGTGTCGCTTTTGAATACAGCACCTTCAGAAACCAAATCATCCTTGAGGTCGAGGAAATTCTCGACGATGCCATTGTGTACCACCACCACGCTACCGGTCATGCCGATGTGAGGATGGGCATTGCGTTCACTGGGCGGTCCGTGGGTGGCCCAACGGGTGTGTCCGATGCCTAAATTCCCGTTGAGGGGCTTTTCACGAACGTGATTTTCCAGTACGGACAGTTTTCCGGCGTCACGGCGGATGTGAATTTCACCATCCTGTAGAACAGCAATCCCTGCTGAGTCGTAGCCGCGATATTCCAGCCGTTTCAGTCCGTTCAGAATGATAGGGGTTGCATCACGAGGACCGATATAACCAACGATTCCACACATGTTGTTTTCTCCTGGTTTTCGTCATGAATCAGCCATGGACGGATAGACGAACAAGTCGCGATGGCTGAGAAGTATTTGATTGTTGACTGGTTTGACCTGTCACAACCGCCCCGTTTTGTAGCAGGAGTTGCCTCCCGGTTTTGTGGGTACGGTCTTTTACGTGTGGGATATTGGTAAGGACGGTGACACGTCCTGGCGGCATCCGCTGATGGTTCGATTTTCACCCAGCCTTTGGCCGGACTTAGTCCCCTGGTGGGGAAACCGCCTCCTCGTCACCCT
>JBNKDD010000489.1:0-3279 GCA_050288085.1 Anaerolineae bacterium
GCCTCCGGGTAATTGACCGTGTCAATGGGCCGGACGATCAGGACGTACAGGTAGTCATTGACCACGATGAACGCATGCCGATTGGGTACAATATCCTGTGGCAGATCTGTAAATAATGCCGGATAGCCGGAGACGGTCGTCTCCGTCAGGGTGGCCGATTTCGGGTGGGGATAGTCGGCCAACTGCTCGACCGTTTCACCGGTCGCCCCTTGCAGCCCGATGATGGCCTCAACATAGGAAACATCCGACAGACCGGTCAACTCCGGTCCACCAACAAACTTACCCACGCCATATTCTCCCCGCTCCTCTTCAAAGCTGTTGGGAACCAGCACACAATAACCATCCCAGCGGTCGATGAACAGGGTGGTATCGGCGGTGGCTGAAGGGCAGATTTCTTCAGGAATCAGGACCTCTTCCGAATAAGCCGGTGGGAAGAAAGTCAGTGATTCGAGCATGGTCGTCCAGGCTAATTCGACTTCCGGGGTAAGCTCCTCGCCGGGATCCAGATCGGGCTGCACCATCACCTCATACAGTGTATCATGTGCATTGACATAGAGCGCACGGAAGGAGAGTATTCTTTTCCCCCTCCAAACAACTGCCGGTTGCCCGCCGGACAGCGTGATGTTCTCGCGTGAGAAGTCTTCACACAGCATTGGCAATTCGGTGGATACCAGATCGACATAATCAGCCGCCGTGTAGTCTTTCGCTGCGCCCGGCTGCCCGATCACATTCACCCACAGCGTTGCATATATATCCCCCATATCGCCTTCGCTTACCACGCCTTTCTGAAACACGACATCGGCATTGAGGGACGGTACACTCAGACCAGACCCCAGGCTGAAACTATCCGGGTAAAGCAGGCAAAATCCGTTGACTTCATCGACATACAATTGGGTATCGGCGGTCGGCTCCGGGCAGACGGTCGTCGGATCGGCGGCAGCTTCGGTCACTGCTTCGGAGGAGGCTGTTGGCACGCCGGAAACTTCGGTCGGGGAAGACTCGACTGGAGGGTCTTCATCTGCTTCGGCGGTGGTTTCAGAGGGTTGACCGGTACTCACATTATACTGGGTGGCTGGCAGCCCTGTGCAGGCTGGAATTAGAACCGCTATGATCAGACTGCTCCCTACAATGTAAGGCAAACGCCTTTTGCTAAAAGCATTCATCACTCATCCCTTCTTATAGATTGTTTAATCTACGTCCCCCTCATGCCCCCACAGCATACAAGATTAGCGCAAATTAGTTAGCGTAAATCAGAACGTATGCAAAAGAGTGGCTGATCGTAGCTTGCTAATCTCCCCCTAAAACCGGTACAACTTACCGACCATTTAACGAAGGAGAAGATGAGCTGTGACCTTAACTGATTTTATTCGCCGGATGCCAAAGGTTGAATTACACGTTCACCTGGAAGGCGCAACCCGCCCGGAGACTCTGCTCAAATTGGCCCGAAATCACAACATTGACCTGCCTGCCGATACAGTCGATGGGCTGCGAGACTGGTATCGCTTCATCGATTTTCCGCACTTCATCGAGGTGTACATCAAGCTGTCCGAGTGCATCCGCACCGCCGAGGATATCGAACTGCTCACCCGTGAATTTCTGGGCGGGCAGGCCGCACAGAATATTCGCTACTCCGAAGTGACCTACACCGCCTACACCCACTATCTCCAGAAAGGGATCAGCTTTGACGATCAACTGGCAGCGATCAACCGGGCGCGGGCCTGGGCCGATTCAGAGCTGGGTGTGCGGATGAACCTGATCGTCGATATCCCGCGGGAGATCCCCGCCGAGAAAGGGCCAATGACCGCCGAGTGGGCGATCAATGCGTGGGGCAATGGCGTGGTAGCGCTCGGATTAGGCGGTTACGAAGTAGGCAACCTGCCGGAAAAGTTCGCCGATTCGTTTAAGCTGGCGGAAGAGGCCGGGCTGCCATCGGTCCCACATGCCGGGGAGACACTCGGCCCGGAGAGCATCTGGGGAGCGTTACGAACCCTGAACGCGGTACGGATCGGGCATGGCGTCCGCTGCATCGAAGACCCAGATCTGGTCGAAGAACTGCGTGAGCGGCAAATCCCGTTGGAGGTCTGCCCGACCAGCAACCTGTGCCTGGGCGTCGCCCCTGATTTAGCCAGCCACCCCCTGCCCCAGTTGCTCGATGCCGGGTTGTATGTGACGATCAACTCGGACGACCCGCCGCTGTTCAATACCACGCTGACCGACGAATACCTGAAGATCGCCGAAGCCTATGATTATGACGAAGCGATGATCGAGAAGCTGGTGATGAACGCCGTCCGGGTGACGCTGCTCGACGAGGCAGACAAAGCCAGAATGATCGAGGAATTTGAAGCCGAATTTACCCGGCTGCGATCTCAGTAACCCCAACCACTCAGGGGATATGGTCTAGTCCGCCGTGTCCCCTGTTTCCCCTCACAAACCAATCACTCTACCCTCTTGCCTGCCATCCACTAACCATGTTATGATCGCGGTGGTGCCGTGGAGCGATATTAACCTCCATTAACCCTGCCTGCGGCGACTTTGATTTCACCATTGAGGATAGGGAAAATATCATGGCCGGTCTGCGCCTCGTCGATTCTGTTCGTCTGCTTCGCACACTGCTGATCGCGCTGCTGCTGGCTTTGCTGGGCTTTGCAGCACAATCCCCTCAGCTTGTTCGGGCCGCCTGGCTGCCTGACTGCACACCTGTCACCGGCGATCTGACGGCTCTTGGTTTTTCGGAAGACTCGGCGGGTCAGGCACAGTGCCTATCACTGCAAAGCATCTATCTAAATCTCGGTGGGGACTCATGGACACGTGGCGCTCAACCTGGAATCGAGGCTAATGATTGGGGCGAAATCACCCATGTCGACACCTGGTGGGGGATAGGAACTGATGGGATGGGTCATGTCGAAATGATACAAATACCGAGCAATAACCTGACCGGGAATATCCAGGACATTGATCTGAGTGGTCTGCCCGATCTAGACCTATTTAACGTGGATAACAACCAGATCGGCGGAAATATTGACGGCTTAGACGTCACCAACAATCCTGACCTGATATACCTCTACCTGCCTAATAACCAGATCGGGGGCAGCATCGACGGTTTAGACCTGTCCTACAACACTGTGCTAGTAGAAATCTTCTTGAACGGCAACCAGATTGGCGGCGATATTGCCAGTTTAGACTTGTCCGCCAACACCGATTTGGGTGTACTCTATCTATACAACAACCAGATCGGGGGCAACATCGGCGGCTTAGACCTGTCCGCCAACAGCAACCTAT
>JBNKDD010000490.1:0-3265 GCA_050288085.1 Anaerolineae bacterium
GGCCAAGCGCCGGTCCCCCCTGCTCTGGATGAGCATCATTGGCGTTGTACTCGTAATCGGCATTATCGGCCTGATTATGTTTTTGAGTCGAGGTGGTTCGACTCCTCCAGCTGCGGCAGAATCTTCCCCGACCACAAGGCCAACCGCCACCAAGGAACCGGCCAGCGAAGGCGAACCTGCTGCCGCCGTCGAAGAACTGTCACCTGAATCGGCCTGCCCCGATTGGGACTTGATGACCCCTGAGCTGGTAGCGGCCTGCAACGGTGAATACAGCGGCACCACCGTCACCATCATCGGCAATGTCACCGGGGTGGATGAGGCTAAGTTCAACGAGGCGATCAAAGACTTCGAAGCGTGGACCGGCATTGACATCCAATACACGGGAACCGGTGAATTCGAGACTATCATCAGCACTGATATTGAGGCTGGCAACCCACCGGACATTGCCGACTTCCCGCAGCCCGGCCTGCTGCGTAACTTTGTCGGTGAAGGCTATGTCGTTGATGTCAGCACTTTCTTGAATGAAGAGTGGATGACACGGAACTACAAGCAGGCCTGGCTTGACATGGCCCAGATGGATGGCATCGAGGCCGGTGTCTGGGCACGCTACAACGGCAAAAGCCAGGTCTGGTATCCGAAGAAAGCCTGGGACGAAGCCGGTTATCCAATCCCCGAAAACTGGGGCGACCTGCTGGCGCTCTCCGATCAGATTGTCGCCGATGGGAGTACTCCCTGGTGCATCGGGCTTGAGTCCGGCCCGGCTACCGGTTGGCCCGCCACCGACTGGATAGAAGAGACTATGCTCCGTACGACCTCATTGGAGAACTACGACAACTGGTCATTCCCGGCTGATCCGGCCAACCGCCTGCCCTTCACCTCACCGGAAGTCAAAAACGCGGCGGAAACAATGGCCCAGATCTGGTTCAATGATGACTATGTCTACGGGGGGACTGCCAATACTGCCAATATCTACTTCGGTGATGCGGCCAACCCGATGTTTGAAAATCCACCCCAATGTTGGTTACACAAGCAGGGCAACTTCATCACCGGCTTCTTCCCCGAAGGTGCCAGGTCCGGTGTAGATTACGATTTCTTCTACCTGCCGCCCATCGACGAGCAGTATGGCAAGCCTTACCTGGTCGCCGGGGATATCTACGCGATGTTCAATGACCGCCCGGAAGTCCGCGCAACAATGGATTTCTTCACACGGGGCGAGTCCCTGAAAGGCTGGATGGCCCGCGGTGGGGCCCTATCGCCGCACAACGACGCCAGCCTGGATTGGTACGGCGACGATATCGAGCGGGGCATTGCTCAACTCGTGAATGAAGCTGACAGCGTCCGCTTCGACGGCTCCGACCTGATGCCCGGTGTTGTGGGGGCGGGTTCCTTCTGGACGGGTATGACCAGCTGGGTGAAGGGTGAAATTGATCTCGATACCGCACTGGCGCAGATCGACGCAAGTTGGCCTAACTGATAACAAAATGGGGCGAGGCGTCACTGTTCGATACCTCGCCCTTTTGAATTAATTCAACTCGCCGGGTGTCACCGAGCGTGTCCGCCCGACGATGTCCGGTTGGAGGCTGTCGCCGAAAATCCCCCGGAAGATGCGGTAGTAAAGCAGTTCTTCCTTCGAGCGCAGTTCGACATTCTCCCCAACGTTTCGCTCCCGCAAGAATTCATCATCCGAGATCGTATCGTTGGCGTGCTCGGCTACCAGGTTAATCGACCCGGCCCCATCTGAGAACTTTTGCTTGGGCCGGTCAACCACTTCATCGGGTAGCAGTTCGGCCACCGACCGGCGGAGCAGTTCTTTCTCCGGCCAATCATCTTCTTGCAATTTCCATTCCGGCGGCAGGTTGAAGGCCAGATCGATCACATCCGTATCCAGGAAGGGAACACGCGCTTCCAGGCCGTGCGCCATCGTCATCCGGTCGGCACGCTGTAAATTAGTGTTGTGCAGCGACGAGGTGATCGTCCACAATTCGCTATGAAGCCGGTCGGGATCATCGACCGGTTTGAGATATTCGTACCCGGCAAACAGTTCGTCTGCGCCCTCACCAGTCAAGATCACCTTGACGTGATCGGAGGCCAATTGTGCCAGGAAGTAATTGGGGATCGAACTGCGGATCAACGCCGCGTCGAAAGACTCCAGATGATAGATCACCTCCGGCAGAATCTTGAGCATCTCGTCGAAGGTGTAAATATAGGCGTGGTGATGAGTGTCCAGGTATTCGGAGACCATGTACGAGACCGCGATATCTTCACTCTCCGCTGTGCCGACCACAAAGGTATCGAGGTCAGGCTTCACTTCACGGGCCAACGCCGCAACAATGCTGCTGTCCAACCCGCCGCTCAAGCTGACTCCAACCGGCACGCCTACGTCAGCGATCAGGCGCTTGTGTACCGCATCTCGGAGTGCTTCTTGAATATCTTTTAGATCAGCGCGTCCGGGGCGAGGCGGGGCAGATAGGTGAATCGGCGGTTCGGGCTTATCGACCTGGCCGTATTTGTAGAAACCCTGATCAGAATGCCACCAATAACCGGGCGGGAATTCCTTTATGTCCGGGCTCAACCCGATCAGCGATTTGATCTCGGAGGCAAAATACAGGCGCTGCCGGTGGGTGGTGTAATAGAGCGGTTTGATCCCCAGCGGGTCGCGGGCCAGAAACAGATGATCGGCATCGGCGATGGCAAAAGCGAACATGCCATCCAGCAGACTGACACAGTCGGGACCATATTGAACATACAGCCGCAGCACGACTTCGGTATCGCTGTCTGTCGAAACGGGCTTATCCAACTTAGTTTGCAGATCGTGGTAGTTGTAAATCTCGCCGTTGAGGATGATCCAATGGCCCTGGGCGGTCATCGGCTGGTGGCCTTCCGCCACGTCGAGGATCGCCAGCCGCGAGTGCCCAAAGGTACCCGATGGCGTCTCGGTGACTTGTTGGGCGTCCGGGCCGCGATGCTGGAGCATCGAAATGCCCGCGTCTACGGCGTCTTCATCCTCCTTCGGATAGCTCCCCATGATTCCACACATCAATCACACGCTCCTTGATTATCTGATCGTTACAACCGGTTTGACTTGAATAACACTAACGCCGGGCAAAACGGGTCTGAGTCTAACCAATCGGGGTGATCCGCGCCAAAGGTAATGGCAAGTCGTCTGATAGGCTGCACGAAAAAGTGGGGGTTTCTTAACGGAACTTTACCCCCCATCCTCGCCCGACCTGCGGTCGGCACGCTCGGATTCGCCCCCCTTGCAAGG
>JBNKDD010000491.1:0-3258 GCA_050288085.1 Anaerolineae bacterium
TTACATCTGGAAGAAGAGGCTGGGAACTTTTCGCTGCATAAGCCAATTTGGACCGGCGACGAGGCAAAAAAACAGGCTGTAGTAGCCCTTGAGGCAAAAGATGTGATTAGCCTGGAAACCATTCGAGTGCCTGACGAATTCCGAAGTTTGATAGTCCTGGTTATTGAGGGTGTATTGTTAGCTCTCTTTTCCCTGGATTTTGTGGGCTCCTTTACCCGAAGTCTTATATTAAGACTGGGGCTAACGGTATTGATTGTTGGCATCTTCATTGTCACGACGATTATTGCTCGCCGGACAATGGTTCCGGCCCTCCACCTGACAACCAGTATTTCATCTTCGGGTATTTCACAGATCAACCTCCGCGCCAGGGGGGTATCCGGCCCTGGGAATGATCAAGAATTAGCCCGAAGGATTCAGCAATGGCTGCATAATGCCAATGCTCAGGACAGTCTGCCGGAACTAGACAACGCTTCGTTCTGGGCTGTTAACCGAAAATATGCACTGATAAGAGATGGTATGGTTGCCTTTATATTTGTATTGTCAATCTCATTTCCGTCGTTCCTATCACCAAGATAGGGACAACCTGGCCCGTATGAAAAAGGATCGAGCTGTGGCTCGATCCTTTTTTTTTAGGGCGGCTTGTGAGCAGTGAACGTTGGCGTATAATGAAGGTAGCAGCAATTAGTCACACACCGCATAATAAGGGCAGCACAGCGACGGTTTACCACGCTGTTTTGACCGCGATGCAGCCATCTATAATTGATCGCCGAGGAGTTGGATACCTTGCACGAGACCACACGCCATAAACAAATAAGGTCGTGGGCAGGAATGGGGTTGACAGTCCTGGTCATACTGGTGATAGGGATATTGAGTCAGGGGTGCCTCACATCGAGCGAACAGTCTGTACCTCCAACCAATACACCCACCGTAGCCGAAGCGCAGCGCCCCGCCGAGACTGCTGCCACACCAACCGAACCGCCGCCCCCTACCGATATGCCTACCGCCACATTGGAACCATCTCCCACATCGACTCCCATCGTCGGTGGTGGGACGGGAATATTGGGGTTTAATGCACGTGGTTTGGGGTTTACGCTGAATGTTGGTTGTGTGTTGGCGGGCTGTGATTCAACCCCAGGAATTCTGCCACAGATTGAGAATGTATCACCATACTTCGGGCGGTGGTCGCCAGATGGCCGGGACCTGGCGTTCAGTCTGGCCGATCTGGCGGAAGGGGACGACCCTGATTTATCACCTGTTTACCTGAGGGGCGATAGCAGTTTCCGTGTTGCTTCCAGCGATCAACCTGCCGGAACCTATTTTGTCGATCTCCAGGAGCGAACCTTACTAAACTACAACCCTGAAATTATTTCAAATCTATCATGGCTTGCAAATGGTCAGGGCGTGGTTTCAGCCAACCCATGGATGCCGAGAAGCTGTGTCACGATAAAGAGTGGGGGTGACTGTAATCTATCGCTAGAGGGCGGGGCCGGAATCGACTGGTCACCGGACGGGTCAAAACTTGCTTACATGACTTTTAAACCGCCAATTCTTCGGAGCGAGACGATCCACCTTGCCGACGCTGACGGACAGAACGATTATCAATTCATGGATCTCCCCGGCGGGCAGTGGTTGGGCTGGTTATCTGATAACCGGACGCTGCTCATCATCCGCGGAGTTGAGACGGAAGACTTCATAGGTATGCAGCAGTTCGAGGTGATTGATACCGTTACCGGCCAGTCGGTGATCGTCATGGTCAATGAGGAAAGCGGTTTTGGGTCGATCGGGCTATCCCCTGATAGGCGCTATCTGGTTTTTGTTTTTGGGCGAACCCAGGATGGCCCTGATAAAGACAGCTCCAAAGAGTTGTATTTATTAGACCTGGCCTGTATTGAAGACGGTTTCAAGGGCTGCCAGGATAAAATGGTACAAGTTACCCGTAATACCCTGGCCGATGTCGCCCCTTCATGGTCGCCGGATAGTTCAACCATCGCCTTTGTACGGGGCAAGTTGACCTGGGCTAAAATTTATGAATGGTCTGACTTCAATCAGGAATATTGGACGCACTGGATCAACACCGATATAGAAAATGCCGATGTCTTCCTGGTGGATGTCCAGCAAGCCTTGCAAGGGATGGGAGAAGACTCGGTGACACAGATTACTCACTTTGGCAATGTTGATTTCACAGCTCCCCAATGGCAGCCTGCTCCAACCTTAACTGGTTCTTCTTGAACAGTAAAACGTAAAGATATTTTTATCGTGTATAATGCTTGCCACCTTTGTAACACAACATGATTATGGATAGGCCATGACCAACGAACTCTTTTCTGACCGTTACGAGATTCAGGGTATGATCGGCAAGGGCGGGATGGCAACGGTATACCACGCCATCGACCTCCGCTTTGACCGCGATGTTGCCATCAAAGTTCTTCCTCGCGAATTTCTCCACGACCATACCTTTATTGATCGCTTCAGCCGGGAAGCTAGGACTATCGCCGGGTTGGGGCATGCTGCCATTGTCCCCATTTATGATTATGGAGAGCAGAATGGTCAGCCTTTCATGGTGATGGCCTACATGCCCGGCGGCTCTCTGCGCGATAAGCTGCGCAACGGTCTGCTGCCGCTCGACCAGGCCCAGACCACCCTGACGCGGGTCGGCGAAGCGCTTGACGCGGCCCACAGCAAGGGGATCATTCACCGCGACGTGAAGCCCGCCAATATCCTGTATGACAGCTATAACTATGCTTTCCTATCAGACTTTGGGATCGTCAAACTCAGCGAGTCTACCGCTCAACTGACCGGCTCCGGGATTGTCGGCACACCCGCTTACATGGCCCCGGAGATGATGGATCGGGGTGGCCTGACCCACCTGATCGATGTGTATGCCCTGGCCGTGACCCTGTATCAAACCCTGACCGGGCGACAGCCTTTCGATGCTGATACGCCGCTCGGCTTATTGATGGCCCACGCCAACAAGCCGGTTCCCGATCTGAATCAAATCAGGCCGGACCTGCCAGACACTTTACAGGCGGTCATTGAGCAGGGCATGGCAAAAGATCCGACAGCA
This sequence comes from Anaerolineae bacterium, assembly GCA_050288085.1. Lineage (GTDB taxonomy): Bacteria > Chloroflexota > Anaerolineae > Aggregatilineales > UBA3940 > JBNKDD01. The sequence continues at coordinate 3,065 of JBNKDD010000491.1, forward strand.
CGTTATCAAAGTGCGAGTGCGTTATCAGCCGCTTTTCGGGGGGCGCTTCAGGGTGATATTCAACTCGCCGTTCCGCCACCAACCGCCCCGGAACCCGTCGCGGCTCAGGCAACGCTGGACGCGCCGACGATGGACATCGTATCGTCTCCGGCCTCCGTCACCGCACCGCCTGCGCCAGCACCCCAGGCCAAGCG
>JBNKDD010000492.1:0-3241 GCA_050288085.1 Anaerolineae bacterium
ATTTTAAGTGGAGCTTTACCCCCCATCCTCGCTGTCGCTCGGATTCGCCCCCCTTGCAAGGGGGGCAGATGAACCTGCTGGTTCAGCGGGGGGTGTGTATTTTGCAATTCTAAGTTTCCCCTACTTTTTCATGCTAGCAGGGTGCCCCCCGGTTCTCGTTCGGTGGGAAAGTCCTGTATAATCTCAGACACAAATATCCCGGAGGAACTACTACGTGATTGAGACGATTCGCAAGCTGGTTGAAACTTACGGGCCAAGCGGCCACGAAGATCAAATCCGGGCCTTGATCCTTGACGAGATCGATGGGTTGGCGGACGAGGTATCGGTAGATGCCCTGGGCAACGTGATCGCCTGGCGGTGGAGCGGGCAGGAAAACGCCAGCCGGGTAATGATCGCTGCACACATGGACGAGATCGGCGTGGTGATCACCCATGTGGACGAGGGCAATTATCTGCGGTTCAGCAACCTGGGCGGGGTGATGGCGATTACGTTGGTCGGAAACCGGGTGCGCTTCGCCGATGGGACGATCGGGACGATCTACGTCGAGAAACGCAGCAACACCAGTTCGGTGCCCTCCCTCAGCCAATGTTTCATCGATGTGAGCGACGGCGGCAAAGGGCACAATATCCGGGTAGGAGACGCGGCAGGCTTTGACCGTCACCTGGAGGTACGCGGCGATCACATTATTGCTAAGAGCCTGGACGATCGGATCGGCTGCGCGATTCAGATCGAAACGATGCGCCAGTTGAAAGACTGCCCTAACGACGTGGCATTTGTGTTCAGCGTGCAGGAAGAAGTCGGCAGGCGCGGAGCAGAAACGGCGGCCTATGCCGTTAACCCAGATGTCGGGTTGGCTATCGATGTGACCCGAACCGGCGATACACCCAAGGCGAAAATGGAAGTGTCATTGGGTGGTGGCCCGGCGATCAAAATAGCAGATGGACTCATGCTGGCCGACCCGGACGTGATCAACCTGATGGAACAGGCCGCGAAAAAAGCCAAAGTCGCCACACAGCGCGAGGTGCTGTTGGGCGGCACAACCGATGCGGCCTCAATGCAGTTGACGCGGGCGGGGGTCAAGGCGGGCTGCCTGAGCATTCCGTGCCGATATATCCACACCACCAGTGAAACGGTCGATTACGGTGATGTGCAGGATTCGGTCAAGTTGATGGTGGCGCTGTTAGGACAGCCAATCGCTGTTTGATAGGACAGCCAATTGCTGTTTGAGCAGCCAATCGTATTGTGAAGTATCCAATCTAAGGGAGCGAAAAGTATGAGAGATGTCAAGCGGAAATTATGGGTAGTTGGGATGGGTATGCTCGTCGTGAGCAGCCTGGCGTGCAGCAACCCCGTTCAGGGCTTATTTGCAACGGATACCCCCACCCCGACCAACACACCGACCCCAACCAACACGCCGACATCAACGCCCACCCCCACCAACACGCCCACACCGACGCTCACGCCCACGCCAACGGACACCCCCACCCCTGCCATCACGGCCACCCCGAATATAACGGAGGTCGTCCTGACGCTGGATGATCTGCCGGATGGTTTTGAGAGCTTGTCTGAAGAAGAATTAGAAGAACTCTCTGGGGGATCAGTCGATGATTTTGATTTTGATGACCAGGAGGTCTTTGCCTACCTAGATGTTAATAATTTCGAATTCATCTTTGGCGTATCGGGTGTGATTTACAGCCCCATCGATCAGCTAGGCATTGATATAGCAATTGAACAGCCTGATGAGCTGGCAGAGAGCTTCGCCTCCGGAATAGGCGGCAATACCAAACAACAGTCAGAGATAACCGGACTGGATGACATCGGCGATGCAGCGGGCGGTATTAGCATGGTGCAGGAGCAGGAAGGGATCGACTTCCGTATTGATGTGATCATTTTCCGGCGGGATTTTGTGGTGGTCTTTCTGGTCGACTTCTACCCGGAAGTTCTGGGAAGCAGTGTCGATATAGTTGATCTGGCCCAACTCCTTGATGATAGAGCACAGGAGATGGTGGGACCCTACCAATAGATAGAGCAACTGAATCATACGAAACACCCCGCGATGCTGCCGGGGTGTTTTTTTTACCACGCAAAACCAATCAATTTTACGCCTGGACAAGGGGCTTAAGCCCCTTGTCTGCCCGCTTAACTGCGTAAGTCTTGTCTAGGGCCGGGTATTTGCTCTATGGGTATGGCGTGCCCTCTGGTAGAATTGTACGCATCAAAGCCAAGCGGGGAAGTAAGTATCAGCCATTCCCCCACCCGAAGGAGGAGACATGAAATTATTTGGGCGGACATCAGTCAGCGAGTTTCTGGGCGATATGGTGGTCTATCGTAATCTGGTGCCCATGAATCCACAGCTGCCCGATCTGGATGCCCTGCGCGACGAAGCCGGTTTAGCACCGGGGCAGGTTCCCCGGAAAAGCGAACCGGATTACGCCCGCGTGATCGTGGGGATACTCCGGCAGGCACGCCCGGAGGTAGAGATCAAGCGGCTGCTGTATGTGGGCGATACCCGGTTGAACGATGGCACCGCCTTTTCCAACGTTGCCAAAGCGGGGAACTGGCCGGGGATGGCCTTCATCGCGTCAGAGAATACCAAGCCTGCCGAGGTCGAGATCAGCACCGACGACAATCGGACGGTCTATTTCAGCAACCGGTGGGCCGCGCTGCCGGACTTCGATCAATACATCAAAGACCAGGATTTCCCGGTTGACGAGCAGACAGCCATTATCGTTGATCTCGACAAGACGGCATTGGGCGCTCGTGGGCGGAACGCACATGTGATCGATGGGGCGCGGGTGCAGGCGGTGCGCGATACGATTGCCACGCTGTTGGGGGATGACTTCAACGAGAAGGCGTTCCGGGCGGCGTATGACGAACTCAACCAGCAGCAGTATCACCCGTTCACGACCGATAACCAGGATTACCTGGCCTACATCTGTCTGGTTTTGGGCATCGGCCTGTACGAAGTGGACGTGGTCGCCGACGACATCCTATCGGGCAAGCTGGCAACGTTCACCCAGTTCATCGATCAGGTCAATAAGCGGGCCAGCGAACTGCCGTCCGGCCTGGATCAGATTCATCATGACATTTACGCCAATGTGCAGGCAGGCGATCCGACTCCGTTTAAGGCGTTCCGCCGCACCGAGTTCCTGACGACCGTTGGCAGCATGGGTAAACTACCCGACGATTCACCGGTCGAGACGCTGTTAGAGCAGGAGATCGTGATCACGCAGGAAGTGTT
>JBNKDD010000493.1:0-3228 GCA_050288085.1 Anaerolineae bacterium
CCAGCTATTGTTCATATAATCGGTAATTCTAGTGGCCGATATTTTGGAGTTAAGAATTATGGTGAGGGAAATGAAGATTATGAACTTCTAGTCAACACTACTGATCCTTATGACGGAGTTGTACCAATCGATTTCCTAACTAATGAAAAAACTGTTCGCTTTGAAATAACTGCAAGCGGAGACTGGAGCATAGAAATACAGCCGCTTGTATTAGCCCCTGTGGTCAATGTTCCGGGTACATACGAAGGATCAGGCGATCAAGTGCTTGTTGTGAATGGAAACCCTGACACAGCAAGGATAACTGGAAACTCCCAAGAAAGTTACTTTGGTGTAATTGGCTGGTCTGCAACTAATCGAAAACTACTAGTTAATACAACAGATGTGTATGATGGAACTGTGCTACTTGATCCAGACACATTAGTAATGGTTGTTACAGCAACAGGCTCTTGGACAATTCAGATTGACATATGATAAAAAAAGCTCTTCCGAAAAACAATAACGCCCGGCGATTAACCGGGCGTTATTGTTTTTATGCTCTTTTGCTTTCTTACGGTTCGGCATATTCGACCGTGATGCTGACCGTGCCGAAGCGTACCATATCGGCGTCGCCGTCGTCATCGCTCTCCGTCTCGTTGAACTGCAAACGCAGTTCATAGGTGGAGTCACCGACGTAATCCTGCAAACTGGCCACCATGCCGCTGGCCGCGCTTGGAGAGCTGAGATCGAACTCATCACACCAACGCGCCACCGCACCACCGGCAGAACTGGTGTAATCACCAGCGCCCAGCGAGAAGAATTTGCCGGCATAGGCCCGCAAGCAGCCTAAACCGCCAAAGGGGTTATCCACAGTATCGTAAGAACTGAAATCGACGTACACGGCCGTGATCGTCGCATCCGAAGGAATGCTGGAAATATCAAAGGCGAAGAAAGCCTGGGCACCGTAATCGTCATCGGTGTCGCCGACATTAGGCGCGGCATTGACAGAACCGTCTTCACGCACTGAACCCGAATTGATCGCCGTCAGGGTTACTTCGTCCGTGGAAGCAGGCGCGGTCACGGTGATCGTGGGGGTAGGTTGATCCTCATCCAACACATCGATCTCTACCCAAAAAGCGTTATTGCCGGAAACGCCAAAGATCACGCCGGAAGCATTGCGCAGTTTCCAGAAGCCTTTATAGGTACCGGCATCGTCGGGAGCCGTCAACTCGACAGACACATCCACCGTTGCGCCGGGAGCAACTGAGCCGCTGGTCAACTGCTGGGAAGCCGGGCCGCCCATAGCGTCACCACTGGCAAAGATCAGGTCATAGCCCGACGTCCAGGTGCAGGAACCGTTGTTCTTCAGCCGCCAGGTTTTGGTGAAGACATCTCCTGGAGCATAATCGGTGCCATCGGCCACGGTCACATCATCGACAAATAGCGCCACATCACAGGACGCCTGCCCCTGGGTAGCGGCTGGCTGCTGGGTCGGCGCGGGGGTATTGGAAGCCACCACAACCGCCGCCTGGGTATTGGTGGGCAGCGGTGTCCAGGTAGCCGTGGGTTGCCCAGAAGCGATCTGGGTGCGCTGTGCTTCAACGGTCTGGGCGGCAGCGGTCAATACCATATCGGCTTCCGACACCGTCGGAGTGGCATCTGAGTCCGGCAGGTTACAGGCCGAGAGTACCAGCACAGCAACCAGCAAAATTGCCAGAATTTGCATTCGTTTCATCGATTTTCTCTCCTTGAATATCGTTTCCTGAAAATCGGATTGGATATTGAACATGAGTGCGTTGCGATTATACAGCAATGAAGATTAAAATTTAAGCTTCTTTTATGAATAACAGATGAGTTTTTCATACCAGGCGGCTGGTTTTCAAGGAACCAGCACCTGAATGGTGATCTTGGCAAGGTTGTTGTTCTCATTGATTTCGACCAAGTCATTGAGCACGTCAGCCACCACGATGGTCTCCAATTCGATGTCCGGCTGCGGGTAACCGGCGTAGTTGCAGGTCAGCACCTGGTTTTCACCGGGCTGCAACAGAACGATGTCCCAGGTACAGGTTGGCGTGGGCAAGTCTTGCATTGCCCACCAGGCGACCTGGAAAGCTGTCGCCGCAGCCGCACCCTGATTTTCAACCAATACCACAGCTTTGATAGCCTCACCCTGCCGGGGGGAAATCGGCTCTAACGAAAAGCCAGACACGACCAGATCGGGCTGTGGGCCGGTCGTGGCCGTCGCCGTGGGGGTAATCGGAATGACGGTATCGGTGGGCGTGGGGCCGGGGACCACCTTGATCTCGACGTAAAAAGCCTCGCCGTACTGCAAACCGAAGCGTTCGCCATCCCCATTTTCCAGCATCCAGCCACCCAGATAGGTTCCGGTTTCATCCGGGGCAACCAAGTCGAGGGAAAGGTCGACACTGCCCCCCGGCGGGATGGTGCTGCTGGTCAGACGCTGGGATTCGGGACCACCCATTGCATAGCCCTCTACGAACACCAAGCTGTAGCCCGAGTTCCACACACAGGTGCCATCGTTGCGCACACGCCAGGTTTTGGTGAAGACCGCGCCGGACTGTACTTCAGCGCCGTCGGGGATGGTCACATCAGCCACAAACCCGGCCAGGTCGCAGGGTTCACCGGAAGCGGTATCGAATTCGGGGGTTGCGCTGCCATCAGCAGTGGCTTCAGGAGTCGAGGTGCGCGTGGCCGTGGGAAGTGGGGTAAGCGTCAGCCGGGCTTCGATGGTTTGTGCCGCGGCGGTGAGTTGCAGGTCGGGGTTCTCGTTAGCCGGTGTGCTGCAAGCGGTGATCAACAGCGCACAACTGATCCCAATTACAATCCATTTTCGCCAGAGTTTTTTCTGCATATAGGCGATTCTATCATTGCTTGAGGACGCGGGGTATGGGGACAAGCTACTACTTTCAGGCTACCTCTAAGTGAGAAAAGATCATCTAAAGTGGGCTGCTTGGCAGGTTATCCGATTAGTTTACGTAGAAGCGAACTTTTTGCGATTCCATCCGGGCGGGTACAAGACCCACCCCTACACAAAAACATCTGTAGGAACTACCCTTGTGGCAGCCCGCCTTTCTACTCTAATAGCCACCATACTCAAGCGCGATTCCTGGTCGACCATGGATCATCAGAATGATGACGTCGCCCCTACAGCAAAATTTACTATACTTCTGACGGTGTGAGACGAGGTAGATTGAGTTGTCTTGTTGAATAATTCAGACAAGCAATCCAGAT
>JBNKDD010000494.1:0-3221 GCA_050288085.1 Anaerolineae bacterium
CCCTCCAGCTAGAGGGCGCTTTTGCGTCAGATTTTCTTAACAGCCCCTTAACATCGACATAATCATGGCTTAATTGTCTCTTGGTATCTTCACCAATTGTTGATGAGTAAGTCAAGAAAACATCCTTAAGGAGGAAAAGAAAGTTGACACACTCTAATTCTATCAGAAAAGTTCTCGTCTTTGCAGTACTCTTTGCCCTTTTAGGTCTTGTGCTGGTTGCTTGCAGCGCTCCTGCGACCGAAGCCCCGGCTGCTGAGGAACCGGCTGCTGAAGAACCGGCTGAAGAAGAGATGGCTGAAGAACCGGCTGCTGAAGAAGAGATGGCCGAAGAAGAAGAAATGGCTGAAGAAGAAATGATGCTCGAAGCCGACCTGCTTGGCGCTGGTGCATCATTCCCCAACCCGATCTACCTGGAATGGATCGCCGAATATACCGCCAACGTACAGCCTGGCGTCACCATCAACTACCAGTCGATTGGTTCCGGTGGCGGCGTTGAGCAGTTCATCGGTCAGGTGACCGACTTCGGTGGAACCGATGCCTTCCTGAAGGATGACGACCTGGCAGCGGCTGAAGAAGCTCGCGGCTGTGAACCGGTTCATATCCCGACCGTCTTCGGTGCAGTAGCCCTGGGCTACAACCTCGAAGGTATTGATGGCCTGACCCTCTCCGGCCCGGTCCTGGCAGACATGTTCCTGGGCAAGATCAGCAAGTGGGACGATCCCGCGATTGCTGAACTCAACCCCGATGTTGAATTGCCGAGCGAAGACATCATCATCGCGCATCGCTCTGACGGCTCCGGCACGACCAGCATCTTCACCACCTATCTGAGCAGCGTTTCCGATGAGTGGGCGGATGGCCCTGGCGCTGGCAAGGAAATCGAATGGCCTGCCCCAAACTCAGTTGGTGGCGAGAAGAACGACGGCGTTACAGCCCAGATTCAGGCCAACCCCGGCGCAATCGGCTACATCGAACTGTCCTACGCCATCACCAATGGCATCCCGGTTGCTGACATGATCAATGACGACGGCAACGCCATCACCCCAACGCTCGAATCAACGGCGGCGGCGGCTGACGGCATCGAAATCCCGGATGACCTGCGGTTCAACATCCTGAACGTTGGCGGCGAAGGCTACCCCATCGCTGGCGCAACCTGGATCATCGCCTGGACCTGCGGTTACGACGATGCGGCCAAAGTGGAAGCACTCAAGGATTGGCTGACCTGGGACCTGACCGAGGGTGACGAGCTGGCCCAAAAGCTGCTCTACGCTCCTCTGCCCGACTCCCTGCAAGCCCTGGCTCTTGAAAAAGTTGCTCTGATCAACTCGAAATAACAGTAGGGTTTAGCGGTGTGGGGCTCGATCAAAGGGCTCCACACCTTTCTCATTTATCTGTGAAGTGAAGGACCCTTCTGCGGAGGGTAAAAAAGGATTGATAATGACTGCTAATACCGTCCCGGCAAAGGTTGAAAGAATGAGGAAATCCTCGGCGGATGCCTGGTTTTATCGTGCCCTGATGTTGGCCGGGGCAAGCGTCCTGATCATTCTTGCCACGATGCTAATCTCGACAACCCTTAACGCCTGGCCTGTCTTCCTGCACAGTGGATGGTCATTTGTTACCAGCACTGAATGGGACCCTGGCATCTCCCGGAGCGAGATAACCGGTGAGTATGGCGCGCTGGCGTTCATTGTCGGAACGCTGGCTACTTCCGGGATTGCGCTCCTGATCGCCGTCCCGCTGGCGGTTGGCTGCGCTTTGTTTCTGACTCATGTTGCACCTGACCGTATCCGCCAGCCGCTCTCATACGCTATTGAACTGCTTGCCGCTGTCCCCAGTGTGGTCTATGGATTGTGGGGGCTGCTCTTCTTCGTACCGATAATTCTCCGCCCAATTATGAAGTTCCTGTCCGGCACATTAGGGGAGTTTATCCCTTTTCTTAGTGGGCCGGTGGTCACCTATAACTACTTCGCCGCCGGGGTGGTGCTGTCGATTATGGTGTTGCCCATCATCACGGCGGTTACCCGCGAGGTCATGGAGAACACGCCCGATGCGGAAATCTTCGCCGCTTTTGCCCTCGGCTCGACCCGGTGGGAAATGATCCGGCATGTGGTGCTTCCCAGAGCACGACCGGGCATTATCGGCGCGATGATGCTGGGGCTCGGTCGGGCACTCGGTGAGACGATTGCCGTTGCCATGCTTATTGGAGGATCACAGAAGATTCCTCAAACTATTTTTGCTGGCGGTCAGTCAATGGCAGGCATTATTGCGGTTACTTTTCAAGAGGCGGCCCCTGAGCATGTCAAAGCTCTGATCGGCGTGGGGGTGGTCCTCTTTGTGATAACGGTTGTGATTAACATGGGTGCCCGGTTGGTTGTGTGGCTCACCGGGGGCCGGGTAAGTGGAGATGCCAGCATATGAGTACAAAAACAGTCGATACAGAATTTCGAGTGGCTCCTACAACGTCCATTCACCATTATCAGGCCTCCAATGCCAGTGCCCGGAAGCGTAAGAATGCCATCATGCTGGGCATTCTTGTTGGGGCAATGGTGTTGGCATTATTCCCACTGGTGCTGATCCTGTTCGAGGTTATCAGGCGAGGGGCCAGCGCGATGTCGTGGGAGTTCCTCACATCTGTCCAGATCATCTCGATGACCAGCGAGGGCGGCGGTTATCTGAATGGGTTGGTCGGGACGCTGTATATGGTCGGCATTGCTGCTGTGATCGCGGTGCCGCTTGGTATCGCTTCGGCGACCTTCGTTGTCGAATATTCCGACAATAAGCTGGTGCCGCTCATCCAGTTCTTCACCGACGTGATGACAGGCGTCCCCTCCATTTTCGTGGGACTGTTTGTCTATGCGATCCTCGTCCAGAACGGGGGAGGGTTCTCTACATTTGCCGGTGGCCTGGCTATTAGCCTGCTCATGATCCCGATTGTTGCCCGCGCTTCTGAGGAGGTAATCCGGCTCGTGCCCGAAGACCTCCGCAACGCGGCTTATGGATTGGGTGCCCGGCGCTGGCAGGTGGTTATGAAGGTGGTGCTGCCCACTGCTGCTAACGGCCTGATCACCGCCTCAATGCTGGCAGTCGCTCGTGCGGCAGGGGAAACGGCTCCACTGCTGCTTACGGCACTCGGCGCGTTTACGATTGTTCCCGAACTGTTCGGGAAGGCCCAGTCGGCGCTGCCGCTTATTATCTTCAATGAAGCCCGCGGCCCGTGGGATCCT
>JBNKDD010000495.1:0-3218 GCA_050288085.1 Anaerolineae bacterium
CAGGAGCAAACCGAGGGAAAGATAACGGTGGGTAGGATCCTCACCGGCATAATCATCCGTCCTCGCCAGACTTTCAAGCATTTACAGGATGCCACCAAAGGCTACTGGTGGGTTGTCTTTTTGATAACGGTACTGGCTATTGCAGTGCTGGCTTTTGCTTCAGTCAACATTCAGCCGCAGCGTCTGTCGAACTTCACACCGCCGGAAGGCATGGAGATGCCCGAAGGGTTTGAGCCGCCCGAAGGCATGGAGATGCCAGGAAGCACTCAATCCTCCACCGGATTACAGGTTGGCATGACAGTAGCATCCGGCGGTGTGCAGGCCTTGCTGGGATATGTATTGTGTGCGTTTATTGTATTCAGCATGAGTTTCATTATGGGTGGTAAGGTGACTTTCAAGCAGGCCTTCCGGGTCGGTGTGTGGTCTACCCTACCTTTGATCTTAAGACGGTTAGTTCAAGGAATGACCGTTCTGATATCGGGCAACAGCTCAGTAGCCGGTCTGGCCGCAGTCATGACCACCCAGGAGGCTGCCTCCCTGCCAGCGATCTACAGCCTACTGGGCAACATTGATGTGTATCTGATCTGGAACCTGATCCTGCTGGGGATCGGGGCATCGGTGGCTGCCCGCCTGAGCAAAAGCAAAAGCGCAGTGGTGGTCATCATCTATGTGGTTTTCATGGCCTTAGTCCTGTTGGGTGGGGTAGCGATCAGTAATTTCTTGAATGAGTTGACTGGCGGCAGCTTTAACCTAGGGATTGGGGGTATGGGTGGGCCACGACGATAGAGAAAAGGAAATACACTGATGGCCTTAATCGAAATTCGTGACCTGCTCCGGCATTATAAGATGGGAAACAACATTGTTAAAGCATTGGACGGTGTTGATCTGACAGTTGAGGAGGGCGAGTTGTTATGCCTGATGGGACCAAGTGGCTCCGGGAAAAGCACCCTCCTCAACATGATCGGCGGCCTGGACAGCCCGGATGCGGGCCAGATCGTGGTCAATGGCCGCGAGGTTTCCACTCTGGATGAAAATGATCTGGCTGCTTACCGGCAGCGAGAGATTGGCTTTGTGTTCCAAACTTTCAACCTGATCCCAACTATAACAGCTGTTCAAAACGTTGAGTATCCACTGGTATTCGCTCATACCTCACGCAATGAGCGGCGGCAGCGGGCGGTCAAATTACTGGAACAGGTAGGGTTGGGTGATCGGATGGACCATAAGCCAACTGAAATGTCCGGAGGGCAGCAGCAGCGGGTGGCCGTTGCGCGAGGACTGGTCAACCGGCCTGCCATCCTGTTAGGTGACGAGCCAACCGGCAACCTTGACTCGAAAACCGGTGAAGAAGTCCTCGATATGCTGCTGGCCTTAAACCAGACCGGGCAGACCATGATCCTGGTGACACACGATCCGCGAGTCGCTGGCTATGCCAGCCGGACGGTCAATATGTTAGATGGGCAGATTATTAACTCCACTCACAATGGAAAGGGAAAAGAGGCGGTATGAAGCTAAGACAGTTAATCGAGAACAATTGGAAGAACCTATGGCGATATGGGGGGCTGTTGGCTCTGATCGTGCTGGGGTTGGGAATCCCGTCAACAGCATCGGCCCAGAATGTGAGTGGTTACCCGGCGTTTAACATTGATAGCTGGGTGACCAATCCCGAAGCGCTGCAATACGACAGCGAGTTTGTGCTGACCTTGACCTTTACCAATGTGGGGACATTTGGAGCCAACGAGGTGCTGGTTGAAATCGGCGACAGCAATGTGTTTACCGGTTTGGGAACCAGCCCGCGTTTTAATGAGATGGGCATCGGTGCGCAGGTCAGCACCTCGATCCGGGTGGGTATCGCCGATGACATCGAGTCAGGGTACTACGACATCCCGGTTGACTTTACCTATCATCACTCGGCATTGGGTGGGACACGGCAGACCGATCCCCGGACGATTGGCGTTTACGTGACTGGTGAGCCGGATGAGGTATCGGTATCCCCCAACCTGATTATCGAAGGGTCACAGATCAGCCCTGGGACTGATGGTGAGATGTTAGTTGATCTGACCTTGCACAATGTCGGCACTGGAACCGCTTATGACGTCATCGTCAATATGGATACCAGCGAGGTGTTCAGCCCGGCAGCAGGGCACAGCAGCGCCTTTGTGATTGAACAATCCATCGGTGTGGATGCGGTGGAGACGCTGACCATCCCAATGGTGATCGTCTCCGATCCCGGCGGGCAAGTCAACCAATCATTCACCCTGGAATACTACGATTACGATGGTGCGAGCTACTCCGACACCCAGAATGTGCCGATCCTGTTGAGCGGCTCCACCACCCAATCTCCCTATTTGCTGGTGCAAGGATACGAGGTTTCCCCACTGCCGATCATCCCTGGAGCAGATATCCGGCTGACGCTGGATATTCACAACCTGGGACAAGGCCCGGCCAAAGACGTGTTTATCCGCCTGGGTGAGGATATATCATCCCTGGAACCTCTGGCCCCGGTGGGCAGTAGCAACGTGCTGTACATCGAAGAAGTCCCGGCCCAATCGCAGGTACAGATCGGTTTTGATCTCAAGGTCGATGGCAGCGCCAGTGCAGGGTTGGTTCCGATTGATGTCTTGCTGACCTATGACAATCTGTACAGCCTGGAAACCAGCGAAACCTACAGCATCAGCTTGCAGGTTGAATCAACCCCACAGTTTTACATTTATCTGTTTGAGGATGTACCAGAACCGATCCAGGTGGGGGACAGCTTTGAAGTGCCGGTTCAGATCGTCAACATCGGCCAGAATACGGTGAATATCAACACGGTTGTAATCAAAAGCGATATTCTGCAAATCAGCGACGGACAAATCTACATGGGGGCGCTCGACAGCGGCACGTCAGGCTCGGTGCTGGCCCAGGCCGATGCATCCCAACCCGGAACGGCGACTGTCGTGGTTGAGATCAACTATCTTGATGATTACCAACAGCCGCAGGTTTATACGCATCTTTTCACTTTTGAGATAAAGGACGGAGGACAGCCCACGAATCCCAACAGCGGCGAGGCGGGCGTTGATGGGCCTGCGTTTGGTGAAATGGGCGGCGGCGGCCCGATGTCCGGCCCCGGTGCGACGGAGGAGATGACCCTCGGTCAGCGGATCTGGCAGGGGATACTCGGTTTCTTCGGGCTGGCAGCCCGACAGATGGGTGGTGGCAGGTTATGAGCTTTATCGATC
>JBNKDD010000496.1:0-3156 GCA_050288085.1 Anaerolineae bacterium
AATCACACGAAACGATGTTATACCGTGTTCTTTCCGATCTTTACAGAAAGATAGGTTTTATACCGGTAACAAACATCATTTGTTTTGCTGTCAACATTAATTTTAGAAAGAAGTTTGCCAGTTTTGGAAAACATAATTGATACAAACTATAGCGTGAAGCAGAATAAGTGTCAAAAGTTTCACAAATATTATTTAGGTTAGAATCCGGGGAATGCCCGCCGGTATAACCTCCAAAAGATTGGGAGGCTCGGTCCGAGCAAATGATGGTAGAGTTGAGAGAATGAAAGTGATCAAACCAATCAGAAAAAGAGCAGCATTGGTAACCGGTGTGAACATCCTGATCGCGCTGATCCACTTTGTGACCGGGCCTCAATATCAGGGGCCGCTGCCGATTTTTGTCAACGGTTACCTGCTCGATATCCTGATCCCGCTGGGCTTTTACCTGCTGCTGTGTCTACCGGAGCAGCAGATATTCACCCACTGGCCGGTCAAAGCGCTCCTGGTCTTTGGGGCAGCGGCGGCAGTGGAGGTTGCTCAATATTTTGGCCTGCCTGTCCTGGGTGAGACCTTCGATCCGGTTGATTTTGTGATGTATGGGATCGGAGTCGCTGCTGCGGTGATCCTGGATATGGTCATCCTGCCGCGTATGGTGATGTTCTGGGCTGCTCAACCTCAGGCTGGCGATTAGCAATCACGCGATTCTGACATCCCCATTGAGCCATCGCTTTTAGAATCGGGACAAGCGTTTGACCAAACTCTGTCAGTTGATATTCCACCCGGAGGGGCATTTCGTCCGGGTAAACCTCGCGATGAATCACACCATCTTCTTCTAATTCGCGTAGATGCTGGGTCAGTGATTTGTTGGAAATCTCCTCAATGTTCCGCTTTAGTTCGTTAAAGCGCCGTGTCCTGTTCATCAATAGATACAGGATAACCGGTTTCCACTTCCCCCCAATGATATCCAGGGTTGCGCGGATTGGGCATTCGTAGACTTTCATGCGGTTCCTCCCCCATGCAGGTTACATAAAGGTAACCTGGTAACAAAAAAGTGCGTTATTGACTCCGGCCCGGTTAGATGATTAGATGAAAGCTGTGTGTCTAAGTGTAAATAAAGGAACTGGCTTTATGAATATAGGTTTCATCGGAACCGGAAACTTTGGTGGTTCGTTGGCTGCATTGTGGGTCGCAAAGGGACATCACGTCAAAGCTGCGGCATCACGCCCAGACAGTCCCTCTTTGACGGCCTTAGTAGAGAAATCGAATGGGCAGATAACCCCCACCCCTATTGAGAAAATCGCCGATGGGTGTGATGTTGTGGTCTTGGCTGTTCCCTGGCCTATGGTACCACAGGTTATCAAGCAGGTCGGCGACCTGTCTGGCACAATCTTAATCGATGTAACTAATCCGTTCAAGCGGGATTACTCAGGTCTGGAACACGGCTTAACATCATCTGGCGCGGAAGTTATCGCGGAACTGGCCCCAGGCGCAAAAGTGGTCAAAGCATTCAACACGGTCGGCGCTGCGACCCTGCCCGCCCCTGTGATCGACGGGATGGCTACCTCGGTTTTTCTATGTAGTGACAGCCCGGAAGCCAAGCAAACGGTTGGGCAGTTGGCCGCCGAGATCGGTTTTGATCCGGTCGATGTTGGCCCGCTCGCATCGGCCCGCTATGTTGAGCCGCTGGTTATGTTGTGGCGCGCACTGACTCAATACGAGCAGCCTGGTATAGCATTTTGCATTTTGCGCCCTCTCTAATTCATTAAAAGCCGCCCTCTCGGTGAAGGCGGCTTGATTATTTCGGCTAGAATCCGGGTTCGGACATGGGGCGCATACCAACCAGCAGGATGCGTGACTTTGGGTCTTGTTTCGCTGCGAACACAATCGCGTCGGCGACGGACTCTGCATCAAGCATTTCTTTAAGGTAGGGGGCACCTTCTTCGCGGCCTGTCCCGATGGCAAAGTGTGTGCCGACTCCACCGGGGGCGATAATGGATACCTTGACGCCCTTATCCCTTACTTCATTGTCGAGCGCCTGACAGAAACCGACCTGGGCAAACTTGGTGGCACAATAGACTGCTTCACCGGGGAACCCGAATAATCCGGCCTGGGAAGATACAGTGATAATCGAGCCGCTGCCCCGGTTGACCATTTCAGGCAGGAAGGCAGAGGTGCACAAAAACGTGCTTCGCATATTGGTGTCCATCATCCAATCGTAATCCTCAATCGTGGTACCCAGGACATCCGTATAACGGGCAACCCCGGCATTGTTGACCAGGATATCGACCTGCCCGAAGGCATCAATCGCCGCTGCCTTCAGGGCATCTACGGCTTTTTTATCTGTGACATCCGTAGAAACAGCCAGAGCTTTCACCCCCAGCGCTTCGACTTCAGATTTGAGTGAGTTAAGTTCGTCACTATTGCGGGCAGCCAATACAATATTGACTCCCTCTTTTGCTAACGCGAGTGCGGTGGCCCGCCCGATCCCTCGGCTGGATCCGGTGATTAGGGCTGTCGTTCCGGCTATATCAATCATAGTGGTTTATCCTTTTGGGTTGGTTATATCATCACAAACAACAATCTTGATTGTAGCGAGTCAGTCTCAGGAGGGGCTTCTTTCTTATGAAACTCTAACAGGTGGAAATGATCCGTTATAATGGTGTTGATAATTTTGAATTATGCGGCTCATCAAATAGTATGTGGGCTGTTCAAACCCTGTTTCACCAGCCGGACTCTCCGCAACGTGGGACTCTACATGAAAGGAAATACGATGCACAACAAAGTCACGGGCCTTTTGCTTGTTGGCGTGATTCTGATCCTGATGCTGGTCGGATGTGGCCCATCGGCAAAGCAGCTCGAAGCGGTTGATTACACCCCGCTGCCCGGTGATGATTGGGAGATATCGACGCCCGAAGCACAGGGATTAGACCCGGATTTGGTCGCGGAACTGTATCTTAATGCAGAGGACATGGAAACCCTGTACGGGCTGCTGGTGATCAAGAACGGCTATCTGATTGCCGAAGATTACTTCAATGAAGGTTCCATCGATCAGGTATCAGCCAGGGCGTCAACCACCAAGAGTGTTACCTCGGCCCTGGTCGGGATTGCTTTGGAGCAGGGCTGTCTGACCAGCGTCGATCAGAAAATGATGGAATTCTT
>JBNKDD010000497.1:0-3151 GCA_050288085.1 Anaerolineae bacterium
ACTGGAACCTGATCTCCGGCAGAGAGTTGAAGATCAAATTGCTGACTGGCATGACCAGTGGAATCGAGTATGGATCATCATAGATAATGGATACAGCGTTCGGCTGGTATTGAGAACGCTTTTTCAAATGTGGGGGCGAGTACCGCTCGAATTTGAAGATGGCTACCAGGGCATGCAATGGGTCGAAGACTTCCGCGCGGGGCGCTACGATGGTCCAACCCCCGAACTCGTTATCGCCGACTGTCGTATGCCCGGCCCACAGGGATATGAAGTATGTGGCGAGATGCGCAAGATACCGGAATTTAAAGAGGTGGCAATGGTACTCACTGCCGCTTGGCGGTTACATGAGGACGAATTACAGCGAATTGCGCAAGTCGAGATCGACTATAAAATGGACAAACCCTTGCCCATGCCGGATGAGTTGAGAGCCATTCTTGAGGATGTGATCGATAAGCGGCAGCGGAAAATCAGCGGGCAATAGCAGATCGAATCCGGGCTGGGGCAGGGCATGACGATCACCATCCGCCCCTTTTGGACTTTCTGCCTATCAACAAAAATCATTTTTCGATGTATAATGTTCAGTAAGGTTTAAACATTTGTGGGGGGCAAATGTCATGAAGTCCACAAATCAATTTCTTCACAACTTCCGGCAGCACATCAACGGGCTGTTTAGCGCTGGAGCCCTCTCTCAACGATTCAGTAAACCCAAGCGGGTGTGGCTGATCATCGAAGATGATCCCAGCGTTCTGCACATGTTGGGTGAACTGGTTCAATTCTGGGGGCGGAAGCCAATCGTCCTCCAGGATGGTTGTCAGGCCATGCGCTGGGTTGAGGATTTCCGGGCAGGCCGTTATGAGGGCCCGATCCCTGAGCTCACCCTGTCCGATGTCAAGATTCCAGGCCCGGAGGGGCATGAGGTCTGCGGCGAACTGCGCAAAATACCTGAGCTGTCAGATATGCCGATCATCATGCGCTCTGCCTGGCGATTCACCACCGAAGAGAGACAATCGGTTATGCAGACTTCGCAGGCCGACCGCTTGATTACCTATCCCTATCCAAAGCTGGATGAGTTTAAGGCCATCATCGACGAGGTGCTTGAATCACGGCAGCAGGTTAAGGTTCAATAGCAGGTCAAATCCGGGCCGGGGCAGGACCATGCCTCGACCCGTCTGACCGCCGCTTTCCCTCCCGCTTTCTTTCCTGGTTGGCAGACCCCACGCGATAACTGTACAATCGACCGTGTATTATCGGATTCATCCATTTGAGGAATAAATTATGAGTAAGCGTATTCGCCATTTGGCAGTGATCGGTTGGGCGCTGATCGCTGTGGCAGGATTGATCGCAGGTTGTAAAGGGCGATCCAATGATGAGATCGCCGAGGCAACCTCGCAGGCAGAGGGCCGTCTGCCCACGCTTGAGGCCCAGATGACCCAATTTGGTGTCCAGAACCCGGAGATGTTCAACACCCCGGCTACGGTTGTGATCGCAACACCGGGGGCTGAATCCGGGGAGGCACAGTCAGAAACCGACCCGGATGCCTTCCTGACCAATGTTGCCCTGACCAACGCCCCATTCTATGGGTCAGGAGGTGGAGTTGTTGGCGGCGGTGGGGGATCAGGGGATGGGATTCCGGCGTACGTTGGGACGGGTGGCACCCCCGGTTTTGATGGCGGCGACTCGCATGACACCACGGCGGTTAATGTCGTTACCGCCGGTAAGCAAATCCAGGGCGAGTTGTCGATGCCCTTTGATGCGCATAACTGGTTGTACGAGGGAAAGACGGGCGAGTATCTGACCATCAAGGTGATCGGCCCGGACGCTGATCCCCGTGTCAGCCTGATCGGCCCCAGCGGCGCGCTCCTGTTTGAAAACGATGACACTATCCAGGGGGTGGATGTCAATTCTACGATTGCGGCGATCCTGCCTGCTGATGGAACTTATACCATTCGCGTGACTTCATGGAACACTGGTAGCTATACTCTAACTGTATCGGTTGAATGAACGTGTCAAGTTGAGTTGATCTTGGAGAAGAAATATTATGGAAAGAACACATAAATGGCAGCATGTGACGGCGTTTGTGGTGGCGATTTTAGCCCTGGTCGCGATGGCCTGCACCTGTGGGCCGCTCAGTGCGGTGCAGAATACCCAGGCAACCGCCCAGGCCGCAGTGGAAACCGGGCAGGAGATGATGACCGAGGTTGGCGATCTCCTTCCGACTGCCGAAGCGGCTATGACGGAGTCCGCTGCCAATATGCCGACCGTCGAGGCGCAAATGACGGAGATGATGGTAACGGCTGAAGCTGCCATGACGGAGTCGGCGGGAGATATTGCCGCGGAGGTGGGCACAGTCACGGGGCAGGTGTGTTACCCCAGCGAGGGTATCCCCCCGATGACGATTTATGCTCAGGACTGGTCAACCGGTGTCACGCTGAATCTTGATCATCTGGATGGCAGCCAGCAGTATGCCTTTGGCTACCTGCCGCCGGGTGAGTATGTGTTCTTTGCTTATACGAATTTTGGCGGGACGGACGAATTGAGCGGTGGTTATACCGAATACGTGCTCAACCCGGAAGGCTCGCATAACCTGGTCACGGTGACGGTTAATGCAGGCGATACGATCACCGGCGTGGATATTTGCGATTGGTACGCAGCGCCCGGTGAAACGGATATCCCGGCAAGGCCATAACGGAGAATCACTTAACAGCTAACAGGGGTAACCGACCGGCTACCTCTGTTTTTTTTATTATGTCGGCAATAGTCTTGGGGGTAAGCTTGACAATAGAGGGCTGAGTAGTATTGGAGCCAAATTGTACGTAATACCTTGAACTGTTGAGATACTTCTACTCAGCATCAAAGGATTTCTTTTGGGCGCTCTTACTAAACAATTTGCGTGTCACGACTTCGGGGGCCGCTCTCTGCCGTTCTATTTCTTCGGCCTGTTGTTCATCCTGTATGATCTCGACGTCATCAACTATGCGGCTATGGTCTTGGTGCTCGTACCATATAGCATAAGCTTCACGCTCGCTTATGCCATGTCTTTCCACAAGGAGTGGTATGGCATCAACAGATGGCATCTGCCACACATCCTGATCTTCATCATCATACCGGTTATTTCGATTATCATTCATTTGATCCCCCCTTATACGAAATA
>JBNKDD010000498.1:0-3136 GCA_050288085.1 Anaerolineae bacterium
AAATCACAATCAACCTTAATTGTTCCTAAATTTAAGGAGAACCACTCACATGGCGCACGAAATCAATTGGCCGAAGCCAAACCGCCTACTTTATGTTAGCTACCAGGGCCATCAAACGGTTGAAACCGTGACACACTGCCTGGATGACATGGCCGCTGAACTCGATCAAGTCGATTATCCGGTTATCGTGTTGATCAACTGGTTGGAAGTGACCGAAATGGAGCCTAAAGCACTGCTCAGTACACGCGGACATCGCGCGTTCAGCCATCCGATGGCCGCCAGAGGGGTGTTGGTCGGGATGCCGACTCAGGCCGCTTTTGAGAACGAAGTTTCTGTAACCACCACCCGCCAGTCAAAAAACACCCAGTACTATGCCACTGTGGAAGAGGCGATGGATTACCTGAAGGATTATCTGGCCGAAGAGGCTGGATAAATTCTTGCGGTCATTTTTCGGATTTGAAATGAGCAAGCCCCTAATCCTGGGAATGTGTTTCCGGAGGTGGGGGTTTTTTGTTCCAGGGACAGGCACCTGCCCTATTCGCACAGAGTCGCCAGCGGCTGGTAGTAACGGTTTGTGTCCTGAAATCCGTTGATATGAGAATGGATATCGAGACGTAACCCCTTCGGTGTAGTTTCCCCTGTATAGTCAACATCACCTTGGGAGTGAGTCACAGTCAATGTGACAGTGCTGCCCTCAAGCTGATAGGTTCCTATCCCGGCGGGAAAATCCGGGTTGTCTTTATGGAACCATTTATCAATATTGAGCCAGGCAGTACACAGGTCATTTTCCCCCATGGCTATGCCAGCCGCTATCACCGTGCTATCCGCGTAGAAACGCAGAAAATTCCACGTTTCATCCCGGACGATTTCGACGTAGACTCCGGTGATGGTCTCCCGTTCAACGTGGGGCGGCATGGTCGGGGAGGGTTTCCCGCCCGGCACAATGCTCATAATAGGTGTGAACACACCGATCAGCCCGATTAGCAGCGTAGAAAAGACAATCTTCATGGTCTGACCTTTAGGTATCTATCGCAGGGGCGGATCATGATTCGACCCGCCCTCATCGTAGTTTGTTCCCCGGGTTACCGGGCGTTTTTCTCGGATTGATGATAGGTTGTACAGATACGGTCCATTTCAACAACATGACGCTGCGCGTGCTGGATCAGAAAATACAACCACTCGTACATATCGAGTTTGCCGAGATCCTGCACAGACATCCGCACCCGGTGCAGTGCACCTTCGCCTTTCGCAATTTGATGCAGGATATTGAGGCAGATGTCACGTTGTGTCTTCATTCGGTGGCGTACATCGGCACTGCTGATCGTCCGCGTCGGCTCCATATGCTCAGGGCGAATCCAACCGAATGCATCTGGAATAGGCTGTTGCTGAGCCCGTTTCAACACTTTGGCCAAACTCTGTTCCAGCGTGATCATGAGAAAGCGACTGGTGAGTGTGATGTGTTCCAGAATTTCGTCAATGGACCATTCGCCCTCGGCAGGTTGAAACTGGCGCAATTCATCAGGCAAATCGAAGAACGCATCAAGACGATCAAATGTCTCAATTAACTCACTCTGTACACGCTGGATGGTACGTTCAAATGCCATACTCGGCCTCACTAAACCGGGTTTTCATGCCTACGGCACAGTGAACCAGACTTCATAAGGTGTCTGGACGTAGTTCTCATTCTTATAGAGCGCCAGTTGCAGTTGGTAACTGCCACTTTGCAGGGCATCGCCGTGCAAAATTTCAAGCTGCCCGTTGACGACACTCTGTTGATGCATACTGCCCAACGGTGTCCAATCGGCGAACTGCCCACCCTTAATGAAAAAGTGATAATAATCCACCTGATCGGGCGTGAACTGCACCGTCCCCATAATCGGTATGATCGAGTTAATCTGCTGCCCCGATGTCGGTGATGTGATAACCGCCGTCACGATCTGAGGGCCAAAGTCCTGGGCAGCCAGCAGTTCGGGCGAACAGGCAATCGTCGGCAGATAGGCCAGGTTGCGGTCGTCGGCATACCGTTCCGCTGCGACAGCATCTTCCGGCACGGGCGGCGGCGCGATAAACAACTGATCGCGGGCATTGGGCGCACTGCTCGCCAGTTCCACCGGAACCTGACAGTAACGCGGCGGTGGCGGTGCGGGTTGGGTCTCGAATTGGATACCGGCAGCGACATTGGGCGGAATCGGCTGGACGAGTACGCGATAAATACCCGGTTCGTATTCTTGCAGCCAGGGGCCGCTGGCCGGTGGCTGAGACTGCGCCTGATTCTGCGGCACATAGTTCAGATTACCCGCCTCATCCGGGACACCGGCAGGGCCATCCAGTAACCACTCGGTTTGATTGGCGTTGCACTGCATCGCCGGGTCAGACAGGGTGCGCACATCACACAAACGCTTCAGGGACATACCCGCCGGTGGATTGACCTCGTCGGGCAGAAGCTGACCGCCGGTTGCCAGCGCCGCCAGCAAGTCCGGGTTGTTGTAAATACTGGTGATGACGGTGTTCCAGATGGGGGCCGCCCCGGTCAGACCGGAAGAATTGACCATCGGATCGCCGTTGCTGTTACCGACCCATACGCCAATCGCCACGTTACGGGTAAAACCAACCGTCCAGTTATCCTTGATGTCGTTAGTCGTCCCCGTTTTGACCGAACTGCGGATGCCATCGGTACACAGGGGGCTGTTGGATCCCATTGCCAGGCTGCGGGCGTTGTTATCGGCCAGGATGTCGCTGATAACAAAAGCGATACGTGGGTCGAGTACCTGTTTGCCCAGTCCGACCTGATCGACCATTGTATCCGTAAGGCGACCTTCCCGGCAGCTATTTTCATACTGGTAGATGATGTTGTCGTCGCTGTCGATGATACACAGAATGGACGTGACCGGAACCAGCACCCCTTGATTGGCAAATACGGCATAGGCTTGTGTCAGCTCAATCGGGCTGACTTCCCCACCACCCAGCGTCAGCGATAAACCGTACTGGCTGGGGTCTTGATTTAAGGTACTGACTCCAAAGCGGTGCATCAAGGAGAGCAGGTAATCGACTCCAACCCGGTGGCGCAGGGTCTGTACGGCGGGAATATTGAAGCTGTTCGCCAGGGCGATCCGCATCCGCATCGGGCCGTGAAACG
>JBNKDD010000499.1:0-1122 GCA_050288085.1 Anaerolineae bacterium
GGGAAGAACTCGCAATCTTTCGAATACCTCTCCATGGCGAAACTGGATGAAGTTACCGATGGTAAAGTCGAAATCGTTGGTCCTGGGCTGGATGATGTGCCTCCGGGCGGATCAATGGATATGGGTGTGGTTATCAAGGTAGCCGGGCGCGAAATGCAGAAAGATTTCGAGCCGGTGCTCGAGCGCCAGATCCATGACTTCGTCAATGGTGCCTCCGGCATCCAGCACATTGGGCAGCGCGATATTACCTGGATCCGTATTTCGAATGCAGCGGCCGATAAGGGCTTCGATCTGGAACACTTTGGCAAGATCCTGCACGCCCGCTTCCATGCTGACTTCGGCGCGATTGTGGACAAGGTTGAAGTAACGGTCTACACTGATCCCGAGGAGCACGCCAAATGGTTAGCCGAAGCACGCGAAGCCTACGACTTCCGCAACAAACGCCTGGCGGATATGACCGACACCTCGGTCGATGAATTCTACTCCTGCACGCTGTGCCAGTCTTTTGCACCGGATCACGTTTGTATCGTCAGCCCGGAACGCCTGGGTTTGTGCGGCGCTTACAACTGGCTGGATTGCAAGGCTTCGTTCAGCATCAACCCGACCGGCCCCAACCAGCCGATCCCCAAGAAGAAGACTATCAACGAAGAGGTTGGTTACTTCTCAGGTACGAATGAATACGCCAAGGCTGGGTCACACGGTGCCATCGATACCGTATCCATGTATTCGATCATGGAAAACCCGATGACGGCCTGCGGCTGCTTCGAATGTATCGTGATGTTCATTCCTGAAGTAAATGGCGTGATGGTGGTCAGTCGTGAAGATACTGGCATGACCCCGGCTGGGATGAAATTTAGTACGCTGGCGGGGATTGCCGGTGGCGGCTTGCAAACCCCTGGTGTGATGGGCGTCGGCAAGTTCTATCTGGTCAGCCCCAAGTTCATCTCGGCGGACGGTGGTTTCAAGCGTGTGGTCTGGATGAGCAAGAATCTCAAAGATAGTATGTCAATGGAATTCCAGGCTGTGGCTGAACGGGAAGGAATCCCTGACCTGATCGATCGTATTGCGGATAGCGAGACCGTGACCGACGTCGAGCAGTTGATGGCCTGGGTGAAAGAAAAG
>JBNKDD010000499.1:1131-3133 GCA_050288085.1 Anaerolineae bacterium
CCTGACCTGATCGATCGTATTGCGGATAGCGAGACCGTGACCGACGTCGAGCAGTTGATGGCCTGGGTGAAAGAAAAGAAGCACCCGGTGCTCGAGATGGAATCAATGCAGACCAAGGCCGCTGAATCTGCCGCAGCTACAGCAGCCGAAGACTCTGAGGCGGATGTAATTGCCCAGGCTGAAGCTGTCGTTGAAGCTGCAGCACAGAAGCCTAAGCAAGCAGAACCGAAAGCAGAAGAGCCTGCGACTGAACCGGTAAAACCGGAGCCACCAAAAGCGGAAGTCAAACCTGCGACACTCGCGTCGCAAGCGCCAGTCGATGGCTCGTCAGCAGAGCGCGCCGTGAACATCCTGCGCAAGGCGTTGGTTGCGGCGTTGGCTGAACTTGGCGGCGTGGATATGGAGCAACTTCAGATCCCGACCGAGAGCATGCCTGTTGTGCCAACTGCGGAATCTCCGGTTAAAGGAGGGGTTGAACCAGAGCAACCTACTCGTAAGGCGAAGCTGAAATCCGATAAGCCCTGGATGACGGCAGAAACCAAGACCGAGGTACCGAAAGACACCTGGGCGGGTTCTGTGCTGGAAGTAACCCTGGGTGCTACATCAGTTGATGGCGGCACTCGTACCAGTACGGTAACAGTGGGTGGGCAGAAGACGCTGCCGCACCTGAACTTCGAAGCTGTAGCTCCGAATAAGCCGGTAATTGGGATTGAAATCCTGGATAAACGTCCAGAGGATTGGTCCGAATTGCTCCTGAAAGAGTGGGGGGATGTGCTCGATGATCCGGCGAAATGGGCAAAAGCAGCTGAAGAAAAAGGTGCAGATGTCATTCAGTTGACGTTGAGCCTGACAGACAGCGCCGGTAATCCGAATACACCGGAGAATGCCGTCAAGGTTGTCAAGTCCGTTCTGGAGGCCACTGGATTGCCCTTAATTGTCTATGGCCCCGGGCAAGCAGAAAAAGACAATGAACTGCTCGTCCCGATCGCAGAAGCGACCAAAGGCGAACGTCTTTTGTTGGGCATCTGCGAGGATAAGAACTACCGCACGATTGTAGCCTCTGCGATGGCGAACGGCCACTTAGTGACTGCCCGAACGGCAATGGATGTCAATCTGGCCAAGCAGCTCAACATTTTGATCAGCGACATGGGTATGCCGTTGGATCGTATTGTAATGGATCCGACCGTCGGCGCGCTGGGCTATGGCATTGAGTATGGTTACTCGGTGATGGAACGCTTGCGTATGGCCGCCCTACAGGGCGACTCGACGACCCAAATGCCGATGATCTTGTCGATTGGTTACGAGACCTGGAAGACCAAGGAATCGAAAGTTGGTGATGATGTACCAGGAGCCTGGGGGGATTGGGAAGAACGCGGCATTACCTGGGAAACCCTAACGACAACAGCGTTGATCGAATCTGGTGGTGATATCGTGATCTTGCGCCACCCGGTGAGTGTGCAGCGCGTCAAAGACGTAATCGACGATCTGGAATCGGCATAGCGAGATTGGAGAGACAAGATGGCCCTAAGTGGTATTCAAATTTACAAACTGCTCCCACAGACAAACTGTAAGGATTGTGGGTTCCCCACCTGTCTGGCCTTCGCTATGAAGCTAGCTGCCAAACAGGTTGAACTGGATGCCTGCCCGCATGTGAGCGAAGAATCTCGAGCACAACTGGCAGAATCTTCGCAGCCACCTGTCCGGCTGATCAAGGTGTCAGCCGACGGGCACGAAATTCAGTCCGGTAACGAGATCGTACTTTTTAGACATGAGAAGACCTTCTATAATAAGCCTAGCCTGTTCGTGCGCGTGTACGATGACGAATCCGTTGAGGATATCAAAACCAAGATCGAACCGGCGAATGCCTATAAGGTCAATTATGTTGGTATCGATCTGGAACTGGATGGCTTTGCCGTAGAAGCAGCGCAAGGCAGCGCTGATGCTTTCGTGGCCGCAATCAAGGCCGTGCGCGAGGTTTCTGAGAAACCGCTGATCCTGGTTG
>JBNKDD010000500.1:0-3128 GCA_050288085.1 Anaerolineae bacterium
TCGCAAAAACTACAGCAGAAACGATCAGGAAAAATGGATTCCCCGCGATTCCGCCCAGGAAGGTTGAGTACAGGGTCAATCCGTAAATAATCGCCTTGGGATTAAGCAGCTGCAAGAGAAATCCCTGCGGGAACCCCATCAATACCTGCTGTTCTTCTTCGAATGTATAACTTGCTTTGAGGGTATGATAGGCCAGCCACAGGATATAAACGGCCCCCAGGTATCTGAGAATGCTCTCCACACCGGGGAGTATCCTCAGCAGCGTCGAAGAAATCAGCCCACATAACAGCATGACCAGGAAAAATCCGCTCACGATTCCAGACAGGTAGGGCAGCGTTTTTCTATACCCGTAGAGAATCCCCATCGATGCACTGGAGATATTGTTGGGGCCTGGGGTGAAAGTCGTTATCACGACAAAAGACGCCAGCGTTATAAAATCCGTATTCATTGAAGTACCCCTTTGTAAGGCATGCAATATGATGAGGGGGTATTGTTCGTGGTCTCATCCCCTGGATCAATGCCCCCTCATAAGGATAACAAATAAACGTGATTATGGTACTTCCAGACCGTGTCGATTTTGAGAACGGTTCAGGCGAATATGAAGTCTAATACCCCGGAGAGCTTTATCGCCGTAAAGGCGAGAAGAAGTGATAGGGCGGTGTTTAACAGTTGGTTCACCAGCGGACGGTTCAGGTAAGTTCTGATGGCGGCACCAAAGAGAGTCCAGGTCGAGACGGCGGCAAAACCAACCAACCCAATCGCCACAGCGGATACAAACAAGGGGAGTGGTTTTGCGGCCAGTCCCCCAAGAAGTGTGGAGTAAAGGGTCAGCCCATAGATGATGGCCGGGGGATTGACCAGTTGCAGCACAAAACCCTGGGGGAAGCCTAACAATACCTGCTCACCTTCCTCAAAGGTGTAACTGGCCTTGAGCGTCTGGTAGGCCAGCCAGAGAATAAAAGCCGCTCCCAGGTATCGGAGGATCTTCTCGATGCCGGGGAGTATCCGTAACAGGGTAGAAGAGATCAACCCGCACAGCAGCATCACCAGGAAAAAGCCAACCCAAACCCCAAACAGGAAAGGCAGTGTCTTCTTGAACCCATTGAGGATTCCCATTGAAGCGCTGGAGATATTGCTTGGGCCAGGTGTGAAAGTCGCGATCACGACGAAGGATGTCAACGCAAAGAAATCAATATTCATGAGTTTATCCTCTTGTGAGCCTACCGCTCAGGCGGTACACTATAACAATCATTCAGGCGCTATAGTGTACTATCTGTGCGCTAAAACGTCAAAAGGGACGCTATATGAAACAACCCGGTGAAACCATAGCCAGAAATCTGCAAACTATTCGGGAAGATCGGAACCTGAGCCTCGATCAACTTTCGGAGATGACGGGGGTCAGCAAGAGCATGCTGCGCCAGATTGAGATCGGGCAGTCTAACCCGACCATCGCTACCATCTGGAAAATAGCAAATGGCCTGCGGATTCCATTTGCGGCACTGCTCAGGGAACAAACCGCGGCGGTCACCATCGGGGGATTCAAAGAATCCGCGCCGCTGGCGGATGATACCGACCATTTCCGGGCTTTCCCGCTTACGGCATTTGATCCTGAAAGATCATTTGAAACTTATTACGTTGAAATCGATCCAGGGACGGTCATCGATTCGGAAGCCCATCAGGGAAATGTTGAGGAACATATATTTGTGATCCAGGGCCAGATGGAAATTTATGTTGCCGGTGAGGAGTATCTGGTTCGTCAAGAAGAGTTTATTAGCTTCCAGGCCGACCAGCCTCACCGCTATCAAAACAGCGGGGAAGCAATCACCAGGGCCATCAAGATCACGTCCTATCTGCCGTGACATCCAACACTAAAAAAGGAACCCTTCAATATGAAAGAATCTAAAGGTATACAAGACACACTCTATGAGGATTTTCGCGATCAGGGGTTGTTCAAGAAAGCCTATGATTACGGTGTGCAATACCTGGCTGAAGCCCTTGATCGCAACGTATACCCGACCGAAGAGGCTATCAAGCGGCTGGCCGATTTAGAGGAACCTATGCCAGAGGCACCGGTGGCGGCTTCTACGGTTATTGATCTGTTGAAAGAATACGGTTCTCCGGCTACGGTGGCCCAGGTCGGCGGGCGATATTTTGGCTTTGTGAATGGCAGCGCTGTCCCGGCAGGGATGGCGGCCAAAACGCTGTCAACCTTCTGGGATCAAAATGCAGCAATGCAGGTGATCTCGCCGATAACGTCAAAGCTCGAAATGATCGTCGAAAACTGGCTAAAAGAGTTGTTCAACCTACCAGAAAGTACGGTGGCCGGGTTTGTCAGTGGGACATCGTTAGCGACTTTTTCAGGGCTGGCGGCGGCGAGATACCGGCTGCTCAATCGAATGGGTTGGGATATTAATGAGCAGGGTTTATTTGGTGCTCCGCCTATCCGGGTGGTGACCGGCAGGCAGGCCCATACAACTGTTCTGAAAGCCATCGGTTTGCTGGGGTTTGGGAAAGCAAATATCGAATGGGTTGATACCGATGATCAGGGACGGATCATCCCCGATTTGATCCCTGAGTTGGATGATAGGACGCTGCTGATCCTCCAGGCTGGGAATGTGAACAGCGGTTCATTCGATGCCTTTGGCGAGATCTGCGAGAAGGCCAATCAGGCCAATGCCTGGGTGCATATTGATGGCGCATTCGGCTTATGGGCAGCGGCGGCGAAAGAATTAAGCTACCTGACCAGGGGAATCGAAAAGGCCAATTCATGGTCGGTTGACGGGCACAAGACGCTCAATACCCCGTATGACTGCGGCATTATTCTGTGCGCAGACGCTGATGCGTTGGTGTCGGCGCTCCACATGACCGGCAGCTACATCATTGTCAGCGAAGAGAAAGACGGCATGTTCTATACACCCGAAATGTCACGGCGGGCCAGGGTGGTCGAGCTGTGGGCGACCATGAAGTACCTGGGCAAATCGGGGATCAACGATATGGTTTGGGGGCTACATGAACGAGCCGCTCAGTTCAAGAGAGAACTTGAAGAAAATCATTTCGAGGTTCTGAACGACGTTGTTTTTAACCAGGTGTTGGTTGCCTGTGGCGATGACGAATTGACCGAACAAACG
>JBNKDD010000501.1:0-3113 GCA_050288085.1 Anaerolineae bacterium
GACCAGGCTGCGCTTCATCCGGGGTGATCTGGTAGCTCAGGATGCGAGCTACGTCCCCCACCATAATGCCCAATGCCTCGTCGGGCGGTTCAATCTGGTCCGGGATGGCGTAAGCCGGAGCGAGGTAGCCGGTCAATGCATACAGGGTCAGGCCGAGCATCAGGCCACCAACGATAACCGGTGCGGCAAGCTGCCCGCGCTCCGGGATGAAGCTCACCAATCCTACCGCCACCAGGATCACAAAAGCAGGTAAACCGGGGAAGAAAAAGCGCCCCATTGCGCCTGCCGGACTGACGGTGATATAGGCATAGAGCACTGCAAAATTGATCAGGGCCGATGTGACAAGCAACCCAATCATCGCCCACTGCCGGGAGGTAACATCCTTCCGCCGGACAATCAGCCAGCCGATCAAGCCGATCAGGCCCAGGCCGCAGACAACTGCCGTCGTGATGTAAAAGCCGTCCGGGAGGGGAATTTGCCCATAACCAAACCGCCCCCACAAACTCGTCCAGGCATAGATCAATTCGCGTCCGGCCAATTGAACTCCGGCTCCGGGGTCGCGGAATCCCCAGATTTCGGTCAGGCGGATAAAGCCGGTTGGCTCGCCGTAAAGGGTAGTATTGCGGATATACCACCACCCGGACAATACGAGCGTCAATGCCAGGATAATGGCATTCGCTTTGAGGAAGATTACCCACTTTTTCGGCTCATCTGCCAAAGGCTTGGGGATGAGGATCAGGTGGAGAAGCAGAGCCAGTTCGATCACGCCCAGCATGGCAACCAGGTTGAACTTAACCAGCGAGGCCAATCCATACCAGACCCCTAACCAGATCATCCGGCGGGTGGTCAGGCCATCTTGCATGACTCGCAAGGCCGTCAGGGTGACGGCGGCACCGATCAAGGCAGCGGGCACATCATTGTTGACGGCGGCACCGAGATAGAGAAACATCGGGTTCAGGGCGATCAGTAAGGCTGCCACCCCAGCGATTGATTTTTTATCCGGGAACAAGGTCAGGGCAATGGCATAGGTCAGGGCAACGGTCGCTGCACCCCAGAGCAGCGTCACCCAGCGGGCAATGTGAGCCGCTAATGCATGTCCATGATAGGGCCATGCTTCATCCGGGCCGTGTAACTGGATGTTCTTGTTGTCAGTGTTGACTTCCCAGTTGCGATATCCCCAATGAGGGTTGGCAGGCGGGTCATAGAGCGGATCGGGCGGGTGCACCCAGAAACTCGCCAGAGCGGCTGTCACGTAATAAAGTGGAGGGTGGTGCGCCTGTGCGTTTTCGTTGGAATCGGATTGAACCGGTAACTGTCCCAGGTCGGCGATGTAGCGCACGTAACGATAGTGGCGCAGTTCGTCGGTTGCTTCGTGAATGGGATTAACGATGCTGTAGATCACCCCCATCACCAGATAGAGTAAGGTGATCAACACTGCCCAGGGATGAGTACGTAATGTTTCTTTGACCATAGCGGCACAGGATTTTACCCGATCAACCCCAGGAAGCCACATCAAAGCGCGGGCCGTAGGATTCCCGCGCGATCATTGTCGGGATCGAATGAAACGATTAAAGGTATTATTTTTCACTTTCCAGCTTTTTGCGCAGGTCTGGCGGCAAGTCAGGAAGCTGTAACCCACAATGCACGAGTGCACCGAGATACAACACTGCACCAGGCAGTGGAGGATTCTCGATGAGTTCTCTCACGACTTTGATCATGTCTGCTCGCGCTTCTTCTGTCCGCAGGCAGACTGAAAGTAGGGCCACCAAAGCGGCATCGATGGTCCAATCCAGGGGACCAAGCGCAATAGAAATCAGGGCTTCTCGCCTGCGTGATGTGCGCCAGGGTTCATTAAGCTGGGCGATGATCAGGGCAGCGGCTACCTGTAATCGGTAAATCCACATCCAGATTGGAGCATCATTTTCCGGCTCAGGAGGATAGACCATCACCCCAAGCAAATCCTTTAGATAGTCTGTTCCAAGCTGGGCGGCAATTGGCCGGGCAAGGTTTGTCCAACCCTGGAGCGAATAGGGCTGGCGAAACAGCGATAATACAGCGTCTATAGCAGCCTGTTGTGGTGGGTCGACAGCACGGATTGGATCAGTCCCTTGATATTTCCAGAGCAAATACCTGACCTCGCGGCGCGGATAGCGTGGGTCCGGAGATTGTATATCGGCAACACCCACGGCCATTGGGTGACCGGTATACATCTCGACAGCCATTCTGGCGCTTGGAGATTCCAGGGCCGAAAGACCCATATTGATGCCTGAATCGGGCTTTACCTGCTCAGCAACAAGCTGTCGCAATATACCCAGGGTTGCGTCTCTGGGTTCTGGTAGAAAGTCGATGAACGGATCGCCCAACCTCCCCAACATATGTGAAGCATGAGCATCATCAGGATGGGCTTTAACAAATTCAGCCAGCCTGGCCTTCCAACTTTCATCGCGAGTGAGTTGATACTTGTGGTAATAATACTTCACTGCTGCCCAGGGATGCTCCGGGTTGATGGATAGAGCCTGCTCATAATACGCCAGTCCGTGCTCTACTTGCTCCATATCACACAATATATATATCGGCTATATCCAGCTTCACTTCAGCATCGTTGGGATTATGATCCAGGGCCTTTTTATATGCAGTGACAGCCTCATCAAACGATCCAGCAGCACGATAGGCTGCGCCCAGAAAGACGGCTGCAAAGTAATCTGGCGTAGTCTGGTAGCCCTTACGTGCATAGGCGATTGCTTTTTCTTGTTCTCCCAGACGCCGCACAAAAGCAGAGAAGAATCCTATCAACAAACCATCTTTTGGGTGTGACTGAACGTATTTTTCCAGGCTGGGGACAATCTGAATAAACTGCGGCCTGAACTTGGGAGCCTTATCGGCCAGAGTCCCCAGAGCCGCAAAAACCGATTTCATGGTCTGTGGAGACAGTCGGCGTAATTTCTTCGTGTCAGTTAACCAGTTAATCAGCCAGGGCAGGTGTGGTACGTCTGGAACAGCCTGAAGTACTTGAAGCATCAGTCTAATAGCTTGCTCCATATCGCCCTGATCGGCAAGGATATATGCTATCACCGCGGCCTCGGCATATGACATGGATGGCTGGGCCGGGATCA
>JBNKDD010000502.1:0-3077 GCA_050288085.1 Anaerolineae bacterium
GCCCACCGCCCCGGCGACAGGCTCCCCACCAGTTGATCAACCCGGAAATGCACCGCCGCATTGACACTCGCCATCTGGATCGCCTGGATTGGCGGCAGCCCCAACTCGATAGTCCGATTGACCATATAGTCAATGTGCCCTTCTTCGAGGATATCGTCCGGGTGTTTATCGTCGGTGCAGAACATCATATGATGGGTAGCGATCCCCGATTGGACAATCCCTTTTACAATCGGTTCCAGATTACGCTCGGTGCTGCCCTCACGGACAAAGATCGGAATCCCCAACCGCAGCCGGGCGACCGCTTCTTCATAGTCCACACACTCGTGATCATCAGACAGCCCACCGCAGGCGTAAGCTTCCAGGTTACGACCGGTCAAACCGGCAGCATGCCCATTTGCAATCTTGCCGATCTCATGGGCTGCGACGACTTTCGCCAGGTATTCATCCCGCAGTCCCAGCACTTTTGAGGGGTCAAGTTCTCCCAGGCTGATGCATGATTCCCATTCAAGGATCGCCTTGACTTCTTCCAGCCCCAATTCACCGCCGGTCGTTTCCAATCCGGGCGCAGTCGGCACACGGGAGGATACCTCGATCAGCAGGTGATAGGGTAGGTAGTCGTACATATGCAGCAGCGCTTTGAGCCCCTCAAATCCGCCCACGTTAGCACTTTCCATCGGATCGGCCAGCATGACGGTTGTCCCCCGCGGCACGATCAATTCTCCCAGATTCTCAGGAGTCACCAGCGAGGAATCCAGGTGAACATGCGAATCGATAAAGCCGGGGATAGCATACCGCCCACCGCCATCAAACACCTCAGCGCGTCCCAGGCCTTCGGCATCAATGGTGACCACCCGCCCCAACGTAATCCCAATTGATCCGTCCTCAATCGCGCCGGTATACACATTCACAACCCGCACATTTTCGATGACGACATCCAGTGGGACACGGCCTAATGCGGACTCGATCAGGGTTTTGCGTTCTGAAACAGAAAGAACCTTAGGCAAGATTTACACCTTCTTCCGTAAAACCGAAAAGCGGATAAATTGATCGTTGTAATACACCCGTGAGAAAAGCACCGGTTGGTTGGTCTGGTTAAACCCGACTTCCTCAAAACGCAGCAGGGGTTCTCCCGGAGTCATACCGAGGCGTTCCGCCAGGTCTGCATCCGCCACCACCGGAATAATCTCGGTCAGGACTTGTGCAACCGATTGGTGACAGCGTTTATCCAGGAAGTCAAAGATTGGTTGGTTAAGTTCTTCATCATCATAAACATCACAGATCAGCGATTCGGGGATAACGTCAAGGCAGGTGATCGCCGGACAGCCGTCTGCCAGGAACAGCTTTTGAATCATCAATGCCTGTGTGATAGGCCAATCCATGCGGGCAGCGATATCTTCTGGCAGTGGTTGGCGTTCGATGGAGATCAGTTCAATGCCGGGTGTAAAGCCTGCCAAACCGAGCAGTTTGGTAAACTCATGAGCTTTCTCAGCACGGGCCTGAATTCGTAAAACATATTTATTGGCATAGGTTCCCGACCCCTGGCGGCGAAAAATAACCCCTTCGCGCTCCAGGATGGTCAGGGCCTGGCGCACCGTCCCCCGGCTTACCCCAAATGCAGATGCCAGTTTAGGCTCAGAGGGAAGCTGCCCACCGGTAGAGTAATCACTTCGCAGCCTTTTGCGAAGCTGATCCGCTACCTGTATAGCAAGTGAGTCCGGGCGGTCAAGGAACACCGGGCTGAGTTACCTCATTGATTATTGGTAGGTTGAGCGCGCTCTATGAGCCACGAAGTTAATTCGCGGCGGCTATTTCTAATCGCAACTTGGCAGTTGTCCAACAACTTTTAGCATAGCAATTGAAGAAACCACAGGTCAAGTGACAAATGTCACGGCAAGAGTTTTATATTAAGGAATGCTAGATACTGCGTGGAGTAGCCCCGCAGGGCTTTTTCAAGCCGGGTTTGTATAGGCCCTAAAGGACTTCAATAATCTTGAAAGTCAGATTACCATCCGGGGCCTTGACAACCACCCTGTCGCCTGACTTACGACCCATTAACGCCAGGCCAATCGGCGACTCATCCGAAATCTTACCGTTTCGCGGGTCGGCCTCGACCCGTCCAACCATGTAGTAGGTTTCAGGCTCATCCTCGCCCTCTTCGACGACGACTACCTGGCTGCCTAATTGAACAATCCCGCCTTCGGCTTTGGTAATAATCGTATGGCCGCGAATCATCTCCTCCAGTTCGTCGATCCGGCCCTGGAGAAAAGATTGATCTTCTTTTGCAGAGTGGTACTCCGCATTTTCGGAAAGGTCGCCCATTTCAATAGCGGCCTTCAGACGAGCTGCCAACGCCGGTTTTTCTACTTCAAGCTTATGCTTAAGTTCGGCACGCAGTTCCTCCAACTTTTCGCGTGTCATCGGATAGGTACGATTGTCAGGCATTGGTTACTCACTTCCTCTACTAGACCTTTAAACTAACCCATCGAGTAGATGGACGGTCATTATCCCGGCAGATACATCAACCCGCCGGATCACCTCTGGGATGACGGGCAGCAAGATTTCCCGGTTGTCTGGAGATGTGACAACATACACATCGTTTGCACCTGTCTCGATCAGATCGGTCAAGCGACCGAGTTCCTCGCCCGTATCGGAGACTACCTTGATCCCTTCAATCTGGAACAGGTAATATTCACCCTCTTCCAGTGGAACCGCATTCTTGATGTGGACATAAACAAACTGCCCACGCAGTGTTTCGGCTTCGTCCCGATCCCCCATCCCATCCAACAGGACGATCATCCCTTGTTTGTGGCGGCGCACCTGTTTAACCTGGTAAGGTCGCCGGGTTTCACCTATGTAAAGAGTTTCAAGGGTAGGGAGCCGGTCAGGATGAGCCGTCAAAACCCGCATGGCAACCTCCCCCCGGATACCATGCGGGCGGGTGATCTTACCTATAATTAAGAACTCAGGCCCTTCTGAGCCTGAGCGATGCTGATTAGTGTTACGTGATGGTGCCATATGGCTATTGAGTTACGATGTACTACACTATCTCAAGATTGACACGTTTGCCTTGCTTGGCT
>JBNKDD010000503.1:0-3074 GCA_050288085.1 Anaerolineae bacterium
CCTTTGATTCCACATGTGAAAGGAGTGATTCACTATGTCTTATGCTGGCGATGAACTGACCGAAGAAATGGATAAAGCCTTTGCTGCGCTTAACTTTCTATATAAAAATTATGGCCTGTTGGCAGACGGCGAAGAAGATCAACTAATTGAAATGTTCGAGAAGAAACTGATAACTGTAATTGAGGAAACCTTTGCGGATGTCGACTATCCGGGGGATGATCATCTGGCCGCCAGCAAAGAACGCTGGGAGAGCGTGAAATTCGCTGAAGCCATCAGGGGAAAACATTGGAAAGAGTTATCAGAAGACATTCTATATTATGCGGATGACCTGACCTGGCTTACACCGGAAGCTATTCGTTTTTACCTGCCTGCCTTTCTGATTCCAGTGTTGAAACCGTGTGGCTATAGTGATTGGGTCTACTGGTTCTTACAGCCGCTTTATCCTCCTGGGAGCAAGCATGCGGAAAGGTTTAGATACAAATTGTCTGCGTTTTCAGCAGAAGAGAAGGCCGTGCTAAGGGCCTTTGTTAGACTTGCCATAGAAGCTGGTGCTCTTTGTCGTGAAAAGGAAACTCTCAAGTTTTGGAATCTGTAATGATGGAAAACTCAAACCAACCACCGCATATTCCCGTTCTGCGGGACACCGTTCTTGAATATCTAAATCCCCAACCCGGCGCATTGTTCATCGATGGGACGCTGGGGGCGGGGGGACACGCCGCTGCGATCCTCGATGCAACCGGACCGGATGGTCGGCTGCTGGGCTTTGACCGGGATGCAGCGGCGCTTGACATTGCACGGGCCAATCTCGCCCGGTTCGGTGACCGGGCGCAGACGGTTCATGCCTCGTATGCCGGGATGGGCCGGATTGCCCCGGAGATGGGATTCGGCGCGGTAGATGGTATCCTGCTTGACCTGGGCTACTCGTCGATGCAGGTCGATGACCCGGCGCGGGGCTTTGGCTTCCGGGAGGAAGGGCCGCTTGATATGCGGTTCGATCAGCGTGAGAGCCGCACCGCCGCCGAACTGGTCAACACCTGGGGGGAATACGAACTGTCCGAGATCATCCGGGAATATGGCGAGGAACGCTACGCCAAAAAGATCGCCCGCGTGATCGTCGGGGCGCGTCCGCTCGAATCGACTAAACAACTGGCCGATCTGATCGCCGGGGTTATGCCCCGTCCCAAATATCGACCGGGCAAAACGCCGATCCATCCTGCGACTCGTACTTTCCAGGCACTGCGGATTGCGGTCAATGATGAACTCGAAACGCTGCGGGATGTGCTGCCCCAGGCGGTCGAACTGCTCAAACCGGGCGGGCGGCTGGCGGTGATCAGCTTCCACTCGCTGGAGGATCGGATCGTCAAGCAGTTTATCCGCTACGAAGCGACCGAGTGCATCTGCCCACCGGAGCAGCCGGTCTGTACCTGTGATAAGGAGGTGCGCTTGAAGATCATCACCCGGAAGCCGGTCGGGGCGACTGACGAGGAAATCGCGCAGAATCCCCGGTCACGCAGCGCCCGGCTGCGAGTCGCCGAGCGGGAGATTGTCCGGTAGGGGCGACGCAAATCGAAGGCTTGTTCTCGTCGCCCCATGCTTGACAGGTGCTTATAGCGTTATGTTCGCATCAACCAGTACTGTCCCATCCGGGGCGATGTGCTGGAGGTGATACCAACGCTGCCCGGAAGCCAACTCAACATCCGCCAGTTCGGCAGCGGCGATGATTAATGCATGGTCATTCTGTATCGGATTCGGGAAATTCCGCTTATAACAGCAGGGTTGCGAATTTCGCGAGTACCTCTTCCGAGTTTTGTGGTTTACCCAGGTCCAACCCACAGCCTGCCAGCAGCACCAGCGCTATCAGGGCCCCAAGTAAAAGGTGTCCAATGATGATTGTCGTTACGGTGTGACAAAGGGACACATATCCAGCGCCTCGTAGTATTTATTGGCATAGCCGTACATATTTAGCGTTATCTGGCCGGAGAAATCCTCCGGCAGTTGGGAGGTCACTGCTTCGCAGGCCGATCCTACATCGCCGCTATCCGTGTATGCTTCCCAGAACAGCCGGGCATACCCGACGTACACGCCGCCCGGTTGAGCCGCGTCCGGGTAATCGGCGAGCAGTTGATCATAGAGCGCCTGCGCCCCGGCCTGATCACCCAACTGCACCGTTGCGATGATCATCTTGTAACGGGCGTAGGCTTCCAGGTCACGCTGCCAGCCTTCGTAGGCATCCCACAATTCTCGCTCCAGGCTCGGATCGGTGTAGGACTGCTCGTACAGGGTTATAGCCCCTGCATAATCCCCGGCGATGAGCAGATCATCCGCATCGTTGACCAGGTGGATCGGGTGCTGGTTAGAAATCAGGGTTTGCTCTTCCAGCGTAAACAGCGACCCATCCCAGCTGTAAATATACTGGTAGGCACGCTGTGGCCCGGCTCCCGCCGATCCCATCATGCCGCCGTCCACCACAATATCCAGCAGGCCGTCGCCAGTCTGATCGGTGATGGTGAAATCCGAATAGGGCTGGTTGATCGGCTCCGGCAGCAGCGTCACAAATGATCCGGTCGATGCATCCCAGCGTACGCCCTGGGCATTGCTGAAACAGGTGCTTGCTCCACAGGTTGGCATGTCGTACAGGACGTCGGGCACTCCGTCGCCGGTCAGGTCGTCCAGGGCGTAGATCTGCGGGGTGACCAGTTCCGGGTACATATCGGTGGGTGCGACCGTATATTGCATGACAAACTGCCCATTCTGACAGGTAAGCAGGAACAGGTTGCCCGGCCAATAGGGGCCTATCGGGAATTGAGCGAGATCACGGGCGGCGACCAGCACATCGGCGATCCCATCCCCGGTAAAGTCCAGGTCGCCCCGGACGGTCCCGGATGGTGGGTCGGCCTGCTCATCGATCACGCCCCATTCCTGGAACTTTGCCGCCAGCGTGTCAACCGATCCGCCTGCCGAGAGATAGGTCTGGAGGAAATCCGGCAGATCGGAAAAAGCCGGTGGTTCAGCCGGTAGGGGGACATCGGCGGGCGGGACACAAACGGTTGACTCGCCGCCGCTCTGCGTTGGCT
>JBNKDD010000504.1:0-3062 GCA_050288085.1 Anaerolineae bacterium
TATCGGGGCTTAAAATACCAGCTGCAAAGACATGATAACGAGCGTTGGTGGTTGCCCCGGATTGGTCGGGGATATAGGCGAAGACTTCCCAATCTCCCGGCCTGGGGAGGATCACGTTCCAGCGGCCCCACAAGCCATAGGATCTCTCTTCGTTACCGGTGTAGGCAAAAGCGTTGTTATAGAATCCGCCGGTTGCGAAGCCCCAATTTTCAAAACCGTTCCAGATAAATGAGAAGTGGTCGCTTTCATCGATCAGGATACCGGGTGGTAGTTGATTGCCTGGGCCACCGCTGCCGGACTCGGAATCTGTGCCACCGCCTGTCCCACTGGGAAGGCCAGGGAAGGTGAAGTTTTTATCGGCTTCGCCCGGCTCGTCAGTGGTATCCAGGAACTCGGCGTCAACATAACGGTTGCCGGTTGTTTCCAGATATTCAACCTGAACCAGATAGGTTCCGGCTGGTACGGGGAGTACCCGCGCTATAAATCCGCCGCCGGTCAGATCATAGTTCGAGGCGTCAAGGACTATCTGTTCGTTGACGTACATCCGAGCGCCATCATCGGCCCTCAATAAGAACTTGACATTGCCACCAGGGAAAGTCACCAGGGAACTGTAACGTGCGGACCAGTTCGCTTCCGGGACATTCTCAGCCGGCGAAACATCATGTGCCCAGGTCACGTTCAGGAACGGACCTGGAATTGTTTCAGAAGCCAGCACTTCCCCTTGAAGCTCCACACCCTCATAGTATTCAACTAACCAGGCTCCTTCTTCTACCTGGGCGGCTGTTGGTGTCACAAATACCAGGCCAACAGCGATGATACCGACCAGAGCTACCATCCTCAGTGCATGTGAAACCCGCATATTAGTCCTCCTTAGACGAATTGGCCTGAGGCCATGCGGTAAAGAATACCTTTCCCTAGTGTATTACCGGTTGTACTTTTAGGTCAAGTCAGGCAAAGCCGGGCGATTCTACGGATGCGCGGGGGCGGGTCAGTTGGTAGTATTATGCGGATGGACTCATTTGATCGCCTGGTTTTGAGCATAATGGCCGGATTGGTATTGTTGACCGGGGGGGTGGTTGCCCTGGGCGACCATGTCGGCGTGCCGGTTGTCGGGTACGCGCCCGGCAGGGACGATACACCGCCGGTCACTACTTCTATACAGGTCACGTTTGGCGAGATGGTCGATACGACCAGTGCGGAAGAACATCTCAGTATCGAACCGGCAGTAGACGGGCGATTCGACTGGGAGCGCAATACCCTGATTTTTATCCCCAATCGGGCGCTGCAAACTGATCAGGTTTATACGGTCACATTAGCTGCCGGGGTAGAGAGCACCACAGGCCGCCAATCCAATAAAACACTCAGTTGGTCGTTCGAACCGCGCCAGCCGCGCCTGATGTATCTCGCACCGGCAGATGGATCGTCGCGGAGCTTATGGGTGATCGATCAGGAGAGCACCACGCCTGAAGAGTTGTTTGCATCGGATATTCTGGACTACGCTCTTAACCACGACGGGACTCAGATCGCGCTGACGGTTTATGGCGACGATGTGTCAACCGACATCTGGATATTCGATTTGCAGA
Source organism: Anaerolineae bacterium (assembly GCA_050288085.1). GTDB lineage: Bacteria > Chloroflexota > Anaerolineae > Aggregatilineales > UBA3940 > JBNKDD01. Next base: position 1,584 of record JBNKDD010000504.1, read on the forward strand.
CGGGGAATAGACAGCCGATCACGGCGTGCGACTCGGCGCTATGCGATAATCCGGCCTGGTCGGCAGATGGGCAGTTGATCGCCTATGAGCGCCGGGAACTGACAGCAGAAGGGTTGACGGGACTGCCGCAAATCTGGTTGTATGACCTCCAGACCGGGGAGAATTCAGCGTTGTTCTCCGATAGAGAGGTCAATGGGGCGGACCCCGTCTTCAGCCCGGATGGAACCCGGTTTGCCTATTTCGATGTGGATGCCCGTACGATCAGGGTGCTGCCGTTAAGCGGTGGTGAAGGGATCGCGATCCCCTGCCGCTTTGGAGAGTCGGGTGTCTTCTCTCCAGGTAGTGACGGGCTGGTGTATGTCGATATACGACCGGTGGGGGGACAGTATTTCCCCTATCTGTGGCGGGCTGATTTTGCAGGGGAGGTTGGGCTATCTCCGGTGTTTGACGAGGCACAGGAAGATTCGTCTCCGGCCTGGTCACCGGATGGACAGTGGATTGCCTTCAGCCGCCGCCGACTGGATCGACAGGAGGGGATCACCGCACAGGGCGTGTTATATAATCTCGAAACGGGAGAACTGCGCGAGATCACCCACGATCCAGATTACAACAACACACGCTTCTGGTGGGATCCAACCGGGCAGCAGCTGCTGGTGCAGCGTTTTTACCTGGATGGCAATCTTGCTCACCCTGAACTGTGGATTTATGATGTAGACACAGAACGCCTATCACTGCTGGTTGAGAATGCACTAGATGGGCAGTGGCTTCCATAGGACAATCTCCATGAATGATGAGCATGAGATGAACGAAAAATCGCGCCGTCCCCGGTCCGCCGCCTGGTTGATCTTTGGAGGTGGGTTTCTGATTGGGTTGATCATGATGTTTCTGATTATTGGTGGAAACAGACAGCGCAATTCACAGGGGGCAGTGATCCTTAATCTGGATGAGGCCGATGTGGTTACGTTGGTTCAGGTGGGTAAGCCTGCTCCACCAATTTCCGCTCAGACTCCCGACGGTGAGACGATTGAGTTAAGCGATTTAAAGGGGAAGGTGGTTGCTATCAATTTCTGGGCGACCTGGTGTCCCCCCTGCCGGGCCGAAATGCCCGCTTTTCAGGCTGCTTATACCGGTCAGGAGAATAGCGATTTTGTCGTGTTGGCGGTGAACGTTGGCGAAACAGGGGAACAGGTGCAGGAATTTGTCGATGAGTTTGGCCTGACCTTCCCGGTGGTGCTTGACTCCTCGGAAGAAATCGCCAACGCCTATGGGGTGAAAGGACTTCCAGTGACGGTCTGGGTAGATTCAGAGGGGATTATCCAGAACCAGCATATCGGGCTGCTGACCAGTAACCTGATCGATCGTTATCTCGATGAGTTGATGGTTGGTTCTGATGATGCCTCGGTGTCAGGCGAAAGCTGATATGAACACACCCCAAATGATACCGGGGTGTGTTGTTTGTTTTTTCTGCTGGTCTTATTA
>JBNKDD010000505.1:0-3046 GCA_050288085.1 Anaerolineae bacterium
AGATACTCAAGACCGTCACGCCGACCGTGATGCTGGTTGACCTGGCAATGCCGGAGATGGACGGTTGGGAGCTGCTCAAGCAGGTGCGTTCCAATCCTGAACAGGCCGCCATCCCGATGATTGCCGTTACGGCCCACGCCATGCCGGAAAGTAAGGCGCGTGCGCTGGCAAGTGGTTTTGACGGGTATATCACCAAACCCTACTCGCTCAAAGTGTTTGTTGATGACATCCGATCTCTTTTAGAAAAGCTTGACTCTGACGGGGAATAATCTATCTATGCTCGAACCCAATGAATGGAGCGTCCTGATCGTCGAGGATCAGGACGATGTTGTTCAGCTTGTTACCCAGATATTCCAGTATTACGGCAGTGATGTTCATGTAGCCCATAATGGCAGAGAATGCCTTGAACAACTGCAAACCCTCCGGCCCCAGTTTGTGATCATGGACCTGGCAATGCCGGAGATGGATGGCTGGCAGGCCCTGAATGCAATCCGCAGCCAGCCGGAGATATCCGACCTGTTGGTGGTGGCCTTCACGGCTTATCACTCGCATAACGTCGCCGAGGATGCGCGGGCCGCCGGGTTTGATGCCTATTATCCCAAACCCCTTCATGCCGGTTCGTTTGTGCAGGATTTACAGAAATTGCTGGGGTGAGTCGTTTTGAATAGAAAAACCGCCCATCTGGACGGTTTTTTAGTCGAGATGCTAATGAGGAATGGCTTCAGGGCTGCCCTTGCGACCTTTGGTAAGCGAAATAATCCCGCCCACTATGCTGGTGATAATCAGTGCAAGGGCGGCAAAGAATTCTATATAGGAACCGATCAGGATACTGGTGGTGCCAATGTTCGCAAATGCCATGAACAACATAGCGAGACTGATGATGGAAACAAGGAATGCCCCGATCCAAAACCACAGGGGCGAGTGGCTATCCCGCAGTACAAAATAGGCTCCAACACCGGTCAGGATGGTCAACAGCAGGTAAACCTGCATTTGTATGATCTCTGGCATTGTAGGATTGTCAGAGTAATAACCTCCACCGGTAGCGACTTCCCGTGCGTTGAAAAGTAACTGAGCCCCGGTCAATGAGGCGCTGCCGCTCGCCACCGAACAGGTGCACCAGGGAAATGCCAACCAGGCAAACACGATCAGTATGACAATACCCAACACAACCTTCTTCATTTCCCCTCCCTGGGTTCAAATCTGATAGCTCTGTGATATTGCCGCGATGTCAGATATTCGGGTGGATAGGTGGGTATTACCTCCCCCCGACCAATTCTTGAATCTTGTTGACGATCCCCGCAAAGTCAAACGGTTTGGGCATGAACTCCGCGTTGAGTTCTCGAAGCTGCATCCGGGGTGGTGGTTGGTAGGCCGATACGATCAGAACGGGGCGCTTCTCTCCGGCCTTGCGTAGTTTCTCTGCCAGTTCTAAGCCGGTCATACCGGGCAGCCGGATGTCAAAAATCAGCATATCGCATTCGCTCATGGGCGGCTCACCCGACATAATCGCCTGGAATGCGTCTTCAGCGGTTCCATAGATCGGGCTGACTTCCATCCCAAACAAATCCAGCCCGCTTTTTAGCAGTTCGGCGATAGCAGGTTCATCTTCTACATATAACAATTTAATCACTTTGTCTGGCATAATCATCCCTCTCGCTGGTAAATAATTCACCCTTCTACCTATTATTGTCATTTTAGCCCGTTTTTTACCCCGGCGATAGTGGCTTCATGCCCAATCTGAAAGCTGGCTGGAAGAGACCTATCAGTATTGCTCAAACCCACACCTTTTTATGTTTGTTAGGGTGCAAGAGCGACCTGCCGGAGATGAATTGACAAAATCCCCAACTGTGCGCGTAGCGGCGGCCCTAATGTAACGGCCTGACAATTCGTTCGTAGCCCCTGTTTGTTATGGCTGTGGGGAACAACTGATTACTGGCACTATTGAGCAATGCCAAACTATAATGTACTGACTGTAGTGGTTTTATGTTACTGGTTTTTTCGATAACGGTTTACAGACAAGGAGAGCCTGATGAACTTCACAATAGAGGTGATGTTAGATAACACAGTTATCCTCCAGACTGTATTTGAAAATTATAGTCTTGTTGATGATGATCCGATTTCAGACATAAAGGTTATTGAAATTTTGGAGGAGTCTGATAGACCGCTGTCCTTTATAATCGATGTGTCTCGGCGAGCAATTACCCTTGATGATGTAATCTATATTGCTAATAAAGATGCCCGCGGAGAGGAGCCTCTATGGCATCATCCCAATTTGCAAGAGGTCATCTTCGTTCATAAAAGTGATTTGGTACACCTGGCTGTCAGAGGTCTCAAATCGATGGTTTTCGGAAACCTGGACGCAAAGGTCTTCAAATCTGTTGATGAGGCACTTGACTATCTGCGTGCTAAAAAAGGATATCAAGGGGCAGCGCCGCCTGCCTAAGCGGAGATAGTAATCAAATCCGGAAAAAAGTAGAAGTTGAATGAGCAAGCCACAAGCTTGCTTTTTTGATCGGTGGTGCTCAAATCGAAGAGAGGTACGAGTCCCGTTCGCACCCCTCTTCATCATAAGGAGAGAATCACCTGATAGTTCTGTTAGATTTCTTTGGGGGTGAGGTCTAATCTATCCCAACTTATCCTTAAACGCGGCCTCCAATGCCGGTACAACCTTGAACAGATCATCCACGATCCCGTAGTGCGCCAGCTTGAAGATCGGTGCTTCGGGATCTTTGTTGATTGCTACGATGATCTTGGCGGTGCGCATACCGGCTTGATGCTGGATCGCCCCACTGATCCCACAGGCGATGTACAGATCGGGTGAGACGGTCTTGCCGGTCTGCCCGACCTGGTGCTCGTAGGGAATCCACCCGGCATCGACCGCCGCGCGGCTTGCGCCGACCGCTGCACCCAGCACACCGGCCAGCCCTTTGACCGGCTCGAAGCCGTCCGGCCCGCCAACCCCACGCCCACCGGATACGATGATCGCGGCGTCGGTCAGGTTGACGTCACTGTCTGCCTTTTCAAAGCCGACTACCTTACTGGCAAT
>JBNKDD010000506.1:0-3026 GCA_050288085.1 Anaerolineae bacterium
TGGTTGAGCATCGAAACCACCGCCAGGAGCAGCGCCCCGATCAGCGGCATCCCGAAAGCAGCAAACAGGAACGAACGCCGCGTCACCGTAGTGATAAATTCTTTTTTAATAATCAGTAATGTCTTATTCATTTCTCAGGCCTCCTTTTTCAATCCAAAGACTTCACGCCACTGCACTTTTTGCCCGTAACGCAGCATGCCCAGACGGAAAGCACGCGATGCCACCCACACCGCACCTACTGCGGACAAGGCCAGGACAATGATACTGGTCACAACCTGCCAGACCGGCACCACCCCAAACCCAACCCGCAGCGAAATTGCCGCCGGAGCCGTGAAAGGAATCAGGCTGAGCGCAATCGCCAACGGGCTATTCGGGCTTTGGATCAACAGCGCGGCCAGCCAGTAAGGAATCCAGACCGGCAGCAAGAAAAGCCCGGTGGATTGCTGCGCTTCCTGTACTTCGGATACGGTTGAACCCAGTGCTACCATCAAGGAGGCAATGGTGATAAAGGAAAGCAGCAGCACGGACAACATGGTGACAGCAGAGTAAGCGTCAATCGAAAGTTCCTGCAGCCAGGTCAGGCCCAGCAGATTGGTACCGATCACGATCGCAGCGATGGTGAACAACGCCCAGGCAGCCACCTGCGTGATCGCAATCCCGGCAATGCCCAGCACCTTGCCGCCAATCAACTGGCTGGGCGAGATCGAGGTGACCAGCACTTCGATGGTGCGGTTCTCTTTTTCTTCGGCAACAGCCTGCATCAGGTAACCGGAACTGGACATGATCAGGATCAGGAAACCAAAACCAGCGATCATCGGCAGCAGCGAGTTGAACCAGGTATAGTCCGAAACCTCGCGGCTGGCATCCACAGTACGGATCACCAGGTTGTCACCATCGGCGATGCGGGCAGCGATCTGCGGTGGTTGTCCGGCCAGCAGGTTGACCCGCAAAAAGTCACGAAATTCACCGGTGGCGTTGTCGCCCGGTTCAGCGATGTAAATCAGTTCGACCTGGTTGCTCTCCAGGTAGTCGGCAGCCAGCACGTAAAAAGCCTGGATATCTTCATTTTCCAGGGCAGCCCGCGCGGCGGCCTCATCCGGGTACGCGATCATTTCGACCGGCTTGTCGAACTGATCAACCGGGAGTTGCGTGGGATTTGCCAACAGCCCGGAGTGATCGACATAGCCAATTGGGTCGCGATTGACAAACGTAGATGCCGTCAGCACCCCTACCCCAATCACCAGCGTCAGGATGATCGGCACGCTCAATAAAGCAAAGATGAAGCGTTTCTTGAGCACATGCCGTTTGTATTCGTATACGGCAACTTGCCAGATCTTTGTCATGAGGCGTTTCCTTCTTCTACCACGCGGATGAAGATCTCGTCCAGACGCGGTACGGCGATTTCGAATTTTTCCAGGGTAACGTTGCGAGAGACCAGCGCCTGCAAGATGTCTTGCGGGGCGATGCCATCGGCCAGCATCAGGCGAGTTTCGCCGTTGTGCTGTTCGACTGAGCCGATGCCATCCAACTGCGGCAATTCATCGCGCGCCTGCACGACCACAGCATTGCCCGAATAGCGCCGGCGGATTTCGTCCAAGTCACCATACAGCACGTCCTGGCCGTCGTCGATCAGCAGAATGCGGTCGCAGAGTTCCTCCACCTGGTGCATCTGGTGTGTGCACATGATGATCGTGGTCCCCTGGGCGCGCAGCTCGCGCATCAGATCCTTGACCATCTGGGTATTGACCGGGTCCAGGGCAGTGAACGGCTCGTCGATGATGATCAACTGTGGATCGTGCATGATCGTAGCAATGATCTGCGCTTTCTGCTGCATCCCTTTGCTCAGTTCCTTGACCTTGCTCTTTTTATGTGTAGCGAGATCGAACTGCTTCAGATATTTATCGACGCGCGTCTGCGCCTCAGCCGTGGACAGTCCCTTGAGCGTGCCCAGGTAGACCAGGCAGCGATCCAGGGGAATATCCTGGTACAGGCCGCGTTCTTCCGGCATGTAACCAATCAGTTCCTTCTTTTCGGGTGACATCGGCCCACCCAGGATTGAAACCGTTCCGCTGTCGGCCTTGAAGATATCCAGCATGATGCGGATGGTAGTGGTCTTTCCAGCACCATTAGGGCCGAGCAGGCCAAAGATTTCGCCGCCTTCCACACTGAACGAGACACCGTCCACAGCGTGGTTCGCGCCGAATGATTTGTGAATTTCGTTGACTTCAACAGTAGGCATAGTTTTTCCTCTTACGTTAAAATTGTATTATTGTATCAATGTATGATTGTGCGATTGTATCATTGTATATATAGCATGTCAAGAGCGAACAGCCATATTTCCTGCTACCCTGCCTCCCAAAATCAGATATATCTTATCAGGTTTTCTAAAAGAACGACACTTTCCCCACTACAACAGCAAAACACAAATCGAATCAAGTCAAGGCGCGAGTATAATAATTCGTAAATTCTACGCCAGGAGGAGAGATGCGCTCCGTTTGTGTTTACTGTGGTTCTTCCGACATCAGCGATGCAGTCTACCTGCAAGCCGCCCGATATACCGGGGAAGTGATTGCTAAAGCCGGACTACGCCTGATCTATGGCGGCGGCAGCACCGGGTTGATGGGCGCTGTGGCCGATGCCGTGCTTAAGGCCGGGGGAACAGTGACCGGTGTGATCACCGAGCAGTTCGACACGCCAGAACTCGCCCACATGGAACTGACCGAGATGATCGTACTACCGGACATGCACACCCGCAAAGCGCGTATGGTCGAACTGGCAGACGGCTTCGTAGCGCTTCCCGGCGGGTTTGGCACCCTGGACGAATTATTCGAAGTGCTTACCTGGGCGCAGATCGGGCTGCATACCAAACCGGTTGGTCTGCTCAATGTGGATGGCTATTTTGACAAGCTGCTGGCATTCCTGGACGAGGTCCGCGCCAGGGGGTTCATCTACGCCGAACACAAAGACCTGTACCTGTCTGCCACCGACCCCCAGGCGCTGATGGATGCCCTAAAAGCCTACCATCC
>JBNKDD010000507.1:0-3015 GCA_050288085.1 Anaerolineae bacterium
ACCGCCTTTGGCTCGCAGCGGGGTGCTGTCCAACGCCGCTGCTTTGCCAACTCTCCCCCAGGGCTTGATCACGCTAACCAGGTAGCGGCCCAGGCGGCCTATCAGCCCCGGCAGGCTGTCCGGCAGTTGGGCGAGCCGCCGTTCCCAGGTTCGTCGGACGGCAAATTGGCCCTCATCTGTCTTCAACAGGTCTTTCAACTGGTTTGTCAAGTCGGTATCTTGTTCGAGAAAGGCCAGCAGACTGTAGGCAGTGTATAGGCGACGAATTATCATGATCACCAGGGCTTTGACCATAATCCGGTTTGAATATACTTTCGGATGTCCCCGTCCTCGTTTTTCGGGTTCTGCCGGCATCGGAATCACATCTACCAGTTTAACTAATGTGACAAGCAGCGGTTCTCGTGCTAGCATTCAATTGCCTCCTGTAGTATTAGGCGTTGCAACTGAAATACTACAGGGGCCGCCGCGCTTTGGCTATACCTTTGCGCGGTGTTTTTTGTCTTTATGATTTATGTCCACGTCTCACTTAGCTTTCGGGAATGGGTATCATGAACACGGGTTTATCCGTGCTTTCTACCACGCGCCCAGCTACACTCCCAATCAAGATTTCCAACTGGCCACGTCCTCGTGATGTGAGCATGATAAGTTCGGCAGCTTCTTGTTCCGCAACGGAAATAATCGTCCGGGCAGGCAGGGACCCGGTTACTATGGTGCGCACCCGGACACCTTCTGCCTCAAGTGAATTGGCAACCGCTTTCAAAAATCGTTTCATGTTTGTGTTGGCTTCTATTTGCAGCCTTTCGATAAATTCTGCCGGTGCGCGATATTTACTCGCCTCTGGAACGGCTGGCACAGAGGTCAGGAGTATCTCGGCATCAAATATCCTGGCAAAGAACCTTGCATAGGGCAGGCTTCTCTCGGAGACGATTGAGCCATCCAGCGCAACAAGGATGCGATCTATAGAGGTTGAGGTTAAGTCATCGCTGCTCTCACCATTAGCTGAGATCAAAAGAATCGGCGTTGATATCTTCTGCACAAGTTTCCTGGAAACACCCCCGCTGCCCCAATGCTTAACTCCAGATTTACCGCTGGTGGATGTAATAACTAAATCAATGCCATTTGCTTCGATTTCCCTGGCCGTTGCGTCGGAAATGAAGCCGGGACGGATGGCGTAATCCACCTCGAAATCTTCCGCTCTGAGTCTGTCGGCCAATGCGCTGAGATATTCCTCACGGTCTTTATAAGTACTCTCGTATTGTTCCTGGTGTGCCTGTGTGTCATTTTTAACAGATGAGAGTAGGAGAATTTTCGCGCCAGTTGATTTACACAGCGACCTCGTGGCCGGTAATGCCTGGGCTGCTGCGGGTGAGCCATCCAGGAGCACCACCACCTGCTGAATCGACACTGTTTCATTTCGCCATGTGCTCCGCGCGATGGGTTCGGGCTGCCAGGTGATTTCAGGTACAGCCTGAGCTTGAGCCGCCGCCCCCTCACTGGCTGTTGCGAACTGCCCGAAGCCAAAACCGGCCAGTTGTGTGGCATCTAACAATCCCAGGTATTCCATATCTGCCGATGGTTCCCCCAGTTTGTTACGAAAGTAGGTGAAGACAGCATAAAGCATCGGAATAAAGATGAAATAGCTCCATGCCCCCTCAGTAAACCGCTCAACGAAGATAATGGCTGTCGCACCGGTGGTGAGCAGTGAGGCCAGGATCATGCCGCCGATTAGAGCAACATCACCAGGGGTAAAATCCTCTCTCAGGCTTCGGAATAAGCGTTTGGTTACAGCCCAGCCGGTCATACTTAACAGGATGAATACGCCAGCCGCATAAAGCGCCAGGTAGGTCTCCTCGTGAGTGCCAAAAAATAGAAAACAAAATCCAACGATGGCGACTTGAGTCCATACTGGCCGGTCGGCAACCTCAAAAGCATTTCGTTTCCCATATACACGGGGAATGTAATGACGTTCTTTGAGGCCTAATGCCAGATTCTGCAATCCCTGGGCGCTCGCTGCCGAGGCAGACATTAATACGGCTACACCGACCAATGTCCCTGCATAAGGAAGTGGATCTGGCAGCAGCATATCCATTGTTTGAGTGAATACGGATACATGCTGGTTGGTTGGATCGGACAGTTGGTAAATAGCAGGTCCAACTATTAGCATGGTGGCTATCGCTGTGCCCATGATGATCAGCAGGCTGTTGAAGGCTTTGCGACTCTGCTGTGCAGGATCACCATCATAGGCCGCCACCAGATTGGCAAAAACTTCAATACCGGTCATCACGGCCAGAATACGGACATAGCCACCGAGGGTGAAATGCAAATATTCCGGATGAAAGGCCTTGAGGTCTATGGTTGGGAGATGAAATCCATATTGCCAGATAGTAGCAATTATCATAATCCATAATAACAGCAGGACGCCTGCTGTTGCCGGACCAAAGACACGGGCTGCCATTTTCGGGCCTCGATTGACTATCCAGCCTGTCAAGATGCTTAACCCAATGGCGAGAAAGGTGCGATATTGAATTCCCAGAATGGTTTCATTCAGTGCCGGGAAACGGTCAGCGATAAAGGTGACCATCGCAGCCATGCTGACCAGAAACGTCAAAGTATATTCTATGAAGGTGATCGCAGCGTTGACTTTGACAGCCCACCTGCCAAACTCCTCTTCGCTAAGACCACTGCCACCGCTCCCATCAGTTACCCAACGCATAACCAATCTGTACATGGTGGAGACAACACCAATTGTCAACACAACCATCCAGACCGAGGTTCCAAAGGTAACCTGAGCGACACCAGCTACCACAATTAGCTTGAGAAATGGGCCAAAGACGTATAGCGGCGATGTTGCGGGATCGCCGCCACCAGCGAGGGCGCCTTCAAGTGCATTGCTTAATTTGTGAGATACGGCTCCTGCCATGATTTTGTTCCTGACTGGCCAGTCCTCAAACTTGGGCTATCGATTAACATAACTAATAGGTGTGGGCAAAATGAAGCTATTTGAAATTAGATGAT
>JBNKDD010000508.1:0-2992 GCA_050288085.1 Anaerolineae bacterium
AATTCGGCGACAAGGTGGTCCATAAACGGCGAGCGCCCTTCCAGCGAGGCGGCCATGGTCGCCATGTCCATCTTGACCAGCAGGTCGCTCAACAGGATGATGCCGATATCGCCGGAGCGCTGCAACGCCAGCCCGGATAAATCGGGGGGGAGCAGCCTGCCGACCAGGGATTCGGTCGGGTATTGGCTGGGGGGGGCGATCCACAACTGCTGCTTGTCGGCCTCACGGAGCATGTCCATCGTCCAGATCAGGTAGCGCTCGGCGCGGGGCTTGCCCAATCCGCGCAAAAAACGGGCCGCGAATCCGGCAGCCGAGCGCCGACCGGAAGCCAGCCGGTTGATCGACCTGGCGATCAGGTCACCGGGCAGCCAGGTGATCGCCGCGCCGAGATGGGCCGCCAGATGACGACGATAACCGCCGAAAAACTCGTCGCCGCCGTCGCCGTTCAGGACAACGGTCACGTGCTGGCGGGCCAATCGGGAGATCGCGAGGCTGGGGATCGCGCTGGAATCGGCGTAGGGCTGGTCATAGTGCTTGACCAGAAATTGGAGGCTTTCGAGGGGGGCGATCTGCATGTTCAGGACGGTATTCTTTACGCCAAATTGAGCCGCCGTCCGCTGTGCGACGGGTGACTCATCGAGGGCGGAATCATCGACTCCGACGGTGAAAGTCTCCAGCGTCTCGCCGACGTGCTGGGCGGCCTCGTATGCGACAATCGAGGAATCGATCCCGCCGGATAAAAAGACACCGAGCGGCACATCACTGCGCAGACGGCAGCGGACCGCATCGCCGATCATGGCGCGGACTCGATCCTGGGCACCAGTATAAGAAATGCGGGTGCGGGCGGAAAAATCGAGTGACCAGTAGGAGGCAATCTCCAGGGTCTCACCGTCGAAGCGGAGCCACGATCCGGGCGGCAGGGCGTAGACACCCTCGTAGATGGTGTTGGGCTGCGGGACGATGGTCAGGGAGAGGTAGTCGTAGATGCTCTGGGGGCGGATCGTCCAGCGCTCGCCGAGGGTTTCGGCCAGCGCTTTGAGGGCCTTCAGCTCCGAGGCGAAGATCAGGCCGCCGGAGCGGGTGCGGGTGTAATAAAGGGGCTTCTTGCCGAATCGATCACGGGCGACGAACAGGCAGTTTTGGCGGGAGTCCCAGATCGCAAAGGCGAACATCCCGCGTAACTGTGCACACATCGCCGGGCCGTATTCCTCGTAGAGATGGACGAGGGTTTCGGTGTCGGAGCGGGATTTGAAGGTGTGTCCCTGGCTTTCGAGTTGACCGGTCAGGTCGGGGTAGTTGTAAATCTCGCCGTTGAAGACCACGCCGACCGATCCATCCTCGTTGAAGATCGGTTGGTGGCCGGTGTCGAGGTCGATGATCGATAAGCGGCGCATCCCGATGAAGGCCGGGCCATCGCGGTGGATGCCCGCATCATCGGGGCCGCGATGCCGGATCGCGTCGAGTGACCGGGTGATGGCCTGCTCTGATAGTTGTTCGATGACGTACCCGCCGTTAATGCCGCACATGGTTTACCGCCTGTCTATGATATGTCGTTCGTGTTGGTGGCAAGTCTAGTCGAATGGTCACTCTTCTTCAACCGGTTCAAGCAAACTTTGCAGCCGTTCTGCAACGTCGTCGCGGAGGCTGTCGTCTTCTTCATAATATTCAAGGAACAATTCGTATTCGGCAATCGCTTCCTGAGGGAGATTCCAATACCCGTAAATCACACCGCTGACATAATGGGCAAAGGGATTCTCCGGTTCAAGTTCGAGGGCATGCGCAACACGTTCGCGGTGGGCCTGTACATTGGGATAGCTTCCCCACCCGATATAAACCAGATCGATAAAAATGAGGGCTTGAATATCATCCGGGTTTTCTTCCAATCTCGCTTCAAAGAGATGGCCTACCGAGTCATTATACCCCTGGTCAAAATCGTCAAAGGCTTTTGGATAATCATTCTTCTGTAAGTAGAGATAGCCACGCAGTGCATGTGCACGACTATGATTGTCATCCAGTTCCAGCGCCGTGTTTACCAGTTCAAATGCTTCGTCGTATCTGGATTGTTCAGCGTAAACCAGGGCTAGCCAGTAGTTGTAGTCACTAGCAGATGGAGCGAGTTCTACTGCCTGGAGGAAATCATCTTCCGCCAGTTCCAGATCGTCTAGTTGATGATAGCGCAAACCTCGTTGATAATAGGCGGCTGCATTGGTAGGGTAAAGTTTGAGGCTGCGGGTGTAGTCTGCAATTGCCAATTCTGGTTCGCCCATTGCCCGATAGACATCGGCCCGGTTATAGAAAGCTGCCCAATTGTTCGGGTCAAGTTCAATAGCTTGATTGAAGTCAGCAAGTGCAGCTTCCAATTGGTTTATAGATAAGTAAACAAGTCCACGGGCAAGGAAGCAGGCCGAACACGTTGGATAAAGCTGGATGGATTGATTGAACTCGTTAAGTGCAGCATCCTGATTATCCGCAGCAAAGTAAATCAAGCCCAGTTCGTGATGAGCCAGGGCATGGGATGGATTATCCTGGATGGCATGGATGAAATCTGCCTGTGCTGCCTCGATATTTTCCTGCTGCCGGTAGATCGCACCACGTTCATAGTAAGCAGCGGAAAGAGAATAACCAAACTCTATGGCCTGGGTGAAATCCTCGACAGCTTCGTCCTGGTGCTGATCGTCCATCTGAGCGTAAGCCAGTCCTCTTTCGAAATAGGCGGCTCCGTTTGGACCATAAGGATGTAATTGGATAACCTTCGTGAAGTCTTCGATGGCCCGTTCGTATTCCTCCTGCTCTCGCAGCACCAAACCACGCTCAAGGTATATGGCTTCCCAGCCCGGTTCGCGTTCTGCGGCGGCAGTCAGGGCTTCGACCGCTTGATCGAGTTCTCCCAATTGATGATAGACTAAGCCCTGTCCATAATATCCGGTAGCTAAACTATCATCATATTTAATAGCTTTGCTAAAATCGTCAAGAGCGATCTGATAAAGCCCAA
>JBNKDD010000509.1:0-2953 GCA_050288085.1 Anaerolineae bacterium
GGGAGCAGGATCATCAACGTTGTAGGGAACATATACGCGCTCGATCCCCGGTGCGACCAGCGTCAGCCATTCCAATCGTTTGCCTTCCGCCGGACCAAATGTAATGCCGGTGATATTTCCCCCAGGCTTCGATAGGTCGGTCACGATCCCAGACACGATAGGGTCCTGCACCACGGCAAACACAACCGGGATCGAGTTATCGGCGGTGGCACGCTGGGCTGCCTGGGTAGCAGGTGTGCTGACGGAAAGGATCATGTCGACATCAGCGTCAACCAGCTTCTGAGCTATACCATCCAGGTCGCCAATCGAAGGGGCCGGGCCGTCGTAAATATAGGTGATATTTTCCCCTTCCACGTATCCCAATTCAGCCATTCTTCCCTTGAAACCTTCGATGACGCTATCCAGGTTCGTGGCAAGGTTGATGATACCGATGGTGTAATGATCAGCCTGTCCTTTATCACTACCACTACAAGCGGTCAGCAGCAGTACTACAAATAAAACGGTGAGTATGATGAGTAGTCGTTCAAGTCTCAGTTGCTGACGTCTAAACATTTCATGAATCTCCTTCGGTGAGGTCTGCAATTTATTATATTTATACAAATCGTTATTATTTTAATATACATGATTATCGGTCAAATAACTCGAATTTTGGCTAACAAAAGGATCACAGATCACCAAGCCGGGTTAAACAGATGGTCAATTTGAATTGTTTTTTCCATAAGAGCCATGCCACTGACCACCCGCCCGCCTGTTGCGAGTGAGGGCCTATTTTCGCTTCGCCCGCCGTCCCAAACCCCGCGCGGGCAGTGCATCAGCAGCGGTCAATCAGGATGACATTCCCGGTGAACGTACCCTCCCATGTGGTAAAATCGGCGTTGTAGATTGAATAGTTGGAGCAGCTGGGAGTATCTCTAGATGAATGACACCTCTCTCAAACACCTCCGTGCCATACTCACCCTGCCGGTCGTCGTGACCATTATCATTCCTGCCGTGCTGTTGATCCTTTTCGGCGGGCCGAAAATCGGCTGGGCGCTGACGTCGCCGTTTAACCTGATCCCGATCCTGGGCGGCCTGCTGCTGATCGGGCTGGGCCTGTTTTTGTTGATTACGACGATCTCGATGTTCGCCCGATTCGGGGAGGGGACCTTGGCCCCCTGGGATGCGCCGCAAAAGTTGGTGGTGCGCGGTGTCTACCGTCACGTCCGCAACCCGATGCATACCGGTGTGTTCGTGATGCTATTCGGGGAGGGCCTGCTGCTTGGTTCTCCTGCCATCCTGTTCTTTGCGACAGGTGCGGTTATCCTTCACCTGTTTTATATCCCGTTGTCCGAAGAGAAGGGGTTGGAGCAGCGGTTTGGGGAGGACTACCTGATCTACAAGCAGCATGTCCCCCGCTGGATTCCGCGCCTCAAACCCTGGGTCTGGATTAGCGGCATCGGTGCGGTGATCGTTGTCGGCATCATTGGCTTGCTGGCGCTGTTGAACGGTGGAGGCCAACCATCTGAAACACCTGTGCCTACCGAAGCGGAAGAACCCGCCGTTGCGGCAGAAGCCACCCAGGCCCCGACTCTGGCACCCACCGATCCGCCCACACCGACCTCGACCCCGGAAGCGACCGTAATCCCCCCGGACTATCCAGGCTACCCGATCACAAACAACGACCAGTGGACGCCGGTTATCGATGAATTCAATGGCATGCAAATGGCCTTCGTCCCGGCGGGCTGCTTCATGATGGGCAGTACAGAGGAAAAAAATGAACAGCCGGTGCACAAAGTGTGCTTTGACGAGCCGTTCTGGATAGACGTGTACGAGGTAACTAATGAGGCGTTTGGATCGACGGGCTGCGAGTCATATTCTTCGGAACCTGACCAGCCGAGAAACTGCGTCAACTGGATAGATTCTCTGGCCCACTGCGAATCGCGTGGGGCACGCTTACCCACAGAAGCTGAATGGGAATATGCAGCCCGCGGCCCGGATGGATTAGTCTATCCCTGGGGGAATGATTTTGTGGCTGATAATGTCGTCGGTTTAGAAAATTCTTATGGGCAGACAGCCCCAGGAGGCAGCAAGCCAGGTGGCGTATCCTGGGTCGGAGTTTATGACCTGAGTGGCAATCTGTGGGAGTGGGTCAGCGATTGGTATGATGCTGATTACTATGCCAGTTCGCGGGAGGTGAACCCACAGGGGCCGGAAAATGGGCAGTACCGCGTGCTGCGGGGCGGTTCGTGGGACGTCAGCTATTCTACGTTCCTTCGGGGTGCGTATCGCTACAACTTCTTTCCACCCAACGGGGGCAACCACTTCGGTTTTCGGTGCGCCCGCTCTTACTGATTCTGATCTGCTGGTTTCTGATTTCTTGTTGTTCTGATCTCGTGAGCGAAGCAAGCTTTCCCACCCCATCTTTGCAGCGCTTTACCAAGAGTCACTCAGCTTCGCCAGGGGGGCAGACGACGCGCAGCATCGGCGGTTCGGGGCGGACTACCTGATCTACAAACAGCATGTCCCCCGCTGGATTCCACGCCTTAAACCCTGGGTGATGAATTCGGCGAGTATTTCCGAGAACAAGGATGTTGAGCCTGATGAGCAGTAATGAACCTATAAATTATCATTGCCGCGTTTGTGGCTTCAGACACTATTCTCCGCCATGGGGAGAAGACAATGACATGCCATCATTCGAAATATGTGATTGTTGTGGCGTCGAATTTGGTTATGGGGATAATTCCCCAGAAGCTGCTAAAAGTTATCGAGAAAAATGGCTGTTAGAGGGCGCAAAATGGTCTTGGAAAAAAACCAAACCAGATGATTGGGACTTAGAAGAACAGTTGAAGCACATCCCACCAGGCTTTGAATAGGCTGTCTTTGACTCAGCCGGGAGCAGTTCCATAATTTTTAAAAACCAATCTGAGGTGTTAAACAGGTTTCACGCTGCCTGCCAATGATGAAAGTTCATTTA
>JBNKDD010000510.1:0-2924 GCA_050288085.1 Anaerolineae bacterium
GCCATCGAACTGCTGCGAGCCGGGGCGGTCGACCTGGTAATCGCCCAGAAGCCTGCCGACATGGGCTGGATGGCGGTCGCCATGGCGATGGCTTACCAGAATGGTGTGACCAGCATCCCGACACGCATCCCAACCGGCTATCAGATCATCACCATAGACAACGTGGATGACCCAGAGGTCGCCCAGTACATCTATACCCAATAGATCTGCGCCCTGGACAGGGGATTAGATCCTCCGCCCAGGGCATCCAGAATAGGGCTGACGGTGGGATTCACTGCCAAATGAGCTCCTGCCGTCAGCCGCAAAATCAATTGTATAACGGTTAGAAAGACGGGGCCAAACCCCGTGGGCGTTATTGGCCCAAAAGGAGCCATATGACTGTAGAAAGTGACACTCAACTAGCATCCCGTTCTCTTTTGGGACAGGATCGTGCGGCAACCCTGACTACGATCCGCAAAATCTGGCCCTGGGCATTTCTGCTGCTCTTGTTCGTTTTCTTTACCATTACTTCCAGGCTGCTGAACGACGTCAACTTTATCAATGTTCGCAGCATCAATGGTATCCTGGTCTATGCGACACAGATTCTGCTGATCGGGCTGGGGGCAACTTATATCATCATCACGGCAGGCATTGATCTTTCTGTCGGTTGGGTACTAGGATTGGCCGCTGTGATTGCTGCCATGACCATGAAGACCCTCTACGCCGCCGGAGCAGCCCCTGTATTGACCATTCTGCTTGGCATGCTGGCCGGAATAGCTGTTACCGCTATTCCTGGTTACCTCAACGGCATTCTGGTTGCCAAGGTCAAAGTCCCACCGTTTATCGGCACCTTAGGTATGGGTGGAGTCGTTCAGGGAGTATCCTTTCTGCTGTCGGGTGGTTATCCGGTTGCCGAACAACCGCCATATCTGGGACAGATCGGCAATGGCTATCTGCTCTACTATTGGCCCAAACACGGCGTTACCTTCTTCAAACTCCCGGCTACGGCACAGGCTGCCGACCTAGCAACGATTATCCCCATCCTGCCTAATGTCGTATCAGTAACCATTATCGTCACCTTGATTTGCTGGTTCATCCTCGCCAAAACCCAATTCGGACAGCATGTCTATGCAATTGGTGGTAATTTTGAGGCCGCCAAAAGAGCCGGTATCCCGGTTGATCGAACCTTGATCCGGGTCTACATTATTGCCGGGCTGTTGGCCGGTGTAGCCGGTGGCTTATGGGCAGCCCGGTTTACCAGCGGGGCATCTAACGCGGGAGAAGCCTCTTTGTTGACGGCTATTGCGGCGGTAGTCATTGGCGGGGCCAGCCTGTTTGGCGGAGAGGGTACGATCGTCGGCACCATCGTCGGCGCGTTGATTATCGCCACGATCCAGTTTGGCCTGGTGATACTCGGGGTGCTGCCCTTCTGGCAGTACGTGGCCGTGGGGCTGGTGGTTATCCTGGCGGTCATCGTCGATCAGTTTGGCCGGGCGATTGGAAAGTAGAGGAGGGGAACAATGGCAACAATGGAACCCATATTACAGGTATTGAGCCTCACCAAGCGCTTTGGAGGTTTAACGGCTGTCGATAATGTTGACCTGGACATCCATCCCGGCGAGGTAGTGGGATTGGTCGGCGATAACGGTGCAGGAAAGTCAACCCTGATCAAGATGATTTCCGGCGTATACCAGCCTGATGGTGGCGATATATTTTTTGATAAGCAGAAGGTTACTTTCAACGGCCCTCGTGAAGCCCGTGACCTGGGGATTGAAACCATCTATCAAGATCTGGCCCTGGCTGAAAATCTGAACGTCAGCGCCAATATCTTTCTGGGGCGTGAGGTGAAGCAACCTTACCTCGGCGGGCTGATCCATACTCTGAACTGGACGAAAATGCATGACGAGTCGACGGGTATACTGGATAAGCTGGATATTCATGTTCCTTCGCTAACACAGCAAATTCGCAACCTATCCGGGGGGCAGCGTCAGGCTGTAGCTATCGCGCGATCGATTTATTGGAATGCCAGATTGATGATCATGGATGAGCCGACGGCTGCGTTGGGCGTCCCTGAGCAGCGCAAGGTATTGAGACTTGTCCTCACTTTGCGTGAGCAAGGTGTACCGGTGATTATCATCAGCCATAACATGCAGGATGTCTTTGCCGTTGCCGATCGCATCGTCATTCTACGGCGCGGGAAAAAGGTGGGTGAGCTTATTGCCGCTGAGTCCACACCTGACGAAGTCGTCAGCCTGATGGTAGGGGCTGAGGCTGTTCATGAGATGGGGATTCTTCCCAAAGCTCTTAACGGACAGACCGATCAGAAAAGAAATGGTGAATAAACCACCTCCATATACCCGTATTCGCACATACCAGGAAGTTGTCCCAGGTCACCCCGGTCTGTGGCTTCAGTGCCAACAGATGATGTGTGATGCCAAGGCAAAGATGTTTGAATAAATAGGCTAACTTGCCAGAGGTGCAGAGGCTTTGTATACTGTCATCAGTAATCTACGACAGATAGCGGTTCGATATGGCTCCCCGCTACCCTACTTTTTTGACCATCCCAAACTACAGACAGTGGCCTGGGATGAATATTTTTTGCTCCAGAACGAGTTCCCAACTAACTGATCTTGAAAACAGCAAGAAGCCTCCGTCAGGTAGCAGTGGTCTATTCAGGCTACATGACTTTCCCCTGATTTCTCCAGCCCAAGACATTTTTCCTGTCCGAGAAATCAGGGGAAGGTCAATCACTCAAACACCAGAGAAAGCGGACACTTTTACCATAACTCAAAGAAACATATAATCGATACGATGCTGTTGGGGACATGTCATACTGGTCTCCTGGGCAGTATCTCACGTCTTAGATTCAGCCACTATGATAGGAAAAGATTCATGAGCACATCGAAACAACCATTGGCGATCGTTGGTATGGGCTGTCGTTTCCC
>JBNKDD010000511.1:0-2915 GCA_050288085.1 Anaerolineae bacterium
AGGGGTGAGGTCTATTGTCTACCGCTCTAACAGCTTATCAATCTCCTCCATCTGATCACCGGTCAGCGGGCCAAACTGCATCGCCCCGCAGTTATCCTCGACCTGTGCCACCGTCCGAAAGCCGGGAATGGGCAGCGTTTTCTCACTGCGACCCCACAACCAGGCCAGCGCACCCTGGGCGAGAGTCCGCCCGCCGCTGGTCAGGATGCCGCGGACAGCCTCCATCTTCTGGAGCCATTCCGGGTTGGGCTTACCGTCTTTGAAGTACTTCATCCACTCCGGGCTTTTCTCACCGCGCACATCGTTGCTGGCAGTCTTAGTCGCTGCCGTGTATTTACCGGTTAACAGCCCCATCGCCAACGGGCCGCGATTGATCGCCGCCAGGTTGTGCTTTTCACAAACATCTATCACCGCCGGGTTATCATCGATCACGTTAAGTTCGACCTGGATGGTGGCGCAGTTCGGCCCCTGAGCAAACACTTCAGCCCGATCGGGGAAGTCGGTGCTCCAACCGTAGGCGCGGATCTTCCCGGCCTTCACCAGCCCTTCGAGGGCCTCGCGCACCGGTTCGGCCTTTTCAGGCGGATAGCCATTATCGTGGAATTGGTACAGGTCGATGTAATCTGTATCAAGGCGGCGCAGTGAGGCTTCACATGCCTCGCGGATGTAATCGGGTTCG
The DNA here is from genome assembly GCA_050288085.1 of Anaerolineae bacterium. GTDB lineage: Bacteria > Chloroflexota > Anaerolineae > Aggregatilineales > UBA3940 > JBNKDD01. Next base: position 680 of record JBNKDD010000511.1, read on the forward strand.
GCGCTGCTGCCGGTGATCTGTCGGGTTTTTTCATCGAATATGTTGCTGAACTTGGTCGCGATCACCACATCCTGGCGGCGACCGGCGAAAGCGCGGGCCAGCACCCGTTCGCTGTGACCTGCGCCATAGACATCGGCGGTATCAAAAAATGTCACACCCAGATCGAGGGCGCGGTGAATAGCACGGATCGATTCCTCGTCGTCCACCTCGCCCCAGCCGACCGGTGTATCGCCCGCCCACAGTGGCCCACCAATGGCCCAGCAGCCCATCCCCAGGGCGCTGACTTCGATCTCACTTCTCCCCAATTTTCGTGTAAACATGTTCATGCCTTCCTCTTGATAAATAATCACTGCATAAATTCTAAACCTTAGAGTGCACTCTAAGACAAGCGAAAAAACACCCCCTCGCTAAATTGGCGGGAGGTGTTGTTACAGTCGGATGTGCTGGTAGGGGTGGATCTGCGATCCGCCCCATAGCTGTTAACTTAAAGAATACCTAGCACCGCCTGAGAATTAATTCTCAGGCTACAAATGATACGTCGAATAAATTCGACTAAAGAATCTGGAAAGCAAATGGTGATTCCGGGTCTGTTTCAACAGACATATCATCTGTAGCTGCGGAATTGATTCCGCAGCGGCTCAGGCCAACACCCGATTCTGCCTTTAATAAATGCACCATGCGCTTGATTCGAGCTTAACTTGACAGGAATAGGGCGACTGGCTCAGACCTTCGGTCTACGTCGCCCCTACAAATAATATTTTGGATTTATGGGAAGAATCTAAGGCTGGTAGTCGTTCCCCAGGATCACCTGAATATCCGGCCCCGAACTGGGATTATCCACCACCACGATGGCGCTCTCCGGGACATTGAGCAGACTCGCCAGGTAACGCGCCGTCGATACCTTGCCATTGTAGTTATAAATGATCGTCTCCGCGTAGTCATTACGCTCGGCATTAGCCAGTTCGATCACGTTGATCCCCTGCCCGGTCAGATAGTCACCGGTCAGAGTGGCCAGTCCTTCGGTTTTAGTCCCGTTGAAGACTCCGACGGTGGCCTGTTCCGCTGCCGCTTCCGAACTAAGGTTCACGCCGCCCGGTGCACACTCACCTGTCCCCGTGAAGATATCCTCTACCAGTCCGCGCACGGCGTTCCGATCCGGGACAAGCACCTGACTGCTATCGTCAAGAGTCAGCAGGCTGACATAATAGTTATCGACCACCCTTGAGCAGATATTCTCGTCGGGGATGTCGGCTACCACGCGGGCCAGTTCGATCATCTGTGACAGCGACAGGTTAGTATTGATCCCGTCCTGGACGGTGTCATACAATTCCGGGGCCTGAGCGATCAGCGTGGGCAGTTGGCCGGTGCTTAACACGTGGCTGCGCACCGCGTGAATAACCTGCTGCTGGCGGACGGCCCGGTCAAAGTCACTGCCATAGGTCGCGCGGGTGCGGGCATACTTGAGCAGCTCTTCACCCGCCAGGCAGTGATCACCGGCCTCGATGTGGAAGGGATCGTAGCCATACGCGCCGTCGGGATAGGTTGGATCATCAATCGTCTGAGGCACGCCGATCGGAATGCAGCCGATCTGGTCGATCACCTTGACGAAGGCGTTGAAGTTGATCGACAGGTAGTAGTTTACCGGCACGCCGAAGTTCTGTTGGACGGTTTTCACCGCCAATGCCGGGCCGCCCCCGCCCGGATACTGGTCGGCGTCTCCCCGGAAGTGTGCCTTGTTGATCCGGTCGAAAAAGCCGTAATCGGGTATCTCCACCCACGTATCGCGTGGGATCGACAGCATCCCGGCGGTTTTGGTTTCCGGGTCAAGCGTCAGCAAGATCATGGTGTCAGTCCGCCAGGGGCCTTGTTCCGATTCGCGTTCGTCAATGCCGAGCAGCAAGACGGTGATCCGCCCTTCAAGTGTCACCTCGTCCACCGGATTGACCACGTCTATCTGATCCGGGTTAACGGCCTCCTCAAATTCGGGGGTGGGGTTCGGCCCGATAGAAAAAGCCGAATCCGCGACCAGGTCCTTCACCCCGTTGAAGGTGAAAAAACCGATCAGCACCACGCCGATCACAAAGACTGCCAGCACCAAATAGATGGCCCAGTCTGGCAGTTTACGCCCTGGGGATTGAGGCTGAGTTTCACCCTGAAATTGCATCAAATCTCTCACTCACGATAACGAAAATCCATACCGGTACAAATATGTTTGGCCGAAAAATTCTTGTAGGAG
>JBNKDD010000512.1:0-2904 GCA_050288085.1 Anaerolineae bacterium
CGCCGCAGTTGGTCAATAACCGGTTTGCGCCGGGGGCGATAAGGACACGGAGCATCAATGGGACGATCCGGGTGGTGGATGGTGATGGGAAGCCGCTGTCGGAGCAGGAGCGGGTTCAGGTGGTGATGGGTCGATTAGCAGAATGATCGATGTCCATCCAATTTCTTCTATGATTTGAATCCCGATTGCTGGCAAATAGTTCGATGATATTCAGTTGGCAGCCTGCACGGTGATGGCAGGTTAGCCCAAAAATTGCGGCGTACCGGGGTGCGGCTGCGCGGGCGGCCCGTGGTTGGACAGAAAGATTTCCAACGGTTGGCTGCCGTTACAGCACATTTGCAGGCTAATGTGCAAGTCATTCGCACATCGGTGGGACTGTTGGCAGCAGCCCCAATGACCATCCTGGGTGTTGTTTGATGCCAGCACCGTTCTCTCAGCGTACAGTGCGCCTCGATACGATCCACGGCTGACAGTGCCTCAACATGGACGACCCAACCGGGATGCCCGGTATGCAGCGATACTCCTTTCTCCCGGTGAGGCGGCCTCACTGCAAGGCTTTCCACACCGATTGGTGATGTCGAGCATCAGGTGATGCCCGCAAATAATCAGGTACAATGACTGTGTACCTGATAGAATTTATGTTCTATAACTATTGTAACATGGGTTGGGGGCGTGTCAAGTGATCATCTGATCCCAGTGAGGAGTAATTGAATATTAAGGGGGCGAGATATATCTCGCCCCTACGCGGCGCAATTCAAACCATTGTAGGAGGGAGGTTAGGGTAACCCTAGGGCCAGAGTTAATTTAAAGAAGCCATAAATTGCTACATACAGGGGGAGGGCTGCCGCAATAAACAGGACGGTGGCAATTGAAACACGCAGGGGGCCAAATCGTACCAAGACAGCCCCTATTGGCAACAGAATCAGATAAACCAGGATCTTTATTCCGAATGAGCGCTTATAGGTTGCCAACATGTTTTCAAGCCATATTGGGAAAAGATCTATGGTATCAGTCGGTGCTTTGCCGATCTCACGTTTTAAAGCACCTGGAACGGAAAAGATCGATAACAGGCTAATCGCCACCGTCACCCCGACCATAGAAAAAGTACCACCGCGTGAGCCAAACTTACCCAGCATAAAAGGGAGATAAGCTATCGTTATTTGCAATATCAGACTGTATAGCGAATAGTTGATTCCCCAGAAAACCCCATCGAAGGTGATGAACTTACGCAGTTGTGGTGATACGGTTTCGGGTGTGGCGGGGTTCGACGAGTCTTCTTCTCGATTCCATTTGTTCCATGCTCGTCTGGCGATAACTGATAAGGCAGCTATCATGAATATGCTTACGAGGGAAAATGTCACTACATAGGCTTTCACTTCATCAATCACCGTAAACGACAAAAGCGCCAATAAAACTCCCACAATCAATATTGCTGCCAAATAAGAAGGGTTGGATTTAAGCGCTGCCAACCGCTGCTCAATGAGATGCTGCTGCCAGTTATGCGCTTGTAAGTCTTTCAGTGTATTCATCTTTGATGCTCGCTTCTTTTCGAACTAGCAAGGTGGTGTGAGTCAGCAAGCGTTTCATGTGATGTTCCAGAATATGCCCAGGTTGATGGGAGTCTCGGGGTTGGGAGTCAAGGAGGGCGATCGGACAATTGCTCCTACTACGGAATGAACACTTCATCAGTACGTACACACTCACCTTGTGATGCTGCTTCCGCAGCTTCTTCGAGTGTCGCATCGTAGATATCTTCAAACGGAACAAGCTCCCAGGCTGAATGGTCGATCCAACGCCCGATAAACATTTCCTGGAGAGGTGTCAGGTTGTCCAATCCATTGGAAAGCGGCTCTGTGATGCTTGCTTCTCCAGGATAAGCATCCTCAAAGCAAAATTCCCCATAGTATTCCAATCCATATGCTCCTTCTTCGGATTTTATTCTGACCTGAAAAACAGGCAACCGATATGCAATTCCCTCTTCGTAAACAATCATCAATCTGGTTGCAACTTTATCTGTGCGACCGGCAGCACGTTCAATCATTGGGTCAGATACCATGATGTAGTCCGGTTCCCCAAGATTTTCCAGGATTATTTTGGGTGAGGGTTCATTGAAAAAACCGGCACCAGCCCAGGAAAATCTAATGGCTTGCAGGGTATTAGAGGTTTCATCTACCCATAGGAAAACATTAAATGATCCATTGGGCTGCCATCGCCAACTATAACCGGTTACATAATAGTCTGGGATAATGTCGATCCCATATCCGCGAAGATCAGCACCTTCAAAGGGGTTGTTTGAGAAGAAATCCAATTCACCATTGAATTGAAACACCTCATCTAACACCCTCTGGATATCTGCCTTATCTGAGACACCAACCTGCAAACCCTGCCAACAAGGTAGGTCACAGTCTGGCTCTATAGAAGGAGCAAAAAGAAAACTATCTGCAACCAACGAGTCGTTGAAACTTGGAGTTGCTTCCATGTCCGTGTGAGGCAACTCGACGGTTGGGGTGGGCGAAGAGGTAGCGGTGGGTGTGGCGGTTGGCGGTATGTTGGGATTCAGGGCATTGATCCAGGTTGGGCTCCAGGTGCTATCAAAAGGGTCTTCGATTTTGAACAAGCCTGTCCCATCCCTTTTGATGATATAGATATTGAACCGTCCGTCCCTATCTGATTGAAAAGCAATATATTGTCCATCAGGTGACCAAGTAGGAGACATATCTCTCCCTGGATCGTCTGTTAGTTGAATCACACCAGATCCGTCTGAATTCATAACATAGATATCCCAGTCCCCCCAGTTCTCACTTTCCTTAGCCTCATACGCAATATGTTCTCCGTCTGGAGACCAGGCAGGTGACGCTTCAATTACCGGAGTGTTGGTAAGTTGCGTGAATGTGCCATCGACTT
>JBNKDD010000513.1:0-2891 GCA_050288085.1 Anaerolineae bacterium
CCGGTGCCTGACCATTGTGAAAACCCTTCCAAACTATCTGATAGACGATCGAGTAGCCGCCGCGAATAAACTTCGCGGCTCGGTGTTCCCGGAAACCAACCAGTTATTAAAGAAACTGGAGCTTCGCCTCATTGAGCTTTAGGGCTCGCGAAACTCCAGTTTGCTGACAGTGCCACCTTGTAAATGTGCCACTCTCTGCCTTCTTTCTAGCGCGGCATGTCAGGCCGCACAACTAGAATCCGAACGTGTCGGGTATTTCTCCCGCTTAGTTATGGTTGAAGGTTGTGCTATTTCTTTTTGCTGCGCCCGTTCGTTCCTGCTGCCAGGGCTGACAATGGCCGTACCACATTGATGCGCTGACCACGCCGGTCCAGGACACCCTCGTCGATCAATTCGTTGATCGTGTTGTACAGCTTGTTTTTGCTGACACCCAGGTCTTTGGCCAGGTGTGACCGGACGGTCTTCGGATCGTCCTCAAAAGCGGTGACGATACCCTCGCGCACTTCCAGATCAGACAGCGCTGCCAGCTCTTCCGGCTCAACCGTGACGATCCCTTCATCGACTTCGGCGGGGATGGCCGGTGGTGGGACGGGCTTTCCGTTTGATGCGGGCAGCTGCGACGTGCCGATCAGGTCGGCCAGCGCTGATTGGTGATCAAGACTCAGGCCCTTCAGACGGCGTTCACGGGTGAAGCGCAGCGTCTCACGCGCCATTTCTGTATCAACTGACAACTGTGCCGATGCAATCTTGAACTCGGCGTCGATCTCATTCCGGGCATGGCTGATGGCCCGCTTCCGGCGGTAGCGCTTGACGCTGTAGTGGGCTTCGATGTTCCGATCTGCCGACCGGCGCAGCCGAATGTTTGCCAGGATTCCGGACTCAAACACTGAGTAACCAAGCAGCACACCCAGCGTCAGCCGGAAGGTGATGCCTGCCGCGCCTTCGCCATGCGCGATGGCAACCGACCAGAGGGCAATATAGGCCACCCCGGCCAGAACAGCATAGAGCACTCGCTGAGGCATCTCGGCTTTGCGGTCGTTATCCAACTGCCACCAGCCCAGCATTAAAGCGCCCTCGACCAGAATGAGGGCGGCTAACTGCACCAGGATACGCTGAAAGCCATTTTCATAAAGACTCCCCGCGACGGTCCAGGTCGCCGGACTGGTCAGTGCCACCGCTGCGATCTTGATCGAGTTTTTCAAAAGTTTTTCGGTATTCATGCGATAATCACCTCCTTAATGTAGGGATTTTGAAGCGTACCCCTGCATTGATTGGGTTCAACTTCATCCAAATTTAAACACCTTATCCAAGCAAGGAAGTTTAGCAGATAGGTCGATCCCCTGCCAGAAGACCTACTGCCATACGGATCATAACAGGCGGGCCGATGTTTGCCCACCCGATCCGGCATGACCTCTCGTTTTCTTACAGGATTGTATCTTGACTCCCGACCTGCTTAGAAAATTTGTTCTGTATTATATCACATAATCTATCCCATGTGAAATTTGCAGACCGACTCAGTATGCTCATTGACTATCAAAGCACGTTCGGGAATAGTTGGCTGGAGTCACCATGAGAACAGACTATGAGTATATTGTCCTGGGGTTGGGCGGGATCGGCAGTGGGGCTGCCTATTGGCTGTCGAGGCGGGCCGGTGATGATGTGCTGGGCATCGAGCAGTTTGAGATCGGCCACCCCAATGGCGGGTCGCAGGATCACTCGCGGATCATCCGGCTGTCGTATCATGCGAAGGAATATGTCGAACTGGCTAAAGCGGCTTATGCGGCCTGGGATACGCTCGAAGGTGATGCGGGCGAAAAGCTGATCGTCAAGACGGGCGGACTGGATTTCTTTCCACCGGGTGGGCCGCTGCCCTATGATCATTACATCGCGGCACTGACGGCAGCGGGCGTCGCGTTTGAGGAGCTTGACGCGGCGGCAGTGATGCGTCGCTGGCCGGTGTTCAAGCATATTCCCGATCAGGTGCCGGGGTTGTTTCAGCCGGATGGGGGGATCGCCCCGGCGGCGAAATGCAACGCTGCCCATGTTCGGATGGCGCGTGAGCACGGCGCAACGCTGATCGACAAGACGCCGGTTACCGGACTGCGCGAGGTAGACGGCGAGATCGAGGTGAGTGTCGAGGGGATAACTTACCGTGCCCGCAAATTGGTGATCGCGTCCGGGGCGTGGACGAACAAGGCGCTGTCTTACCTGGGGATGGAATTCCCCCTTCGGGTTTCAAAGGAGCAGGTGATCTACTATAACTCGCCCAACCTGGAAGCCTTTATGCCGGAGCGGTTTCCGATCTGGATCTGGCTGGGCACACCCAACTATTACGGCTTCCCGGTCTACGGAGAACAGTCAGTGAAGGTGGCCCAGGATTTGGGCGGGGAAACGGTCACGGTCGATACGCGTACCTTCGATCCAGACCCGGCTAACCAGGCGCGAGTTGACGGGTTTGTGAAAGAATATCTGCCGGATGCCTTCGGGCCGATCAACTATGTGAAGACCTGCCTGTACACGCTTACGCCGGATCGGGAGTTCCTGCTCGATAAGCTACCCGGCCATCCGAATATTTCGCTGGCGATTGGGGCGGGGCATGGGTTTAAGTTTGCGTCGTTGATGGGCAAGGTGTTGAGCGAACTGTCGATTGACGGGGCGACCGGCCATGATATCAGCCTGTTCAAAGCCGACAGGCCGATCATGAAAGAGGGGAAGGAATTCCATAACTTTATCGTGTCGTGACACTCCAGCCTGTGAGGGCGCAGCATGCTGCGCCCCTACTATTGGAATAGTCAGCAAGGGGGGCAGACGCCGTAGAGCGGCGGCGGGGGGGTAAATCCACCTATTGTCCTCGCAGCTTGACATCCCCTCATGACCACGGCATACTGACT
>JBNKDD010000514.1:0-2877 GCA_050288085.1 Anaerolineae bacterium
CAGATTGCGTCTCAACGGATGAAGGTGTCTGGGGCTATTTGGAATCTGGAGGCCGCCCGTAAAGTTTCCAAAGCCCGTGCCGCTTACTTGTCTGGTCAGTGGGATTTATTGGCTGCTCGACGTACCCATTTTGCCACAGCCGCTTAACAACTTGTTCGTGCACCCCAATACAATAGAGCCGGAGTTTGACACTAATTTAAGAGTCATCCGGGAGATAGCCTTATCCCACGATGCAAAACACCTCGCAGTCGTTGGCGATCTTGGCTTATTTCTTATCGATGCCAGCTCTTTGGAATTGGAATGGCAATGGAATGAAAACGGGGGTGCTTCGATATACAGTGTTGATTTCAGTGTTGACGATTCAAAAATTGCAATTGGACGCCCCGATGCAGTTATAGTGCTTGATACGCATACCGGAAAGGTTGTAAACCAGGTATCAGAAGGTTATTTCTTTGGGGTAAATGCGATAGCCTGGTCACCAAACGACGACTACATAGCAGTATCCGCAGTTGGTTTTGAAAGAGCATCCATAAAGCTCTTCGATCCATTATCACTTGAACTGGTTGAAACGCTTCCCGATGCAAATCGATTCGGCGTTGAAAGTATGAAATGGTCTCCCAATGGAAACTACCTGGCAACGGGAAGCAAATTAGAAAGGGAAGTTATTGTCTGGGAATTAGATTCTGGACAAAAGACCTATTTGGAAGGGGAGGGTATTGCAGTTACTGATCTAGAATGGTCCCCCAATGGTTCGATGCTGGCTTCAGCATGGGCTATCAATCCTAGTTACGGAGGAGAACCACATTCTTTAGTCATATGGGACACTACTAACGATTTTAATCCCAGTTTCGCAGATGTAATCGGTGAAAAGGTATTCGATATTGTATGGTCACCCGATGGGGCTTCTATTGTAGCAAGTTTTGATAATGACGAAATACGTAGATATAGCATCTTGACTGGTGAATTAATAAGTAAGTGGGAAATTCCTGATAGTTCGCAAGCGCGCATTGTTTGGATAGAAAATCCCAATAACATATTGTTGGGAACGAAAAACGGAACTGTGTATTTATGGGATACATCAACAGGAGAAGCAGTCGGCCAATTTATTGTGCCTGCTGTTCAAGAAGAGTGATGTGAACAGATAAGCCTATTCTGTCTGCCGTGTCCCTAATTAGAATCTTCAGTTATGGGGTGCGAATAATCAGCGGGGCGCTGTCATCAAGGGCCAACTCATCCAGGGAGAAAATACGCGGCGACGGCTCCTCGACCATCACATCCGGGATGAGATACATGTTCCACTTCCCATCAACCGGGCGTACGGTGTACACCACCCCCTCATCCAACGGCTCGTAATCAAACAGGTATTCGCCATTGGGCGTATCGGGCAGGTTATCCATCGAGATGTCGGTCTGATCGATAGGAACCAACAGCCAATGCTGGGCCGTCACCCTGCCCTCTTCCTCGTCATCTGACAGGTCAACCATATCCAACAGCACCCGATCCCCATCCGGGTGCCAGCGAACACCATAGATAGCCTGCTGCTCCCCCGGCGTGATGGTGATGGTTTCGTCCAGCCGCAGGTCATAAATCCTGACCACGTTGGTCGTCGACTGCTCGTTAACCGAATCCTCCAGGCTGCTGTCCATCGTCAAGTAGGCAATTTTGCCGCTGTCCGGTGACAGGGTTGGCGCTACGATCCGGGCATCAACCGGCGGGAGAATCTGGCTGCTCTGACCGGTGTCGGGGTTAAAGGCATAAATACCCTGCGAACTGCCATCCGGCGCGGAAGCATTTAACAGGAGCAGCCCTTCGCTCGGCCAGGCAAATAGGGTTGGCGGATAAAGGTCATCCAGTGTGCTGCGATCCACCAGCAGCGTGGGATCACCCCCATCAATTGGAGTGCTGTCCACCCGCCAATCGGCCTCCCCCGGCAAGATACCATCCTCAACCTGCACGTAGACCAGCGCCGACGCATCATCCGCAACGTACAGGCTGACCACCCGGTAGCCGGGTTCCGGCTTGGCGACCAGTTTGGCGTTCGGGCTGCTGACATCCCAACTGGCGATACCATGCTGATCGCCGTCAGGGTTCCACACCAGGTAAACCAGGTAGCGGCCATCCCGCGAGGCGGTCAGGTCAGAAGCCTGTTGGCCCTCGTTAAGCGGAATCGAGACGAGGTCGGTATCACCATCCACCGAAACGACCATCATCGTATCAGCCGGGCCATCTAACCCAACCCAGATGCGCGCCGCATCCAGGTAATCAGTGGAGACAGGCTCGACCGTCGGGGCCGGTGTAGGGGATGGCTCCGGGGTGGCAGTAGGCACGTTTAGATTAACCGGCACGTTGCAAGCCAGGACTGCCGCCATTCCGATCAGCAAGGCTAGACGGGATGCATTATGGCGAAAGGTGTTCATGCCTGGAATGTAGCATAACTTGGCGGGTGTGACAATCGGGGGTGGCAATGGCATAATAAGCATTGCGTTTCTATCTAGAATGTCAATATTTTTACCTCGCCCCCTTCCGAACCGCTATAGCGGTTCTCCCTCCCCCTCTCCAAATTGGAGAGGGGGCAGATCGACCGAAGGGAGATCGGGGGTGAGGTCAATATTAAACCGACACGGTCTGAGGGGAATCGATTACTTGTCAAAAGTTGAACGGCTGTTTGCCCAGAAAAATGTACGCGGGCTGTGCCGCTGCCTGCATGATCGCAACACGCTGATCCGCAGACAGGCAGTGCAGGCACTCGGCCAACTGCGTGATCCGGCCTGCGTGGGCGATCTGACAGAAGCCATCCGCCGCGATCAGGACGAATACGTGCGGCGTTGGGCAATGGCCGCACTGGGCATAATCGGCACGCAGGAAGCCATCGACGCC
>JBNKDD010000515.1:0-2862 GCA_050288085.1 Anaerolineae bacterium
ACCTGGAAGGTGCGCGCTTACAGGCTCTGCTCTAATCGAATAGTCGGCGTTGCGTTAGTTCAGCTTGCTTCTCTTGTTGCTCTTGCCAGCGTACATACTTGCGGATTTTCTCCTCGTCCAGCCCTACTGTACTCACACAATATCCCCGTGACCACAGGTGTCGTCCCCAATAGCGTTTGCCCAGATGTTCATATTGCCGAAACAAGCGCAACGCCAACTTCCCTTTCAGATACCCCATGATCTCCGATATGGCATACTTCGGTGCTATCGTCACAACCAGATGGATATGATCGTCTTGGATATTGAGTTCCAGCACTTCCACATTCTCTTTCTGCTGGATCAGGCTGTAGATTTGTTGGCGCGTGTACTCCGCGATTTCCCCCTTGAATATCCGATGCCGATATTTTGGACAAAACACGATATGATATTTGCACTCATACAACGAATGCGATAACCTCTTGAATTGGTGGGGCATTATGTCTCTCCTTGAAGTTTCGCACCTTCCAGGGAGTTTCATAATACCCACTTTTCACGGTAAAACCTTTTCACTGCACCACTACCTTAGGTAGTGGTTTAAGCTGATTAATCAATTGGCATTGAGCAACAACCCATCTCCCATTGTCGAAGCGCCCCGTTACTGGTATGTCGATGTTGTAGATCGTAATGACTTACAAAAAACAAAAGTCACAGAATTCCCAGAACATCTTGCGAATGACTATTATTTCCTCGCGGACAATTTTTTTGTTGATCGCCTGTTTGACATCAGTGGTGATGGCACTCAAGTGATCGTAAGCAGTAAAGATTTGTCGGATATGGAACTTGAACCATCGCCTCATCTGGTGGTTGTCTGGCTGCCAAACACACCAGAGGCCAGTTTCATTATTGAAGACTATCCTGCGCACGATGTTGCTACCATCGCTTTTGCTCCACACGACGAAAATCAGTTGCTTATTTTTCTGAAGCGTGGCGAACTACACTTATATGATCTTGAAACCAGACGTGGAGAGTTATTAGCTGTATTTGACCCACCCGATTTCAGTTTCTTCTCACCGAATGGACGTTGGCTGGCTTATGTCAACAAACAGGTAGACTTCATCGAAATGGAGCCGCTGCTGGTGCAAGCAGGGATGAAGGGGTGAATTCGGACGAGGCTCAACACCTCGTCCTTCATTCGTCAATCATGCTGTTAGACTGAGCGCGTTACGCCTGTCCCTGAGGCAGTTCCAGATTCTGCGTTACCGTATCGATGCCGGTCGCACCGTCGGGCCGTACCCCGCGTGAAGATTCTATCTGCCGTGTTTTGCCGTCGCCCTCCACACAGCGTACCTGGAAAGTATGGCTGCCTTCCTCGAAAGGCCAATCATAGCGCCAGATCACCCAGGTTAATTCGGAGACCGGATCGCGCAACTGAGCTTCGACCCAATCACCTTCATCGACTTTGACTTCGACTTTGGAAATGCCCCGGTCGCCCGCATAGGCAATCCCGCCGATGGGGATGAGCAGGTTATCGCCATCCTCGATAGCCGAATCCACCGCTACCGTATCAATGACGGAGGTGGCGTTGACAAGGGCGGTCTCACTCCAACCGCGCCGCACCCAGTAGCCTTCCTGCCAGTCGTCAATAACTTCCATGCCGTTAATCCACTTGGGCTGTTTCATCCCATAATGATTGGGGATGTAAATACGCAGTGGGAAACCATGTCCCGGAGTCAGCGGCTGACCGTCCCAGTCGTAAGCCAACATCACCCGCTCATCCATTTTCGCCAGGGAGAGATCCAGCACCTCGTCGAAGCCATCGGCCCCGGTGATTTTCAGGTGTGACCCCTGTGGTTTGACCTCGTCCATAATCTTTTGCAGGCTGACCCCTGTCCAGCGGGTCGTACCGATCAAATCGCCGCCAAGCTGGTTGGAAATGCAGGAGATGGTGATGTATTGATCGAGCGACTCGTAATTGTTGCGCAGGTCAGTCAGCGTCAGTTCCATCGGGTTTTCGACCAGGCCGGTGATAGGCAGTACCCAGGTTTTTCCATCAATGGTCGGTGGGCGCGAACTGATGTCAATGCGATAGTGGTCTTCCACCAGGGTGATTTCCGGGCGTGTGCCGGGAGCCGGTTCCACGCTGGCGTTGGCATTGGGCGCTTCCGGGGTATCGGTCATTTCAGCGGCGGGAGCCGCCTCCGAGTTCGCAGCAACAGATACGATACTGACTGAAGCGCTTTGTCCCAATAATTTACCCAGACCCGCGCCGATCACGGTCAGGGTGGCTGCCGCGCCGCCGACACGGATAATAAACTGGCGGCGGTCAATGGCGGCCACAGAGGCATCGGCAGGTTTCTGCACCGGCAGTTTAATCAGGTCGTTGTAAATCCAGATGTGTGCCGCTCCCCAACCGAACATGATGACGAGGATCCAGATTGCGCCAATCGTGGGATTGGCAGTCGCGGTAAAGTTGATCTCATTGCTGACCAGCATCATCGGGATGCCGACCACCGCGCCCAGAATCAGGCCGGGTGTATAACTGGGTTTGTATTCTTTGATCCGTCCCAAAACATAATAGAATATCCCCCCGGCCACCGCCCCTGTGAATAGAAACATAGTCAAGGCAATGAGTTGTTCCATTGCTTTGGCGGTGCTGGAGGTTTCGCCCAGGTTGAAGGTGGAAATAATGCTGACCATCGTATCAATGGTAGCGGTGATGATGCCGCCCAACGCCTGGATACGTGCTGTCCAGTCCAGGAGATCGAAGGGGACGAAAGGCAAACCCGCCAGTTGATCCCCCAGATAAAACAGCGCCAGCGCCAGGGCCATCAGCAGGAAGCCCAGCAATGCCCCGGTCAGAATTTTCGGTCTTTTTGTGTCGTC
>JBNKDD010000516.1:0-2853 GCA_050288085.1 Anaerolineae bacterium
GATCAGTTCGTCCAGCCGGTAAGCCTCCTGAATCGCATCTGGCGGGGCCTGATCGCCGCCCCCCATCACGCCGATGATGGTCTTCTTCATCAGAGGCCAATACCGGTCAGGTTCTGTTGATATTTGGTGCCGTTTTTGACCTCACCCCTGACCTCTGGTCGACCAAAGCCGACCGCCGGTCTTTCCCCTCTCCAAAATGGAGAGGGGGAGGGAGAACTGCCTGAAGGCAGTTCGGAAGGGGGTGAGGTTGAGATCAAAACAAACACTAATCCTGTCGTACCCCTAGGGGCGAATCGCACAAGTTAATTTTGAGGGCGTCTTTTTCGTGGACTGGCGAGCGAACCACTAACATAGTATCTTTGCATTTACCTCATCCCCTCCCACTCCCGCCGACTATCAGGTGAGGCATCCCGGAATAATAAGGAGTGCACGATGGTCAGGTACGTGATTGTCAGTCTGGTAAGCGGGATTCTCTTCGGCACCATGGACGCCCTGATTAACGCCAATCCAGTGGCGCAAAAGCTGTACAAAGTCTACCAGCCGATTGCCAGAACCAGCGTCAATGCGGCTGTCGGGATCGTGATCGATCTCGTCTATGGGTTTGTCATGGCGGGGATTTTCTTGCTGATCTACCCAGGGCTGCCCGGTGAAAGCGGGCTGGTCAAAGGATTGGCTTTTGGGTTGATCGCCTGGTTCTTCAGGGTGGTGATGAGCGCGGCAACAAACTGGATGATGTTTGAAGTCCCTACCGGTACTTTGCTATATTCACTGGGAACCGGGTTGGTCGAGATGCTGGTGCTCGGTGTGCTTTACGGGTTAACACTGCGGCCATTGCAATGACCGGTACAATCTAATATTTCAAGCTGGGCAGCGTATCTGTTATCACGGCGCGGGGTTAAAACAAAGGGAATTCGACACATTCCATTAACTCGCCGTGCGCCGTGAGGGGTAGCCCGGCGAGTTTCATGTTTTTCCACACAAAGGAGGTCATGATGCCCACCATCGACGTTAACGGCCAGACCTGCTACTACTTTGAACGGGCTGCCCAGGACGCGATCAGCCCGCCGCTGGTATTGATTCATGGGGCGGGCGGACAGCATCTCAACTGGCCGCCGCAACTTCGCCGCCTGGATCGGGTGCCGGTCTATGCACCTGATCTACCTGGACACGGTCAATCGGATGGAGAAGGACGGCAGTCGATAGACGCTTACGTGACGGATGTGCTGGCCTTCCTGGACGCATTAGGGTTGAAACAGGTGATCATCGGTGGGCACTCGATGGGCGGGGCGATTGCGATTCAGATCGCCCTGGAACACCCGGAACGCGTCAGAGGGCTGATCCTGGCAGCGACCGGGGCACGGCTGCGAGTCAGCCCTGAACTGCTCAACCGGGTGCTGACCGATTACGATGCGGCGATAGATTTCATTGTTGATCACACGTATGGGCCGGAAGCCGACGACGAATTGAAATACCTGGCCCGGCTCGAACTACGCCGCGCCCGCCCCGCAGTGATACATGGCGATTATCTGGCCTGTGATTCCTTTGATGTGATGGATAAAATCTCTGGCATCAAAGTTCCGACTTTGATATTAACCGGGGATAAAGATCAGATGACCCCACCCAAATACTCCGCTTACCTGGCTGAACAGATTGCCAAAGCCGACCGGGTGGCACTCGATCCGGCGGGGCACATGATTCTGTCCGAGTTCCCGGAGCAGGCGGCGGCGATTGTCGGGGGGTGGATTGAGCGACACTTTGGACGATGAGTAAAAGATCATACACAATTCAAAATTCGGAAGGCAAACCGCTGGCCGTCACCGTTCGACGGGACCGGCGGCTGAAAAAATCGGCGCGGTGGCAGTATGAAGAGGACGGTTCGATCCTGCTGCGAGTCCCTGAACGGCTCCGGCAGGGAGAGGTCGCCCGGCTGTTAGGCGACATCGAACAGCAGATCGAGCGGCAGGAAAAGAACCGCCGCCAACGCTCGGAGCGCAACACCGATGCCGATCTACAGGCCCGCGCCGAGTACATCAACAGCAAACACTTCCGGGGTGAGATCAAGTGGGAGGCGATCCGCTGGGTGGGCAATATGAATACCCGGTTGGGGAGCTGCACCAACGGCGGCGCAACCGACGGGCATATCCGCGTCAGTGATAAAATTCGCGATTGGCCACAGTGGGTGATCGATTACATCATCGCGCACGAACTATCCCACCGGGTATACCCCAATCACAGCCGGGAATTCTGGGAATACCTTGAGACGGGCTATCCCCTGTCCGAACGGGCACGAGGATTCATTAAGGGCTACAGTTTTGCCCAGGGTGTAGAGTTCGGCGAGGACGAAGATTAGCAATATAAGAACAAAAAGCCCTCCTTTGTGAAGGAGGGCGAACGATATCCAGGGGGCATGTTACATGGCGGCGGGTGATCCTCCTGGCCCGATGTATTCAGCATCGCTAAAGGCGAGGAGCGGCAGGAAAATAAAGCCGAGCAGGATCATACCGATGGCAAATCCAGCCTCCTTGCCGAACGACTTGGCAAGCTCCCACATAACAATGATCCCGGCAATTATGTTAATGCCAGGGATAAAGAACAGGATAATCCACCAACCTTCCTTCCCCACGATCTCCAACAATATCCAGATGTTGTAGAAAGGAATAATGGCAGCCCAGCCCGGTTTTCCGGCCTTCTCATAGATGCGCCACATGGCAACCAGCACCAGGATCGCAAGAGCAAAGGAACATAACGAACTGAGCGCACCTGCTCCTCCACCACCACCTTCACCTTGTTGTAGAAGCACCGAGTAGAGCATCTTACGTCTCCTTATATTGTATATATGATTAAACTAATAAG
>JBNKDD010000517.1:0-2846 GCA_050288085.1 Anaerolineae bacterium
GACTTTCATTTCTGAGACACATTTCTCTATTTCGCTGCTTGTAACTCCAGGCCTGTAATCACGACCATTCTCTCGATCCTCAAAATGCGGTTTCCCTAGTTGGCCATAGATGTGAATAATTCGGATCTTCTTCAAAAGCTCAACTGCCCTACTATCAGATAATCTATAGGAAGCTTTGAACGCATCAAACAGAAAGTACTCTAGCGAGCGATCATAATTAAAGGTAATAATCGATAGCTCATTTGCATCCACCTCTTCTTGGTATAAACCAAGGCGGTCTAGCAAATATCCATACCACCTCGAATCACCTTCGCGATCAAATAGTTCCATAGGCCTTTCACAGGGGATAAGGCAAGCGGCAATAGCCGCTTTACCCAGTGTTTGATAATCTTTCCAATATTCTAAGAAGGCGTCTATCGATAATCGCCTTGAACGTTGCAATGAATCAGCAAATTCCTTTAATTCAGATGTCCCATATGGCTCACGCCATTTGCGCAATGGATCATCGGGATTCTTAATCGCCTCTTCCAATTTTTCGACAATTTGGGATCGCAATTTCCGGCCAGTAGGAAAGCCATAAGGTACGCTTGCCCCTGCACCCAAGATCAAGACAGTAGGTTCAGTAATCATTGGTCCTCTTTTATTCGGTTATAAGCAACCGAAATTATCGTAGTGCAGCGAAGAATCCATCATTAAGCGGCCCGGTCGATGTCGTCAAACACCGTCTGGTTGATCAATTTGGCAATTCGCTGATACTCGCCGACGGTCAGCAGGCGATGGTGCCAAAGCCGACCGGCAATGAGGGCCAGAATTCCGGCCAATTTGTAGGTGGAAAGGGAGCGCAAAGCGCGCCCGGTTTCATCTCCCGGCTGATCTTTCATGTATTCCCCCTGGTATTTGCGGTTGTCTCTCAGAGTATAGAACAAGTGGTCTTATTAGCGCAAGAGGGGGATGGTTAGAGTTTAGTTAGTCTACCTGCTGTGATTTTTCTGTGGAAGAAGTATCTCGTGTCCATTGTTACGTAGTGAGGCATCGACAAACCAGGCCCAGGCTCTGCCTTCGGCAGAACCTGGACAATATACACCAGACTTCACATGATCACCTTTTTAGGCACAGCTTGGTTTCCACCTTACCCACACAAACTCTCACAGGGCACGCCATCGTGATCGCGGTCCAGATCGCTCCACCATTGTGGGCAAAAGTCCAGAAACTGGCGGACTGCCCCACACGAACCGAAATCACTACAATTCATGTTCGGGCAGCCAGGGTAGGGATTAGCTGGTGGCGCAGCGGTGGGGGTAGGCTCTGGTACAGTTGCCGGTTCCAGAGTAAAAATCGCTGTGTATTTGGTGGTACGTCCTGCGGTGATGTAGGGAGTCTGCGTGATCGGCTCACTAAGCCATTCAGCCACCGGTTCCAGAGTGATAATCACATTATGACTGCCGGGATCAAGTGGGTATTCGACGGTCTCTCCGGGCGGAACCGGATCCATGGGCACCTCGTCGATGGTAGGATTACAGGTCACATTCTGGCCTTCCCAGTTGGTGATGTTGCAAGTCACCGCATAAAAGCCTTTCAGCCATTCCTGTTTGAGTTGGAACTCGACTGTCTTTTCCTGGGCCGGTTTGAGGTAGACAAAGGTCTTGGTGTCTTTCCAGTGGTAGAGGTCACCGGCTGCCGGATCGGTGATGTTGCGGGCTTCGACCGTGTAGTTCTTGTTGGGTTCTAACCACAGGTCGGTTGTTGCAACCTGGGCAGCTACCAGCTCGTCATTGACATACAGGTCGGACAGCACACCTTCCTGGTCAAGGGTCAGGGTCAGGTGGGCACGTTTCTGGAAGCGTATCGATACCCTGGCCGTTGATCCGGCTCGAACGTTAGCGGTCGCTTCGTCGCTGGCCGGTGCCCACAGATTCGCCTGGTCACCTACCAGTGTTACCGTTACCTTGTGCTCGCCGGGATCGAGAATGTAGTTCGCTTTCTCACCGGCGGGTACGGTGCTCTCCTGGGGGATGTCGTCAATCGCAACCTGGCAGGCTACGCTGTCGCCCTCGACCACATCGCGGATATCACAGGTCAATTCGAGTGTGCCCCGGATGAAGGTCTTTTTGGGGTAGAGTGTTACCTCTTGGGACCGGCCCTGGCTGATCCAGACTGTCTTTGAGGTGTCCTCGTAGGTGAATAATTCCCCGAAGCCCTCCTCAGTGCTCTGGATGTTGCGCACGTCGATCTGGTGCGAGCCGATACTGGTCGTTAAGAAGAAGCCGGGATATTGAGCGAAGATCAGCTCACCGTCGAGATAGAAGTCACCCAGCAAAGTCTCTTGCGGTAAATAGACGTGGGCACAGCCGACTGGCTCCCCTTCTAGTTCGTTGGGGCAATCTGGGGTGTCATCCTGAGCACTGGCAACGGAGGCAACACCCAGGATGACTAGCGCCAGAACTACAGCAAGCCATATCTTACGGCTAGTTACAAAAGTCATCAGCTTCACTCCCATGTATGAAGGTGGTTAACCTAATCCATCATATCATGATTTTGAGGGCTAGGAAAGTTCAATTGATGGCGGCCAAGCTATCCTCAATCTGCCTCGCTACTGAGCGTAAATATTCATTGTATACCTGACCATCTTCCGCATAATGAACACGAGCATGGCAATTTGGGCAAAGCGCCACTACACCTTCGGGGTGATCTGGACCGCCATCGGCCAGGCGGTCTAAGTGATGCACTTCAAGGTATGCTTCTCCTTTTATTGTGAGAAACGGGGCGGGTCGATTGCACCCTTCGCACACACCATCGGCTCGCCTCAAGGCGTATTCCTTAATCCAATAGCTGCGTTTCTGGTAGTT
>JBNKDD010000518.1:0-2845 GCA_050288085.1 Anaerolineae bacterium
TCAAAGAGGGCGAAATCTACAAGCGCGAGCGGCTGGTCAACCTGAAGCTGATCCCCTACGTCCTCTCAAAAATCTGGATCGCTGCGCTGTTGGCACTTTATCAGGCCGCCGCCTATACCATCATCCGCCATCTGGCATTTGATATACCGGGCGGGCCGCTTGAGTTCGGCCTGATCTACATCACCATGGTGATGGCAACCTTCGCCGGGATGATGCTGGGTCTGTTCGCCTCGGCAGTCGCCCCGAATGCCAACTCGGCCCCCCTGCTTGTCATCCTCCTGATCCTGCCCCAGATCGTGTTGGGCGGCGCATTGATCCCCGCCGTCCCGGAGACGGTCAGTTCGATCACCTCGACCAAGTGGGGTTTTGAAGGAATCATGGCAGCGATTGGTGTCGGATCGGATGTAGCGGCGGATGCCTGTTGGGTGATCCCTGAAGAGCAGCGAGCCGAGTTAACCGACGACTACAAAGAAGAAAACTGTAATTGTATGGGAACCAGCGTTTTCGACCCGGAACAATGCAATTTCCCTGGAATCGGAAACTACTATTCCGACGCGCTCAACCAGACCCCACCCCAGGAACCGGCCCCCCTGCGTGATCAGCCTGCCCGTCCGGAGTTCCCACCCGAACCGGAGCAGCCCGCCGATCAATCTGACAGCGTGGCGATGGCCGAATATTTCGAGGAACTCGAAGCCTGGCGCGATCAGGTCGAGGAGATTCAAGCAGGCTACGAAGCCGACCTGCAAGCCTACCAGGAAGAAGCCACTGTCTATCAAGAGGAACTGATCGCCTACCAGACCGAACTGGCCCAACAAAAGGGTGCACGGGTGGCCGCTGTCCAGCCCGCCGAGGCCAGTGTCGAACACCTGGTAAGCAAGTTCCCCTGGACGATAGTTAATAAGAATGACTCGGCAGCCTTTACCGCCAAGATGTTAAAGGGCTGGATCGCCCAACTGGTGATCAGTACAATCCTGTTTGTCGGTATCCTGATCTTCCAGAAGCGGAAGGATGTCAACTAGTGGACTCTTTACCTAAACAAAATACGGGTAGGGGCGATAGAGATGTAAACATCTCCCCAATCGCCCCTACAACTCGGTTACCAATTATTGGTGCTCTTCTCCTGCTCCTCGCCGCATCCCTCGCCTGTAGTTCCGGTGGCAGCGACGTAGAAGCCACCGCCCAGGCGATCAGCGACTCGCTAAACCAGACGGCAACGGCAGAGACCCAGGGCGAGATTGAAGCCCAGGCCGCCGAAGTAGCCGCCAACGCCGAAGCGACCGCTCAGGCTGAGGTAGCCGCCGCCGAAGCCGCTGCCGAGGAAGCCCAGGCAGACGAAGCCGCCGCCGCAACTGCCGCCGCCGTTGCCCCGGTCGAGAATGAGCTGACACTCTACGGCGTCGATCCATCCGAGGGTCGCCTGGCCTGGATTCACCCGCCGGTGACGCTCGAAATTGAGGGGTATCTGGCGACGGACTATGCCAACCAGAATGCGGCCACCGTCGCCGCCGATTTTGTGATGGCAAGCGACATCACCTGGAACACGGGCACCGGCCTTTCCGGGTGCGGATTTGCCCTGCGCTCGGATGGTAACGAAGAGGCATTGAACCAGTTTTTGGCGATTGCCAGCCGGGCCGGGAACGGAACCATTCTCTTTTTCGAGCAGGTCAATGGCGATTTATCCCGCCAGGAGAACATCGCAACCGGCGGCATCGATGACAACTTCGGCTGGCAGAATGACACCACCAACCGGTTGGCGGTCGTCGGGCGCGGCCCCACGATCAGCGTCTACACCAACGGCGTGCTGATCGGATCATTCGATGCCTCGGCCTACGAGAAAGGCTTCGTCGCAATGGTGGCCCTATCCGAGTCAGGCCGGACAGTCTGCGAATTTGATAACACCTGGTTGTGGGTGCTCAAATAAAGTAGTTGAGGCTTTTTGAATAAAGACTGCCAGAAAGTTATTGCTAATAACCTCACCCACTTCCGAACTACCTTATGGCAGTTCTCCCTCCCCCTCTCCAAAATGGAGAGGGGAAAGGCCGCCGGGCGGCTGTAGCCGACCAAGGCCAGGGGTGAGGTAAAAACTGAAGAACAGATAATCCTTGAGATACCACGCACAAGACAAGTTTCTAAGGAGTCCGGCATGACTACCGAGCAAATCCTGCTGGTCAGCATCCCGGCATTGATTGCGCTCGTCGGCACCATCGTGACCATCTTCATTCAACAGCGAAACCGGAAAAGCGATCAGACACAGGGATTCATCACCGACCGGCAGAACACCTACAAGCAGCTCTGGGAAATGCTGGAAGCCGCCCACATCAAACTCCGCACCACACAGGGTCTGGAGGCCAACCAGTTTAAAGCGCTGCTAAGCGATGTAAACGCCTTCATCCTGAAGAATTCCCTGTACCTTGAGGACGGGGATCAAGCCCTGGCGAACCGCTATCTCAAAGCGATCCGCCATATGCGCGATTTGATCGTCGAGGCGGACGACCCGGAATTGCAGGATGCCATGGAGATCACCGGGGCGATCCCGGTTGAACCGGAAGCCATGCAAGAACTTCGCCAGGCCGTCGCCGAAGTTGACGCCCTGCGCACTGAACTCCTTGAGCGCTTCCGCGAATTTATCACCGCCGGTTAAATCTATCAACACCACCGATAAGGGTAAATATGCCTGAACAACCACAAGCAGCTTCTACTACTTCTGATACTGAAAAACTCGACTTCAAGAAAATCCTACCGATCTTCGTAATCGTGCTGATCGACCTGCTGGGTCTGACGATCATCATCCCCCTGCTGCCGCTGTACGCCGTTTCATTTGACGCCAATGCAACGATGATCGGCC
>JBNKDD010000519.1:0-2819 GCA_050288085.1 Anaerolineae bacterium
GAAGACGTGGTGCTGGTCCTCCCCAAGACCGCGTCGGTGAAGACCACCGAACTCGGCAGCGGCGGTCTGCGGATCATGAGGAGCTGGTCGGGAAACCAGACCCGCTTCTCCCGTATCAAATATGCCTTCCTGCTCACCGGGTAGTTCGTGTAGTCCAAGCAACTCTTTTAGCTCGGCAGCAGGCAGCCTGCCATCGATCAACCACGATCCATCTTTGCGACGTTTGACTCGAGGCTCAGGCGGGTCGGCCAACTGCATGATCTCCCCGACCAGCGCCTCGAGCATATCATCCAACGTGATGATCCCTTCCACCCCGCCAAACTCGTTGATCACCACCGCCACCGGACTCTGACCCCGTTTGAACTGCTCCATTGCATCAGAGGCCATCGCGTTCTCTGGGATATACAGCGGCTCGATCAGGTGCGGGCGCAGATCGGACACAGTCTTGTCAGAGACGGCCCACAGCCGCTTGACCGGTATGAGCCCCAGGATGTTATCCAATTGTTCATGGCACAGCGGATAATAGGAGTGTCCACTGTCTCGCATCTTTTGCAGGTTATTCTCAACCGGATCATTATCATCTAACCAGACAATATCCTGTCGCGGCACCATCAACAGGCTGAGCCGCTGATCATCCAATCGGAACACCCGCTCGATGATCGCCTGTTCGTTGGCATCGAGGGTCCCGGCCTGCCGCCCTTGCTCGATCAAAATCCTGATCTCGTCCTCAGTGATCGGCGGTTCGATGTCAGAACCACTGCCCAGAATGCGCAGGATCACATCCGTTGAGAAACTCAGCAGTCGGACAAACGGCATCGTTAGCGTAGATAGCCAATGCAGCGGCTTGGCGACAACCTCCGCAATTGATTCGGCATTGCCCAACGCCAACCGCTTGGGCACCAGCTCCCCGACCACCAGCGACAGGTACGTGATACAGGCAACCGTTATCGCAATGCTGATCACCTCGCTGTAGGGATCCAGCAGTGGTACGCGTTCCAACCCGATCTGGATCGCCTCGGCAATCGTCGCCTCGCCCGATGCCCCCGCCAGGATACCGATCAACGTAATCCCGATCTGGATCGCCGACAGTGTCCGGTTAGGTGCCTTGACGATCCGTAAGGCCGCTTCAGCTTTTCGATCCCCCTGTGCCGCCCGCTGCATCAGGCGCGGTTTGCGCGCCGCGATAATCGCCGCCTCCGACATTGCCAGAGCGCCGTTCAACAGGATCAGTGTCATGATGATAAATATATTGCCAGCTAATGCGGGTAGAGTCATGGGTTTCGGTTTGCCACCTTTTCTATAGTTGCACAGAGTTTAGCATTTCTGATGGATCAACCAAAACAAAATGGCATAATGTAGACATCTTTATAAAGTTAAGCCCTCAGTGACCGGATAGACCGAGTGTGGTCATGTCCCAGGGCTCGCTGAGAAAGATGGGCTTGAAAAGCCGAGTGGGTGTGGCGTTGAACGGATGGAGCTGGGCAGTCGAAGATTGTAGGATAACATATGAGTGACCAGTGACCAGCCCGGCTGGTGTGAGATGAACCGGCATCGGAGTTTGCTGTAGGGTATATTTGTCCGCCACTTTGCTCATCCAGCGAGAGGCAAAGAAGTCGGTCAGGTCTTCTTCCGCCAGAATTGTCACCATGCTTTGCGTGACGCTATCACCGATCTGGCCGCCAACAGCCGACCTAAATCTGGCTGGGCACTCAGCTACTATCGTTCTCAGCGGGCCCTGAGGCATGACCATACCCGTGCTATCCGGGCCCTGGCTAATCGTTGGTTCAACATCATTTGGACTATCTGGCAGCGTCATGAGGCTTATGATGAAGCCTTTCATGTCGCTAATCGTTCACGGCGTGGTCTTCCACGCCCCATTGCTGCTTAGGGCTTGACTTTATAAAGACGTCTACTATCTTATCTGGTTAATAATCAATACTGCGCACACACCCCTACAAATATTGCTCATGGCTTGCACTTCAATTTGCATTTGCTAGACTCACAACAACGCAAGCAAGATAGGTGGAGAAGGCATTGTGGCTGGTTACGACTATGATCTGATCGTGATTGGGTCTGGCCCGGCAGGGGAGAAAGGTGCGGCGCAAGCTGCCTACTTTGGGAAAAAAGTGGCCGTCATTGAGCGGGCCAATCACCTCGGCGGGGCGGGGATCAATACCGGGACACTGCCCTCCAAAACCCTTCGTGAGACTGCCCTCTACTTTTCGGGACTGCGGCAGCGCGGCCTGTATGGCATCGATTACACCCTCAAGGATGATCTGAATATCAGCGACTTCATGTATCGTAAGCAGATCGTGGTCGAGAATGAATGGAAGATCATTGAGCGGAACCTGAACCGTCACCGGGTCGATGTGATCTGGGGCGAAGGGATGTTGACGGATGCCCATACGGTGCAGGTCAAAACACATAGTGGAGAAGTGCGCAGTCTCAGCGGCGAGATTATCCTGATTTCGACCGGGTCATCGCCCTTCCGCCCGCCGGAGATCCCCTTTGACAGTGGCCTGATTTACGATTCGGACACTATTCTACAGATGGATCGCATCCCTAAGACGATGGCGATCATCGGCGGCGGGGTGATCGGAACCGAATATGCCGGTATCTTTTCGGCGCTGGGAGTGCAGGTCACGTTGATCGATGGGCGGTCACGGCTGCTGCCCTTTGTCGATGGGGAGATCGCCGCCCGGCTGCAAACGCAGCTTGAGAACATCGGGCTAAAGTTTATCTTCAATAACCGGCTTGACCAGATCGAGGTGCGCGGCGGGCAGGTTCACCTGACGTTGACCGACGGCGAGCAGCTCACC
>JBNKDD010000520.1:0-2819 GCA_050288085.1 Anaerolineae bacterium
TAGACCACCACCAGCAGACCAATGCCGCAGACGATCCGTGCAATGTGGAAGGTGAGCACCAGTGCTTCAGTCGTGACCCTCTCCCGCCCGGAGAACAGCGCCGCCAGTTTTCCCAGCAGGATATAGTGTTCATAGATCAACCGGCGGGCATGCGGCTCGACCGTGTAAACCAGTTGGAACAGCCAATCCCCCTGTGCTCCTGATCGCATCTTGGCAATGTAGGAATAGGTATCAACCAGGCTGAAGGTAAACCCGCTAAACACCCTTCCTGGTGTATTGTTCGCCATCCCGACCAGGACAGGCAGCGACGTAAACGCCATCACCAGCACGGATGCGATGATCACCCAGCGCCATTCCCCAGCTTTTACGATCGGGTTGTTCCGGTTATCCGGCATGGTTTTTTCGCCGATCCATGATCGCCCAGACGCCCAGCCCGACTGCCGTTATACCACTGATCACGGCCCCGATGATGTCATATACTGGCCTGTATTCATCCTCGATTAGATAGGGTTCTGATTTGGCAGTCACCCGGTAGATGTTCACTTCTTCGACCTGGGTGACGAACTCAAGCTGCGGATCGTCAATCGGAAAATGCGCCACCACCCGCTCAACCCCCAACGCGGCCAGCAAATCATAATCAGGCTGGGCTTTCCTCAAGGCAAGCGTGATCTTTTCTTCTTCGTCAGGGACGGAGGGCGTAACGACCTGGTAGCCGTGATAGGTTGTCCCGGCTGCCCGGTTGATCAGTTCTGAATGAGATCGGAGTAGGAACGGATCAACAGCCTGCAAAGTCGAAAGGCGGGCACGGGCCGCCGCCGGGCCGATCAGATCGAACGATGGCGAATAGACCATGCCAGGATCAGGCCCCAGCGCCGCGATAATTTGATCGTCCAGCGCGTTTACTTCTTCTAAGCTTCGCCCTTCGATCAACGTGGAATCGACCATCACCAGGGAAACGATCAGCGTGACCAGCAGCACCACCGGGCCGGATAGTTTCATTGCCGGTTGTAGTGCCGGTTGATCGGATTTGTCTCTCATCAGCCCGGCTAACCATAATCCGCCGCCGGTTCCCAGCATCGCCAGCCCACTGCCGATCAGCGTTCCGGGCAGATTGGTCATTACAAAGGCGGCTGTTACCGCGATAATCAGGCCGATAAAAGCCAGCCCGACGGCGGCTAATTTCCCCCATCCGCCCAGGCCATGCTGTAACAGGTATTCCATCCCCCAGGCGTTCAAGATAATCAGGCATAAGACGACCACAAACCAGGCTCGTGACGGGACACGCACCCAGGTAACGATCTTCAAAAGCCTTACGACCGGTGTCCAGACCGGCCCGTTGTCGCCAAGTGCCCATAAGATCGCCACAATCGCAACGCCCCACAGCGCAATCACCTGCCATCGATTTTCCCGCCGCCATAAAGCCACCACCGCCAGAGCCAGAACCGGCAGGCCGGTGTAGGTCATCCACTCTTGTGAACCGCCCAGATCAGGGATCAAAAGCCCGGTCAGGTAGCTCGCCGGAAGCGAGTATACAGCGGCGTCCTTAATCGTCATCTGGGCACGGGTCAAAACACCACTCAGCGCAATAACCGGGACGGTTTGAACGGCGGTCAGCAGCAAAAAGACCAGGCCCGCCGCCCCAACCGGCAGCAGACTCTTTTTGATCGGTTGGTCGGGTGAATCACTATCACTGTGCTGTCCCAGGAGCAAAACCATGGCGTAAACAGCCGCAGTCGGCAGGGTATAGAACGCTATTCGTACATCCCCCAGCGCCAATAGTGCCCCGATCACCCCCAGCACGATCCCCCGTTTGAGGCTGGGCGTTTCGACCAGTTTGTATACCCCCCACAGCAGCCAGGGAATCCAGGCCAGCGCATAGAAGATATCCAGGTGACCGCTCCCCAGGTGTGCGATCAGCTTGGGATTCAAGGCCCAGGCCGCCATCGCGAACAGGCTGGTCAGGGGGTGGAAACGGTTAGCCCGCGTCCAGGCTAAAACGCCAATGCCCAGCCAGGCCATATGCAGGTAAATCAACAGGTCTAGATGGTAAGTCGTTGGGATGATCAGTGCCAGCCACTGAGGAGGGTACCACACCTTATTGAGTGGATTGGCGGCGAAGGGCTGTCCCAGCGCTTTATAGGGATTCCAGAACGGCCACTGCCCATCATTCAACACACTGTCACGGAAGAACTGCGCAGCGGGCCAATGGGCAATCGCGGAATCAGAATACGGGCTATCAGGTGGATAAGGGATCCGCCCCGGCGGGACAAATACTATGATGATGACTACCAACAGCCCGACCGCCAACCACCATGTGGCTTGACGATTAAGGGTTGGTGATGGCATAGATCAGAACATCTCCTTGATCGGACTGATAGACAACTTCCCCCGGGATCGGACACATCTGCTGGCCGGGTTCAGCTATCTTGCGCTCCCGCGGGCCGACGATGACATAGCCGACTCCCTCATCCTCTATCACATCACAATTGACCCCGGAGAAGAAATCTTTAACAGCCTGTTGGCGCTTTGCCGCCTGAAGCGTTTCGTAGGGGTGGGCATAGATCACTCGCTGATCCCATATCGGGAGGAACAGGCTGAGGGAATCAGAAGCCAGCACGGGTGCATTACTTTCATTGCCCTCGGAGTGATCAGAGAGCCACTCCATGGCATCTCTTTCTTCAAGTGTGATGTAGAACAAATCATTCTTTTCATCAATTGTTCCGGCCAATGGAAGGGTAATCGCCAGCACGGTCGTCGGCATGAAGATCAGAAAAGCTGCCGTGATCGTCAATACCCGCCAGCGCTGAGACATAGACGGA
>JBNKDD010000521.1:0-2797 GCA_050288085.1 Anaerolineae bacterium
CGCCGTCCCCGCCTGGGTGGTGTGACCATCGAATCGGTGCGGGAGATGCTCGCAAAGCTGGAATAAAAGCCAAACACATTGGGGTTTTCTCTTTCTCTGCCTTGGCCTACTCAAAAATAGTACCTGTAGGGGCGCTTCGTGAAGCGCCCGGCAGAGATAATGACAACTACCGGGAGCAAAAACTATGCGTTGTCGTTTATCGATTATCCTGTTGGCAATCTTGCTTGCAGGTTGCACGTCAACGGACTCAACTGTTGAGCCAACCGTGAACCCACCGACCGCGACCGCCGCCGCCACCGAAACGCCCACGTTAACTTTCACACCAACCATTATTTCACCGACCGCTACATCAATGCTGGAAAATCGGACACCGGGCCCAATACTTACCTCCACATCGCCCGTGCCCTCCTATGACCCATCCATCATCAAATATCAGGAAGGTGTGTCCCCATTGACCGCTCATCGGCGGTTGGGGATGGGATTCATCCAGGATGTGCAGGTATCCCCTGACCGGCAGTCTTTTGCTGTCGGTACGACTACCGGGGTATATGTATTTGATAGCCAGACTCTTGATCTCCTCTGGTCGGCAGCGACGCGTGTGCCAATAGAAGAAACTGGTTGGTTTACTTTTGGGGGGATTAAGTGGTCGCCTTCCGGGGATAAACTGGCTGCCGCGCTGCGTGATACAAATTCTATCCTGATCTGGGCTGCTGACGGTCAATTCCTCACAAAACTCGAAACTGTAAATACCGCCAGGGCATTTGCTTGGTCCCCGGATGGCGAACAAATCGTAACCGGCCAATCGTGGCTTGATGCATCCTACCAGGAGTTATACGGCACGGTTACCACCTGGAACGTAGAAACAGGTGAGGAGTCCGGCTTTTATGAAATCGATACAAGTGAGAATAAGTACGATTGGTTTATTGAAGGGTTGCGCTGGTCACCTGACAGCCGGTATATCCTTGTCGGCACACGAAGTGAGCACATAACCCTTGTTCTTGATCTGGATTCAGGCAGCTTTCTGAAACTGGAGACTCCCGAAAATATTCTCCATGCAGATATCGAACATTTTGAGTTCAGTCCTGACGGCCACCACCTGCTGAGTTATTCAGGCTTGCTCGTTGTTGAAAGCCCGGTAGGAAGCAAACATGCTGTAATCTGGGATATGGAGTCTCTTGAGATGGCTCATGCCTTAAGTTTCACTCTGGTAGGCCGTCATGGACAGGTTGCCGATGCCAGTTGGTCGCCCAATGGACAATATATAGCAGCCCTTTACGCTCAATCGTTTTCGTCCTCTTATTTCGTGATCTGGGACGCCGTGACCGGGGAGAATCTATTTACCTACGAGGCTGAGGATTACCGCCTGGATAACCTGGATTGGTCGCCTGATGGCACAACTGTTATTGTCACCGGCTCTACCTGGGAGCGTTCTGAGGATGAAAGCTCATTGTTGATAGTTGACCTCAGCGATATGAATCAGATCACCATCGAAAAAGAAGCCGCAGATTTACTTGAATTATCAGGTTGGCTATCTGACGATAAACTGCTGGTCGCATCCAATGAAGACTTATTTGTGAGAGATATGCCAACAGACCAATATACGGACATCATTCAGTCTGGACGTGATGTGACCCAACTGGCCCAATCACCGGATGGCGCGGTTATAGCCGCTCTCCAGAGCAATTGGCGAGGGAAAGTAGAGTCCGTGGTTTATTGGGATACTCAAACCTGGGAACATCTGGACGATGATCAGGAATATGCTGATTGGTTTTTCTCCAACGGAAGCCCGGATGAATTAGCCGCCGCCGCCAATTACACCTATATCTTAGAACAATCTCCATCGACGGAATACGAAGAATGGGAGCCGTCCAACATCAAACTTCTGGACAGCGGGCGAACCATCCTCGACTATACCGAAACCAACGCATTTGTCTATAGCAACGCCGTGTCGTCGGATGGCCGGTATATTGCTTTTGGCTTTGGTTACCCTGAGTGTTATGTATGCCAGATTCTCTGCCCGATGGAACAGGCTTATATTCTGCTGTTCGACACAGAGACCGAGACCTATGTCACACTGTACGGCCACACCGGACGGGTAACCAGTTTGCTGTTCCTGCCGGATGGCGATCTAGTTTCCGGTTCGGCGGATGGTACAATTATTGTCTGGGATATTCCATAGAACAACGTCAGCGCGTATTGGTTTAACGATGAGAATTACTTGAACACAAAAATCCCACGCCGCCTGATCTCCACCCTGATCGTCTTATCAATGGCGCTGTGCTTCGGTCAACCCGTTTACGCCCACCCCGCCGACATGTATGCCCAGAAGCAGGTCATCACCCTGTCGCCGGATGGGCTTGAGGTCGAATGGTCGATCACCACCGGGCCGCTATTGGCCCACGCGACCTGGTATCAGGCTGACCTGGATGAGAGCAAGACCGTCAGCCAATCAGAAGCCGAAATCTGGGTCAGCCCACTGGTGGCTTCTTTTGCCGCCACCCTCGATGATTCAACAACGATAGACTGGCAGCTTGAAGCAATCGACTGGCCCACCGATTTCACCGCTTTCGAGATCGGTGACCAGAATATTGTGATTCACCTCCGCGCCGGTTGGCCTCCCGACGCACCCGGTGAGCACCGCTTCATTTTGCATAACCGGTTTCAGGAGCAGATCAGCATCGATTGGTTCACCCTGCAAGGGGAAGGGGGGATCGGCTTTACCCTGCCAGAGCAAACTAACGGCCAGATCGCCTTTACTATCCTGATCCCCGATTCTCCCGGTGATGAACCCGGCGGC
>JBNKDD010000522.1:0-2777 GCA_050288085.1 Anaerolineae bacterium
GTCAGCCCCTATGGAGGCAGCTTCGCCAACCCCGATGTGGTATTGGATAACGGGCAGGTGGGAATGACCTTCTCATTCTCCCCCGCCGCTGCCCCCGGTCGCAGCCTGAGCGGGTCGGCCTTCTTCAATGTCACGGTCGATGCACAGGGCGAGATCGTGGTGACAGTTGCCAGCGCCCAGGTAACCGGGGCAACCATCGGCAGTTTCAGCATCCCACCCGAAATGATGACCGCCCTCAATGAGGCGCTGACGCTGGCCTTCGCCGGTACGTCGGTCCAGCAGCAGGCCGGGATACCGGGTCAGGTGGTGTTCACCGCCGTTGCTATCGATGATGGGTATGCCACCATCACCGGATATGTTGTGCCTGAGATGTAGGCACATTTCTAAATATCCTCAACGAATCAAGATTTATAGAATTGGTGATATACTGGCAGCAAAAGCAATCCTTATCAATAATTACCAGGAGGTGTTATATGGCATCATTTGTCGCCCAGCCGCTCAAGTGCTCCAACGCTGAAGAAGAATCATCAGGCATCGTTCTTAGTTGGATGTGTGACAATCAAAAAGGTGATGTCATCCTCCCCATGCTGGAAAAACATGGTGTTGCTGATTTCGACCCTGAAGGGTGGTACCCAACCCAAACCCTGCTTAACATTGCCCGTGAGCTTTACAAAGTCTCTGATCCATATGGTGCTTTTGTGGCTATAGGCAAGACCTTTGCCGAAAAGATGGTCTCAGCAGCCGACACCCCGGAGGAAGCAATCCGGGCATTTAATGCCGCCTATGGTGATGTGCATCGCGGCTTTCATCCAGAGCAGGGTTTGCTTATTGACCGTGTTGAAGCCGGAACACTGGTTGTAACCAACAATACCCCCTGGCCGGGCGAACTGATCTATGGGGTATTGTTTTCTCTTGGCAGCCGCTTCAAACCCGGTGATAAATCAAAGACAACCCCTATCGATCCCGACGAGTATCTTCGTGCAGTTTTTGAGGTGACATGGGATTGAACGCCGATCACAATGACCGGCATTGGTAGCGTAGGTCGCCTTTAATCATAACCTAAAGGAGTGCAGCCATGATCATCTATGAGGATCCCCGATATATCAAAGCAACATACGAAGCCGAAAAGGGATACATCTTATTCGACTGGGTAGATTTTCTCATTCCATTGGAAGATATCAAAGTATTGCACGCAAAAGCACTGGATATCGTAATAAATAAACAATGCCCTTACTACATCGCTGAGACATCGAAAGTCACGACAGTTCTTCGCCCGGAGGTAATCGAATGGTGGGCCGACATCTGGGTCCCCAAGATTGCAGAAGCGGGTACAAAGGCGATTGTCACGGTGGTCCCAACGACGGCTATCGCAGCGATGAGCACCCACAGTTGGCAGGTACAGGTGGTCGAGGGGATCGTCATGCAGAATGCAAAGACCCTGGCCGAGGCCGAAGCAGTGATCAAGAAGCTGCAAGAAGAAGCATAGGCCCGTTAATTTAGTATTCTAACAACAGCCCTTTGAGCTGATAAAAAGCTAAAGGGCTGCTATTATCTTGTGCTGCGTTTACCCGCCGTTAGAACTCCGCCACCGCCGGGATTAGATCGCGGCCAATTACCTCAAGTGGCGTAACCTCGTAGATTTTTGGGACGTTGCTCAAGATGACCTGCTGGATACCCAGATCGGCCAGCGCCCGGCAGTTTTCGAGCAGCCCGGAAACCGATTTACCATCTGATCCCAGATCAACCGGCATCAAGACGGTGCGCTCGATCTCGTCGTAGTCGCGGCCTACGTCTTCACAGTGACGCTTGAGGACATCCAGCTTGTGAGGAATCTCACCAGTTCCGCCATAGGCAAACAGGTTGCAGGCATCGGCGTACTGCGCGACCAGCCGTAGCGTCTTCTTCTCGCCGCCGCCCCCGATCAGGATCGGTGGGTGAGGCTTGCTGAGCGGCTGCGGATTGTTGATCGGCTCCGCCAGTTGATAATGCTTGCCATTGTATGGCGAAAAATCGCCTGACCACATCTGCTTCGCGATCTGTAAGGTCTCTTCCAGGCGCTCGAAACGTTCGGCGAGCGGCGGGAAGGGTAAGCCCAGGCCCTTCGCTTCACGTTCATACCAGCCCGCACCGATCCCCAGATAGGCCCGCCCGCCTGAGAGCACATCAAGGCCCGACACCACTTTGACCAGAAAGCCGGGAGCACGATAGTTCGCACCGGTGACCATCGTGCCGAGCCGCGCCTTTTTGGTCACACCGGCTATGAAGCCAAGCGTGCTGTAGCTCTCCAGCATCGGGTCTTCGGCCTGACCGATACCGCTGGCTTCCATTTGAAAGAAGTGATCCATCACCCACAGGCTGGCGAAACCAACCTGATCGGCGGTGCTGGCGATTTCGGCCAGCTTCGGGCCGAGGTTGTCTGGCGTGTCAGGCCAGGTGAATACCGGAATCTGCAACCCTATCTTCATCAAATTCTCCTCTATCCATCAAAACGAACTTTGCACCCGTACGAGATCTGATTTTAGAGATCGGATGGTTGGTAGTCAAGGTCAGGACTATGTGAGAAAAGAGCAATTGCTTCAAAATTATTTTGTTAAGCCACCGCGAATCAACTTCGCGGTTCCGTGTTTGTTCTAGCCACGAAGCCTATGACGGCCTTTGGTTGTTCCGGCGGATTTGAAGTGACTGTCTTCACGTAAGAAGCGGGTGTGAGCAAAACCTGACAGGAAGTAGAGAAAAAGCCTCAAGTGTGTTAAGGAAGGGATGAAACAGTCCCCGAA
>JBNKDD010000523.1:0-2754 GCA_050288085.1 Anaerolineae bacterium
TGGTAGACAAAGCCCATCAGGCGGGCTGTCCGGTGATTTTCATCCAGCACCAGAACAAAAGCTTCCTGGCCGAAGGATCAGCCGGGTGGCAGCTTCACCCCCGATTGCAGCCCCAGGCCGGAGATCCGATCATCCACAAGCAGCACGGCGACGCCTTCCAGGACACCGGCCTCGATCACCTGCTGCAATCCCTGGGCGTGAATACGGTGCTGATCACCGGGCTGGTGACCCACGGCTGTGTCAGGGCCACCTGCCAGGGAGCGCTCGAACGCGGCTACCGGGTGATCCTGGTCAGCGATGCTCACAGCAATTACCACAAGAAACCGGCCCAGATCATCGATGAGTGGCATCAGAAGCTCACCGAAGCCGGGGTAGAGCTGCAAGCAGGGAGTAAAGTTTCATGGTAGTTTGGCATTCAACTTAGCCGCGAACGATGTTTCATCGTCTTTATTACGCGGCGGCTCTGACAAGTCTCAACGCACTGAACAAGATCGGCAGTCACTACTAATCAATTGCTATTGACAGCCCCGTTCCACCCTGATCCGGAATCACCACCGTACTGCCGGTAGCCGCCTCAATATCCTTGATAAACTCCAGCCAGGATTGTTTTTTGAAACGGCTCGCCACTCCGCCCGGACTGCCCATCACGATCAACGAAATCAATTGCGCGCGGGTTACGTCTACAATCTGGCTCAACAAGTCGCCCGTCCGGATGACCACATCGGCAGATACACCAGACTGACGGGCTTGAGCCTGTGCCGTCGATTGTAAGTAAGCCAGCATGTGCTGGATTTGCGATTCAACGTTGATGACAATCGGCGTGGCGACACTCTGAAGTATCTGGCGGTCAAACACATACAAAAAGAGCAAATCAGCATCTTGCTCTTTGGCAAGCCGGATGGCGTATTGGTGCATCGGCTGACTGGCTTCGCCGCCTCGCGTTGCACACAGGATGCAGGCTCTCTCCAATGGCTGTTTGCCCCAACCTTTTCGCACTCCAAGTCTGCGGATGGCCCACCAACCACCACACGCTGCACCCACAATCAGGGCAGTTATCCCATACCCTATCAGCCATGTCATGAATGTGCCTTCTGCTGCAATCACCGTCTGGTAACTGATAAAGCCGAGATAAGCGCACACCAGCAGCGCCCCGATCACCCGTGTCACTGACCGCACTTTTCCCAGCCAGCGCGCATCCAGCAGCACCAACACCAGCAGCCCAACGTTGATCGCATTCAGGAAGATGAAACTGAGGATAGCCGCATCGCCTATCTCCAGGGGGCGGATCAAGGCCGGAAGGCCAAGCCCAAATAGCAAATTGAACAGGTTGCTGCCGAAGGCCGTTCCCAACACCAGATCGGCATGGCCGTGCCGGGCGGCCTGAATTGACGACGCAATCTCCGGCAGGGAAGTTCCAGGGCCAACGATTACCAGCCCAATGATAAAACTGGGGATACCTAACCGCATGCCCAGGGCGCAGGTATTGAGCACCAGCAGCCGCGATGCCAACACCAGCCCAACCAACCCACCGATCAGCGCCAGCAGCGCCTGGGGGATGGTCATGTGCAGCGCGTCAGGATGGGAGATCGTCTCTATCTCACTGACCTCAACGATAAAGATGCTGCGATCGCTTTTGGCCCTGGCATATTGCAGGATCAGGCGCAGCGCGACGAGGAACAGCACCAGCATCAGCACCGCCTCAACCCGTCCGATCTGTTGATCGAAGACCAGCACGGTTACCAGGCCGGTCGCGGCAAAATACAGCGGGATATCCTTCTCAAACGCCTCCCTGGGCACAGCGATCACGCCGGCGATCAGCGCCGAGACTCCAAGCTCAATGCCCAGGTTGATCAGATCCGACCCCAGGATATTCCCGGCTACAACAGAGGTATCAGCGCCACTGAGCACCACGACCAGGTTCACCGCCAACTCAGCCGATGAGGTTCCCACCGCGACAACGGTAGCGCCAATCACCAGCGGACTGATCTTAAATTCGTGAGCGATGTGAACCGCCCCATCCACCAGGTAATGCGAAGCACGGGTGACGATATAAAGCGCGACGGCAATGAGCAGCAGATTAACAGCCAGTGGTAGGCCGTAAAAAAATGCTTCTAGCATAGCAGCTCTTTTCGATTAGCCAGATGCGCACGACAATGGTTTGTAGTATCGCTTTACGAAGCGATCGGTGTTGGCCCTTACGGTGATTTATGGATTGAGGTGTCTGCTCGGTTCAGCAGCCAGGCCAACAGCGGCCCACCCACCAGAATAACGCTTGCTGCAATCCAGGGTTGATCGAACATCAATGCCATGACCCAGAC
The DNA here is from genome assembly GCA_050288085.1 of Anaerolineae bacterium. Classification (GTDB taxonomy): domain Bacteria; phylum Chloroflexota; class Anaerolineae; order Aggregatilineales; family UBA3940; genus JBNKDD01. Next base: position 2,319 of record JBNKDD010000523.1, read on the forward strand.
AATGCACCAGATACTCACCGCAGTAAGATGGAAAGTCGAGGGGGGTGAGTTATTTTGACCCATCATACGGACCCCCTTTTTCACTCATCATTCTACTATCATCATACATCATTTCAAGGGGTGGTGTACAGCATACTGCGCCCAGAACGACCTCAGGGTTTGCCATCCATTTTGTTATCGAATATAATCCGCGCCATCATTCAGACTGGACAAGATACATGGGCGACCATAACCTTCCATAATTCATCCGACATTCCCCGGCTTTTCCCGCTGTCCTGACTTGATTCAACGTAATACCTGATGGCGGCCCGATCGGGCTGTCGTTTGAATCCCGGCTATCTGCTTGCACACGCACCGTGCAGCGGATTTTTTGCGTTTGGAATCCATTGCCTGACACAGACTTGTCCCCACTTGGCCCAGGGGGGAAGGATGCTCC
>JBNKDD010000524.1:0-2737 GCA_050288085.1 Anaerolineae bacterium
ATATTGTCGACAACAATTTCTATTATGACCTACCTGAAGACGATATGCGTGTTTACGGGGCCATCAGTGGGATGTTGTATACTCTGGGTGACCCCTATACGGCATTTGTCCCTCCGGATGTCGCCGCCATCTTGAACGAAGACATGACCGGGGAATTTGAAGGGATAGGCGCTTACGTTGAAGAAGCCCCTCAGGGTGGGGTGTACATTATCCGCGTCTTTGAAGGCGGCCCGGCAGAACAGGCCGGTATGCTGGCAGGTGATATCGTAGTGATGGTTGATGGGCAGGACATTACCAATCAGACCCTCAACGAATCCTTGCTGCTTATTCGCGGTCCGGCAGGAACCGACGTAACACTGACAATCTACCGCGAAGGGGAATCCGACTTCCTGGAATTTGTCGTCACACGGGCAACCATCGAAGTTCCCACCGTTGAATCAGAAATGCTCGAAGGGAATATCGGGTATGTGGCGCTGTTCGAGTTTAATGCCGGGGCAACTAACCGGCTCAAAGATGCTATCAAAGCACTGGAAGACGAAGGAGCCGAATCGCTGATTCTGGACTTGCGTGGCAATCCCGGCGGATTCCTGGATCAGTCAATTGGGGTAGCAGACCTGTTCCTGCCAAAAGGGTTGGTCTTGATTCAACGAGACGTCGAAGGCAATGTAATCGAGCATAAATCCACCAATCAGGGTTTGGCCGAAGAAATCCCCCTGGTTGTCCTGGTCGATGAAAACAGCGCCAGCGCATCAGAGATCGTAGCCGGGGCTATTCAGGATCGTGAGCGCGGCGTTCTAATAGGGCAAACAACTTTTGGCAAAGGCTCGGTCCAGGTCCTCCGCGATCTATCAGATGGTTCGCAGTTACGCCTGACGTATGCGAATTGGTTTACCCCCAACGATAACTCGATCAACGAGCAAGGCATTACCCCCGACATCATTGTTGAGATGCCTGAAACACCGGATGGAACTGATCCGCAGTTAGAGCGGGCAATTGAATACTTAATGACAGGGCAATAGTTAACATGAAAGAGGACGGCATAAAGGTAGTTGCCACCAATCGAAAGGCCAGGCACGATTACCATATTGGCGACAAACTAGAAGTAGGACTGGTCCTGACCGGCACGGAGATCAAGTCGATCCGTGCTGGTCGTACCAGCTTGCAAGAAGCCTACGTGACCCACCGGGATGGCGAGATGTGGGTAATAGGTATGCATATTGCAGCCTACGAACCTGCCAGCCGCGAGAACCATAATCCGACCCGCCCCCGCAAACTGCTCATGCATCGACGGGAGATCAACCGGTGGACGGACTCTGTCCAGCAGAAAGGCCATACGATCATCCCCCTGCGGCTCTACCTGAAACGCGGGCGAGCCAAGCTGGAGATCGGATTAGCAAAGGGTAAAAGGCAGTACGATAAGCGGCAGGACATCGCAAAGCGTGACGCACAGCGCCGCATTGACCGGGCATTGAGTGATCGTAGAAGGCAGCGATAATACAACATAATCGGCTAAAACCAGAAAGACTAACGAACGGATAAGTAAAACATGGATATTGTGACTCTTGGCGAACTGCTCGTTGACATGTTCCCCTCAGAGGTCGGGCTGAAACTGGTTGAAGTACCGGCTTTCCATCCCAAACCCGGCGGCGCTCCGGCCAATGTTGCGGTCGCCGCCACCCGCCTCGGCGCAAAGAGTGCCTTCATCGGCAAAGTTGGCGAGGATTTCTTCGGCCACCATCTGCGGGATGTACTGGCAGAAGAAGGCGTCGAGACACGCGGGATTCGCTTTGACGAGGAAGCACGGACAACGATGGCTATCATCGCCATGCCGGATGAGAACACAGCCGAGTTTGTGTTTTATCGCAACCCGGGGGCCGATCAACGCCTGAGAGCCGATGAGCTTGACCAGGAAATCCTGAAAAGCACCACAGTCTTCCACTTCGGTTCGTTGAGTCTGACCGACGAGCCGATCCGCAGTGCTACCTACCGGGCTATCGAGCTTGCACAAGAAGGTGGGGCGCTCATCTCTTATGATGTGAATTACCGCCCTGATCTATGGAAAGACCCCGGTGAGGCGCTTGCCCAGGCTATGGCCCTGGTTCCAAAGGTCAACTTGCTGAAGGTCAATGAGGGTGAATTAGCGCTGCTGGCCGAACAGGATGACCTCGACCCATCTGATCATGGAGCCATTGACGCGGCAGCCAGAGTCCTGCTTGAACAAGGGCCGGAACTGGTGATCGTGACATTAGGTTCCAACGGAAGCTATTTCCGGGTTCCAGAGGGTGGAGCTCACATCAAGCCGTTCAAGGTTGATACAGTTGACGCTGTCGGTTGTGGAGATTCGTTCTGTGCCGGGCTGCTGACTCAATTGGTACGCAGCGGCAAAGACTGGCGTGACCGGCTTACCCCTGATCAGCTTCGGGAGATACTCCGGTATGCAAACGCTGTCGGGGCGCTCACTTCAATGACTAAGGGCGTGATTCCGGCACTGCCAACCGCTGACAGGGTAGAGGCATTCCTGATGCAGCAAGTATAAAACAAGCGAAAAGAGGGAGCCGCGATATGTTATCACTGCTCCCTCTTTTGAATTATCTATCCGTCAGCAAATTCTCGGCAGCAATTCCCCGGCGGGGAGATCAACTACTCGCGTCCCGCCGATACCGGTCCGTGCGACAACCAATCCACGATGCTCATCGACCACCCGCCCGATGATCTGGGCAGATTTGCCATATTCATG
>JBNKDD010000525.1:0-2734 GCA_050288085.1 Anaerolineae bacterium
AATAGGGAAATGGATGCCAAAGTCGTGGAGTATCATCATATTTCCGACATGATGGAAAAAACCGATGAATTTGATCTAATTCATAATCACTATGATTTTATGCCGCTCACTTATTCTAAATTGATATCAACACCAATGCTCACCACCCACAAGCTACCCTACCCCCAACAGGTGAGCAGCCTCAAGTTTTTGTAATGAATAAGGGTTAATCGACCCATTTGTTAAACGATCAGAGTAAGGTAAATAAATATATGACAGCATCCAATGAACATCCCAGTGGCGACGAACGTTACAAAGCCGTTGACCTCGCCATGAAGCGCTTCAAATATGAGAAAGATGCGCTGCTCGAAGTATTGAACACCGCACAGGAGACTTTTGGTTTTCTGTCGGAGGAACTGCTGATTTATGTTGCTAATCAGCTTCAGGTTCCTATAAGCCAGGTATATGGTGTGGCGACCTTCTACCACATGTTTACCTTTGAGCCACTCGGTGAACATAACTGCATCGTCTGTATGGGTACCGCCTGCCATGTCAAGGGCGCAGGTGAAATCGTATCTACACTCGAAAAAGAGTTCAAAGTCAGTGCTGGCGAAACGACACCTGATGGCCTCTTTAGTCTGACGATTGCCCGCTGCCTGGGAAGCTGCGGATTAGCCCCTGTTGCTGTGATGGATGGTGTGGTCAGCGCCAAACAAACACCGGACACTCTTACCAGACGGGTCAAAGACGTCCTCGAGTACGCATAACAGGAGCGGAAGCGTTATGAGCTACGACAAGCTACAAAAGTTCGCAGACGAAGAGCGGGAAAGACAGGCGAAGTTTAAACGGCGGATTTTCTGTTGTACCAGCACCGCCTGCCTATCTGCCGGGGCCGGGCAAACTTACAGCAGCCTCAAGCAAGGGGTGGCTGCCTGTCAGTGTGAAGAGGAAGATGCTGAGGTGGTTTCCACCGGCTGTATGGGATTGTGCAGCCAGGGGCCCTTAGTCAGGGTTGAGACTAAAGACGAGCCGACCGAATTATACGCCAATGTCACCGCGGAAGTGGCCCAGCAAATCGTTGCTAAGCATGTTCCGATGGGTGAGTATGATGAAGCCAAAGAGTCACTTGAGCCGCACGATATCCCCCATTTTCGGGCCAGCCTGAAACAGGCACGCAAGAAGAAAGACTTAGATGAATATCGCCTTTCTGAGGAGATTCCTTTCTTCTCCAAGCAGACACGGGTGGTGCTGACCGAAACCGGCCAGATCGATCCAGAGAGTCTTGAAGATTACCTGGCGCATGGTGGGTATAAAGCCCTGGCGCGTGCCCTGGAAATGAAGCCAGAAGAAATCTGCCAGATCGTTCTTGACAGCGGATTGCGCGGTCGCGGCGGAGCCGGTTTCCCCACCGGGTTAAAGTGGAAATTCGTCCTTCAAGAAGAAGCCGAGCAAAAGTATGTCGTCGTTAACGGGGATGAAGGCGACCCCGGCGCATACATGGATCGTACGGTGATGGAGGATGATCCGCACCGGGTACTTGAAGGAATGATAATCGCGGCCTATGCGGTTGGCGCGAGTTATGGTTACCTGTACATTCGCGGTGAATATCCAATCGCCATCGACCGGATCCAAAAGGCGCTCCGGGCGGCACGGCGGCGCGGCATTATTGGCCGTTCGGTATTGGGTACTGATTTCCAATTTACTGCCGATGTACGGATCGGAGCGGGGGCTTTTGTCTGTGGTGAGGAAACTGCTTTGCTTCACTCTATTGAGGGGAAGCGAGGGATGCCACGGATGCGCCCACCCTACCCATCAACTTCCGGGTTATGGGGAGCACCAACGACTATCAACAACGTTGAGACTATGGCAAACGTCCCTTCGATTATCACCAATGGGGCGGAATGGTTCAGCAGCATTGGCACCGAGAAAAGCAAAGGGACGAAGGTCTTTGCGCTGGCAGGCCAACTGCGTAATACCGGCCTGATCGAAGTCCCGATGGGGATCACCCTGCGGGAGATTGTATACGATATCGGCGGCGGCGTGCCGGGAAATCGCGAGTTCAAAGCGGCTCAGACCGGCGGCCCAAGCGGTGGGTGTATCCCCGCCGATTTCCTGGATACCCCGGTTGATTACGAGAACCTGGGCAAGTTAGGGTCGATCATGGGGTCGGGCGGCCTGGTTGTTATTGATGATACAACCAGCATGCCTGAATTCGCCCGCTACTTCATGGACTTCTGTGTTGATGAGAGCTGCGGTAAATGCCTGCCCTGCCGGGTGGGTACGGTTCAAATTCGCTCCTTGCTAGACAAATTGATAGAAGGTCGGGGTGAAACGGGTGACCTGGAAAAGCTAGAAAAGCTTTGCAAAATAGTTGCAACCACCAGCCTGTGTGCCCTGGGTGGCTCAGCTCCAAACCCGGTCCTGAGTACCTTGAGATACTTCAGACATGAATACGAGGCTCTACTCCCTGATGAGCCTATCGAGCAGGAAGCTGCGGCAGACTAAGCTAATAGGCAAATCAAAACAAAGTGCTAAAATCTAGCCATATGGCTAAAAGACAACTCACACTGAACGAACAAGAAATCGCTGCATTGAAACAAGCGGCAGACCAGAGCACGGATCCGGGAGAAGTAAAACGGTTGCAGGCGATACGCCTGTACGGGACGGGCCAGCCGGTGGCAAATATAGCAGACATAGTCGATACCAGCATAGCGAGCATCTATCGCTGGGCGGGCTGGTACAAACAAGGCGGCCT
>JBNKDD010000526.1:0-2722 GCA_050288085.1 Anaerolineae bacterium
TGTATGTGCCCTACGGGGAAGCGTGGTATCCCTACTTCATGCGTCGATTAGCCGAGCGCCCGGCGAATCTGTGGTTCTTTATAAGTAATTTCTTCCGGCGATAAACAAAACCCTATACCATATGTGGTTTTACCCTGGTGGAAGAAGCAAAGCCATCAGCATTTCTGCCAGCCATGTCTCGTAATGGTCATGTGACCAACCCAGGTCGAGGGTCAGCACGTTAAACATCTCGCCGCTGGAGAGCGCGAATACCTGATCGGTGGCTTCTTCCAGGCTCAGCCCCTCGCGCAGCGGGCCATGAGCCGTCAGCACCAGCAAAAAGTGCTGCATCCCCTGGCGGCGCTCACTGAGTATGCGTTCGCGCAGTGCGGCGATGTCGGGTTCACTCCTGGCGGCGGTGCGGATGACTTCGAAGATCGGGGCCATCCGGGTCATGATTGCCCGCATTTGCCCCGCAAACATACCAATCTGCTGCCGCTGGTCGGGTTCCTGCTCAGTTTCTAATATTTCAGGGCGTTTCAACAACGAAACCGGTTCGTCATCACCGACCACCGACACGTCGATCAGATGGGACAGGATAGCACTCTTGCTTCCAAAGGTCGCATAGATTGTCTCTACTGCGACTCCCGCCTCATCAGCGATCGCGCCCATAGTAGCCCCTGTGTAACCACGCTCGGTGAACAGCTTTCGCGCCGCCTCGGTGATCTGGCGGCGGGTCTGGCGAGCCTGCTGCTTTCTACGCGTCGAATCATAGCGGCGGCTGGTAGTGGTCTTTTTTGCCATATCTGTTGCTTTTTCCATTCTCGATCAATATAATATCATAATTGAATACAGCATCACTGTATTCAATATAGCGAAACGGTAATGATTGTGTAGAAGTTTCGGTTGAGGAGTATACCATGTCAAAAGAACAGCATATGGAATCGATGCGGCTTATCATCAATGAGGCGTTTAACAAGGGGAACTTCGACGTTCTCGACGACCTCTTCGCACCGGGCTACCGTGAACACCAGTTCGGACTGAAGCCCACCGTGCAGGGTATGAAAGAGGACTTCGCTTATCTGCGCAATGCCTTTCCCGACCTGCACATGACGATTGAAGACATGATCGCCGATGAAGATACGGTCTGGGCACGCATGGTCGCGCGTGGAACGAACGACGGCCCATTTATGGGGCCACCAACCGGTAAATCGATAGAAATCACCGTGATCGATGTCCTGCGCTTCGAGAACGGGCTGGCTGTTGATCACTGGGGTTCACCTGATCGTTTTGCGCTGATGGCACAACTTGGCTTGCTGCCGCAGCCTGCCGGGTAAACCACATCGATCTATCACACAAGACGTGAATCATTAAGAGCCTGACAGCTATCGATAACTGCCAGGCTCTTAAGTGTTAACGCTGTGTCCAGGTCGGGCTGCTGTGCAACGTGTGTTTTAAGGTGAAAAACAGCTCGTTGACTATACGAGTCAACCTGTAGTACCAGAATGTCAGCCCACAAGCAAGCAATCCCAGCATCACCAGAAGGGCTATATTGATACGCACTTCAAGCACGGTATAGATAGCCACAGGAAGAAGGATCACCATAAGGCCCATAAACAGAATATAGCTGAAATTTGAGGCTATCAAATCTTTGATAACAACATGAGACGAAGCATAGATGCTGATCCCACGATTTTCGTGGTTTTGCATTTCACCGGTCACGACCACCCCGCCTACCTTCAATTCCGGGAAGGGGTGCAGTTCCGAGAGCCTGTGTTTGGAAAGTTGAAACGCAACGAGATCAGGGCGGTAATGAACGATCTCGAATCTTGGCCGGGTGAGTTTTGACAACCATGCCACAACTCCCTCAGCTGTCACCTCGTTGTTGTAATCTTCCATCTTTTTAGTGGCATCTTCTAAAGTTAATCGGGATATCAGGTTTTCGTTTCTTTGCAACCGTAACATAGAATAATTCTCCCTCATGCTCTAGGCACTCAGTACCAACACCCCTACCCAACCCACAGCCGCATCAAAGCAAGTACCAAACGCATCAGAAAACCCAGCAGCATGATGCTCAACAAGAAAATTATAAAGGTCTTATTCGCCATACCCAATTGACGACTACGCACAGTATGGAACAATAACCAGCCAAAGACTGCCATCATTATCACCGCTACGGGAATAGCAATAATCGGAGGGCCCAGCGAGGTAGCAAAAATAACGATGCCCATAATCGGGATAACAACCCAGACAGGAAGTTGGGTAACCCGCTGCGGCTGGGCATCTTCTCCAGGTGCCCACCAACTACTCACAATTTCCGCCACAGCTTCGTAATCTTCCAGCGTCTGCGGAATAGCGATTAGCAAGCGGTTATGGTCAGCCCAGATGCGCAGTTCCTTCCCTGGTATTTCTTGAATATTAGAAATGCTGTCGCGGGTGATGGTCGTGGTTTTCATCCCCGGCTGCTGGCAGGTGATCGTATCTTCGCCAAGTTCGAGCTGGTAGGTATCAAAAAACTTGCGGAGTCGCTTCACGTTTGCCCTCGACGCAACGAGTGGGGGAACGAGCATCATGGTAAAGAATAAGAAGAAGATACCCACATACCCGACCGGGGATAACGGGCCTTGTTGGAAAACGGTCAAGAATGTGCTGATGAACAGCGCCAGCAACAATCCGATAATCAAGCTGCGCTGCCTGATTTTCTTCCGTGCAAGTTCGTACTGTGATTCATCTAATCGATAGG
>JBNKDD010000527.1:0-2714 GCA_050288085.1 Anaerolineae bacterium
GCTGAGGTGAGTTGAAACTCACCGCGCTCACGGACGTTGTGCTGCAAATGCTCCTCAATGATGTCAAAAAGCTGCGGTTTGACCACGTAGATTCCGAAGACGGTCAGGTATTCGTCCGGTGATAGGCCATCAACACGGAGGGCAGAACGCGCATAATCGGTGGTGGGCTTCTCCACACATTCGGTGATGTTGAGCAGTGGGCCGCCGTTTACCCAGGTGCCTGTTACGGTGCCAAAGCTGCCGATGTCATCTTCTGGGGTGTGGCGCAATCCAATCGAACTGATGCCATGCTGGTTGTAGACCTCGATTACCTGCTGGGCACATGAGATGCCGATCTCAGAGCGGTACAGGTGATCGCCGAGCAGCAGCAAGAAAGGTTCGTCGCCGACCGCTTCACGGGCACACCAGACGGCATGTCCAAAGCCTTCCTGTTTTTTCTGGGTGACCAGCTTTACCCGGTGGCCGATCTCAAGGATGCGCTTGGAATATTCCTGGTACTGGCGCGGCAGTTTGTTGTAGTTTTCAATGGATACCTGCACGTTGAAGAATGATCGGAATGCTTCCAGGTCTTCTTCCTGGACGATGATGATCACTTCGTCCAGCCCGGCGGCCAGTGCCTCTTCGACGATCAACAGGATGGCGGGTTTGACGATCCCATCCCGGTCGATGATCGGGAAGAGTTCTTTCTTGGTGGCTTTGCTGGCCGGGAACAACCGGATGCCATATCCGGCTGCCGGGATGACCGCTTTTCTGACCCGTGTACCGGCACAAACTGAGAGCTTGAGGCAGGTCATGCCGAGGTCACGTTCGATGATGTCGATTACGGCCTGCTGGTCGGCTTCACTTTTGGCGATGAACTGCGCTGTGCCATCGCCCTGTGATCCGACGCCTTTACCACCCCAGACATGCGGCTTAAGAGGTTCATAGGCCAGCAGTTCGTGCAAAACGGGGGCGGTCAGTTCTTCGGGGCAGGCGGGTTGGGCATAGCGGTCAAAGAACTCCTGGGCTTCTAACATCAACGAGCCAAGCTCCTGGGCATTTGCTTTGACCAGCAGGTCGGCGGCCTGGTTGACAATCCGCTTGTTGACCGGCCCCAGGGCTTTTTGAACACCCCGTTCGATGTCGTTTTCAGCGAAGGGATAGGCCCGGTTGAGACGGGCCAGAATCTCCATGGTGTCCTTCTGGGCGTTGAGGTCAACAATCACGAAGAAGAGATTATCCTTGACACTCAACTCTTTGACGGCCATATACTCGCCATCAAAGGTCATCATGACGGGGCGGTTGCCAAAAGCACAGCCCTGATCCATCCGGCCACAGCGAGAGGGCGTCAGGATTTCGCCCTGGTAAGCGGCTTCCATTTCGCCGCGAATGGTCATCTTGAGGTCGTAGACCCGGTTGAAAGCGCGGGCGGCCATCACACAGATGGCGGCGGAAGAAGATAATCCCTTTTTGGTGGGGAGGTCGGTTTTGTAATTGTCGATGACCAGCCCATGAACGCGGTAGTTGGTCAGGATGACGTAGGCGACCCCGGCAATGTAGCTCCAAAATCCGCCTTCTTGAGCGACTTCGAGCAGCGCGTTCGGCTCCATTGGGATTTCGACCGGGCCTTGTTTTTCCCCATTGGGGTTGGTGGAGGTGAGTACCAGGTGGGTGGGGTGAGGTTCAACTTCGGTGTAGATTCCCTGGTCGGTGCCGGTGATCAGGCAGTAGCCTTTTTCGATCTCGGCGTTGATTCGCCGGTAACCCCCGGCCCAGTCTGAGTGTTCGCCGAACAGACAGATTCGGCCTGGTACAAATAGCTTCAAGGCAAGCTCCTTATGCGAGTGAGTCGTGTACCATCACAGATCGATGGGAGGGGTATTATAACCGGACTCGGCCTGGATTGCCGTGTTATTCAATTGGCCCTGCGCGGCAATGAAGTACATTGCTTGGGCACAAGCTGGAAAGAGTCATGTCCGCAGAGTGACAGGGGACTCTCTAACGGGCCATCCACCGTATGCGGGATGGTCGTTTGCTTCTGAAGGGGGCTGGTCCCGGAGCCGCTGGCGAAGAACCTCGATCCCTCATCCGTGATTCTTGTAGGGGCAAGACAAATCAAAAGTTTGTAGGTTCCGCCCTGGGCGATTGACCAATCGCCCCTACAGGTGGTCGATGAGGTGGGTATTTCGCCGCGATCTTGCGCCGGTCATAGCGTCGCGCCCCGATGCCATGCATCTCTGCCCGGCATCTTACAGAAGCCCAGATTGTGCGAGAAGTTCATCCTTTCTGCCTGCCCGCTTTTCCCGGACGACTCTCCACGTCAGCCCGGTTCCGGCGGGTGGGCGCAAGTGTGGGTCTTGCATTGGGGGGAACGAGGGTGACGCCTCTCCACGGCAGCCTCCCTATGATGAGATTCACAAAGAGTTTTTCCAAAACTCTCCGTGAATCTTCGCAGTAAATCACAGCACCTTTATTCATTTTCGAATACTTGTTTGTGATTTACTTTAGCCGCTCCCGACCGCGACAAATGGCCCAAACTTGCGGTAGATTTTGGGGGGCGAGATGTATCTCACCCCTACGCTATGTTGAATTAATAAAGGAACGTATGTTCTAATAATAAACAAGAAAGGAGGGTGTGTCAAGTGATCATCCGATCACATGGGTTGGGAAAAACAAACGGAAGAACCTCACCCCCTAACCCCCTCTCCAATTTGGAGAGGGGGGACAAGACAGTT
>JBNKDD010000528.1:0-1316 GCA_050288085.1 Anaerolineae bacterium
TGATAATCGGGCGCGACGAAAGCCTGTGCATAGCCTGACAGCAAATCTGCAAAATCGCCCAGTCCGCCGAGGTCACGGAGATAGGAATCGAGCAGCAGTTGGGCGTGCTCAATCTGTTGGTCGGTCAGGTTCCAGCGTTCAGTTGGCGGTTGGGTCAGGTCGACGGTGATTTCCTGGTGCATGGTTTGCCCTCATCTGTCAGTTATCTTTGTTTCTCAAAATTGGCCTGTTAGTTGTTTGTAATAGATTTTTCATAAATATTCATAAAGCTCGCCGGTAAATATCATACAATTTGATCAAATTTATTGGTAGTGATACCAGGTGGAGGTAACGAAATGCGTCGTCTTACCTGCGACCCAAATGCTATGGTTCTGGGGAGTACAGTATTATCATTTCTCAGCAGTCTGAATGCAGCCCGGGCGCGCTTATTATTTGAAAAACATGGCTTGTTGAATATCCAGCCGGAAAAATGGTATCCATGCCAGAAATGGCTGGGCTTTATCAATGACCTGGTTGAAATGTCAGGACACACAGTTTCCAGTTCGATGGTTGCTGTTGGGTTGAGGGTGGCTGAGTATCAGACTCTCCCGCCTGAATTGAAGCAGGCATCGTTGGGCCAGATGTTGATGCGGTGGGGTGATGTGTATAAGTTACAGCATCGGGGCGAGGTTGGTGATATCGAGACGATCAGAGTGAGCGATACGCATTATATGTGCATTCACCGGAATATCTATCCCGATGATTTGCATTATGGGGTGGCTTATGGAATGGCCCGACGCTACCTACCACCGGGAACAGAGTTCACGGTCATGTATGACGAGGATACCCTGCCGATGGATCGCGGCGGCGATCGGACCATTATCCATGTAAAGTGGTCATAGATGGGCTATTCCTCTTTGGCGTAGAGAATGATCAGGTTGTTGATCGCGCTGGTTAGATCCTCAGAATACAGGCTTTCGCCCTCCAACGATCCGAGAAGATTTACACTTCCATTCTCATCAACTATAAAGATGGTAAGAGCGTCCACGCGGGGATAGAGGCACTGCAACTCCTGGGCGACGTTTAAGAGGGATGCGTACATCGTGAAATCGACGGGGCCATCCCAGACCGCGGATACCGATGTGATTGGGCTGTTCGCCACATAGTAGAATCCTACTTTTTCCCTGGTCGGAGCAAAATGCATATGCAGTCCTTCTCGCGCTTCTTGCCAGGTGCAGCTATCCTGTGGGGCAGCGAGGCGCGACTCTGGTGGCACGTCCCGGATATAACCATCCCCCCAATGGGCGGCGGCCAATGTAAGCTCCTCCTCGCCGGGG
>JBNKDD010000528.1:1325-2701 GCA_050288085.1 Anaerolineae bacterium
TGCGACTCTGGTGGCACGTCCCGGATATAACCATCCCCCCAATGGGCGGCGGCCAATGTAAGCTCCTCCTCGCCGGGGTGATCGGTTTGTGGGAGCGCAGATGGCTCGATAAGACGATCCCACCACCCGTTATATTCCTGGTCTACAATGATCACGCCAAGATAGTCAAGCAGTTGTTCGATGCAGGGATCGTTAGCTGTTAGCCGGTAGGCAAGCTCGGTGGCATGCAGTTGTGCTAACTCTACGTTTTGGCCGAGGGTGTTGGCTGTTGCGAATGGGTCGATATTGGGGTCCACGTACCAGATGGTCAGGAAGGAAACATCCTCTGTGCCGAGGTATTGAAAAGCTATCTCTTCATCAGCCGTCAACGCTTTGGCGGTTGCCAGCAGTCCATCGACATCGCAGGCGGGGGTGGGGGATAGGGTTGGGGAGCTGGTCGGGGTGGGGGTAGATGTGGCGGTGGCGGTCGGAGTCGCGGTTGATGTTGATGTGGGGGTAGGGGTAGCGGTTGCGGTGGGCTGAATCAGGCCCAGGGTTTGACAGGATGACAGCGCAAATCCTATAGATAAGATCAAAACTCCCGGCAGGTTTCTCATCTCTTTCTCCCGTGTAAGTTGGTTTTAGTAGCTTCGTGCGCAGCGGAAGCCAATACCACGATATTCATCCGGTTCGACTTGCATTCGATTGGCGGAATAGGCAGGGCCTGCATACGTATAGTAACCGCCGCCCCGCGTGATGCGTATATCTCCACTCTCCGGCCCCTGTGGATTGATCTGCTGTTCACTGGGATAGATCCCGAACCAATCATATACCCATTCTGAAACGTTGCCACTCAGGTCATAGGCACCTACCCATGAGATGCCTTCAGGCTTGCTTTTGACTTCGGCTGAACTGCCGGCGTTACCCGCATGTACCAGGTAATCAGGTTCGAAGGTGCTGCCCCAGGGATAGAGTAGATTATCGGGGCCGCGTGCTGCGTACTCCCATTCGGCCTCGGTGGGCAGTCGCGCATCTCGGCTTGCACAGTGAGCGAGCGCATTAGTCCATCTGATGCCCTCAACCGGGTGATTTGTCTGTGGGCCGGTTTCCCCTGGCTGGACTTGTTTTCTGGTTACTTCGGTGACATCGATCCAGAATGGTTCTTCAAAGCAGACCTCATGCACCGGCTCGGAGCCAAAATCAGCGCTTCCCATCTGGAAACAACCGACCGGGACGAGGGCCATCTCCACGCCGTCAAAGGTTCCGATCAAGGGTTCCCACTGGCTGTTGGTTAGTACGGGATCGAATCCCAGAGAGACCGGATTCTGCGCGGAAGATTCATCAACCGGAACTGGGGTCACGGTGAGGGTTGGGGTGAATGCAGCGGTTGGTACGGC
>JBNKDD010000529.1:0-2682 GCA_050288085.1 Anaerolineae bacterium
GTTGAACTCCACCGTCCTCACCATCTGTTCCACCTCCCGCCGCGCCTTTCTGAGCAGCTCAAGTTCCCTTCGGCGCTGCATGGCCTCACGAGCATCTGCGATAAGCTCCTTCATGGACTTCCTGGGTTTGGGCCACGGAGGTCCGCATGTCCTCGACGCCCTTGACCATGTCGTGCTGATAGACGTAGTAGGGTTGTATATTCATGAAGGCCAGTTGCCGCATGAGGGTAATCAATTGGTCGGCATCGTCATTGACGCCGCGCAGCAGCACCGCCTGATTGCCCAGCGGGATGCCGCCATCGGCCAGTTTAGCCAGCGCCCGGCTGAGTTCAGGGGTGATTTCCCTAGGATGGTTGACATGAACGTTGATCCACAGCGGGTGGAACTGGTGCAGCATATCAACTAATTCATCGGTGATGCGCTGCGGCAGGAAGATCGGCACCCGCGACCCGATCCGGATCAGGTCAAGGTGCGGAATCTCGGCGAGTTGAGCCAGCAGCTTTTCTAACCGCTTGGGCGGCATGGTCAATGGATCGCCGCCGGAGAGCAGCACATCACGCACCTGGGGGGTATTCCGAATATAATCGATTTGAGCCTGGTGATCGCTGCTGCTGAAGTTAGCCGACGAGTCGCCGACCATTCGCGAGCGGGTGCAGTAGCGGCAGTAGCTCGCACACTCGGTCGTGACCAGCATCAGCACCCGGTCAGGGTAGCGGTGAACCAATCCGGGAACCGGTGAGTGGGCGTCTTCGTTGAGCGAGTCGGCAAACATCGAGTCAAAAGCGGCTAACTCGCTGCCTTTGGGAAGCACCTGTAACCGTACCGGCCCTCTGGGGTCATCGGCCTCCAACAGGCTGGCAAAGTAGGGCGTGACATCAACGCGGAATTTACCTTCCGCCGAAAGTCCTTCGCGCTCCTCATCGGTCAGGTTGACGATCTGTTCCAACTCCTCAAGCGAGTTGAGCCGGTTCGCTAACTGCCAGCGCCAGTCGTTCCACTGCTCGTCGGGAACGTCGGCCCACAGGGCGGGCCGGGGGGTATATTCAAGCTCTACACCGGGTGAAGTGCCACTTGATTGTTCGATTGTGATCGCCATAGTTTTCTCCAAATTTATTCTAGGTAGGTATGCTCATGTAGCATATCACAGGGCGCGTGGGCCTACAACAACTGTGTGTTAAACTGAAGCTGTTTTCCCCCCAAAATATCAACAGAACCTAGAATCTCATTTTCAGGATCGCGTCTGCAAGAGTCTGTGGGATGGATTCGAGCACAGCAGCAAAACCCGCCATATGACCAATCGAGTACCGGCTTCGTGGTGAATTGGCTTTGATGGCCCGATGGATAGCCTCAGCCACCTTTTCTGCCGGTGTCCGTTTGGCATCGAACGCGACCATACTGTCAGCCCATTCTTCCAATTGATCCTTATATAAGTCGGGCCAACGCTGAAGATCATCGCGGAATATCGCCATTGAACGATCTACTGATGGGGTCTGAATCCCGCCGCAGCGGATCATGACGGTTGGGATGGCCCAGCGTTTTAATTCGATTGCCAGCGTGCGGGCGATGCAGTTGACTGCAAAATCAGCCGCATGAATGCTGGTGACATAAGGTGTGGGGATGATCGCTGGTGTGACGATCCAGATAATCCGCCCACCGGGGGTCTGGCGGATGGTGGGTAAAAATGCTTGCACCAGCCCGGTTGCGCCGACTAAGCGCACCTGCAATTCCTGGCTAAACAGGTCCAGGTCCATCAGTTCAATCGGGGCAACATGCCCGCCGCCCGCATTGTTGATCAATGCCCGTAACCCCGGCAGATTCCGGCTTTTGATCTCTGCATTGACAAACTCAACTACCGCAGGAATATGATCCCGGTGGCTCAGATCAAGTGGGCAAACCGGCACCAGATTCGATTCTCCTAGCGCCGATAACGCCTCTGCATCCGAGTCTTTACGGACGGTCGCAAAGACAGTACAGCCCCGCTGCGCCAGATAGATCGCAGCCGCTCGCCCTATCCCCGATGAGCAGCCGGTGATTAACACAGCTTCGCCGCGAGACTTCTCCATGATGATTGACATCCTTTACACTAAATGATCCTATCGAATAGTGTAGGTGAATCTTTACTTTCCGCTAAAAAATTGACAATGAGCACCCCTTGTAGCAAGTTTGGAGTGTCGAAATCCACTGCTACGAGGAGAACAGATGCTCATTGTCACACCAACCATCATAGCGGCACTGGTGGCAGTTACGCAAGGCTTACCGATAGGCACGAACCTGGCCCTGCTGCATGTGCTGTGGGCGTTGGTCAGCGGCCAACTACTGAAAAGCCGGGGGGCGTTATTTCCGGCGTTGCAGGCCATCGGCCTGAGCCCACCAGCGGTACGACGGGCCTGGGTGGCCTTTCACTACGGAAGCTGGCAGATTGACGAACTGCTGGTCGCCTGGCAGGACTATGTTCAGGAACAACTGGACCATCGTTACGAGGGATACCGCCCCAAAGCGATTGACCTGACGGCGTTCTGGCGGCCTACATTGAAAAACGTACCCGGCAAACATTACCATTCGGTGGCGGGAAAAGCCCTACCGGCTATCGTGCTGGGTCTGGTCGGTTGGGTAGGCCAGCTCGGTTCGCAGCGACTGCTGCTGCCGACTGCCATCATTCGGGTTGATCCGGCAGACCTGAGC
>JBNKDD010000530.1:0-2651 GCA_050288085.1 Anaerolineae bacterium
AATATCTGGACGGAATAAAAAAGGCCCGGCTCATATCATCGCCCTTGTGATTCTGGCTGACTCAGGTCAAACTATATTCAGCCAGGAGGACGAGATGAATATAGACATCACAAGCACCGAAGACATAATGATCGCTAAAATTGATGGGGAGATCGATTCGCACACGGCTCCCACGCTCATGGAAAAATTATCGCCCCACCTGACCAAAGATGCCAGAGTCATATTGGATATGTCCGGGGTGAGCTTCATGTCAAGTTCCGGGTTGCGACAACTGCTGCTCCTGAAGCGCCAACTGATGGATGTAGACGGGAAGGTGGTGCTGGTCGGTGTGAGCCGTCGCCTATCCGATATCATGGATATTACCGGCTTCTTGGATTTCTTCGACCTGGTCGAAACCCAGGAAGCGGGGATTGAGGCCCTTAAAAAATAATAAGCCTATGCACCGAATTGACATCTACCCGACCCATCAACATGGCACGCTGCAATTTCGGCGGGGTCGCCCCTTTCCCTATGGCGCGTCGTTTGTCTTCGGCGGGATCAACTTCTCAGTTTATTCTGCCCACGCGACCGCCTGTACGTTGGTGCTCTACGATAAAGGCCAACCCGAACCCTTTGCCGAGATTCCGTTCCCGGATGATTTCCGGATCGGCAGCATATACGCGATGATCGTGTTTGACCTGGACTATGAGAACCTTGAATATGGTTATCGCTTTGATGGCCCTTCGGACCCGGAGAACGGCCAGCGCTTTGATGTTGCATCTGTACTGCTTGATCCCTATGCCCGGCAGATCGGCGGGCGGAACGTCTGGGGCGCGCCGCCTGACAAAAATAACTCCTATCCCTACCGCGCCCAGGTCTTGATCAATGATTTCGACTGGGAGCATGATACATCGCCCAATATCCCGATAGAAGACCTCGTGATCTACGAGATGCATGTACGCGGATTCACCCGGCATTACACATCGGGAGTCAAACATCCGGGAACCTATGCGGCTATCCGTGACAAGATTCCCTATCTGAAAGAGCTGGGGATCAATGCTATCGAGCTGATGCCGGTCTTTGAGTTTGACGAGTTCGAGTACGCCGACCGGAAGAATCCCGAAACGGGCGAACCGTTGAAGAATTACTGGGGATACAGCACGGTCGGATTCTTTGCACCGAAGGCGGGATTTGCTGCCAGTGGCCGCTATGGGATGCAGGCCGATGAGCTAAAAACGCTCGTCAAGGAGCTTCATCAGAACGGGATCGAAGTGATCCTCGACGTGGTATTTAATCACACCAACGAGGGTGATGAACGCGGCCAGACGACCTCCTTCCGGGGAATCGACAATAAGACCTACTACATGCTCGACCCGGATGGCGGGTATTTTAATTTCAGCGGGACGGGCAATACCCTGAACTGCAATCACCCGGTGGTGCGTGAACTGGTGATCGACTGCCTCCGCTATTGGGCATTTGAATATCACATCGACGGCTTCCGCTTTGACCTGGCCTCGATCCTGGGGCGGGCACAGGATGGCACGCCGCTTGCCAATCCACCCCTGCTCGAAGCGTTGGCCTACGATCCGATTCTCGCCGACCGCAAACTGATCGCCGAGGCGTGGGATGCAGGCGGCTTATACCAGGTCGGGACCTTCCCATCTTACGGGCGTTGGGCCGAATGGAATGGCAAATACCGGAGCGCCATTCGCCGTTGGGTGAAGGGCGATAACGATGGGTTGATCGAGGAAGTGGCAAAGCGGATCAACGGATCGCCTGACCTGTACCTGACCCGAGGCCCGACTGCTTCGATCAACTTCATCACTTGCCATGATGGGTTTACGCTGCGTGATCTGTTCTCGTACAACGAGAAGCATAACCTCGCCAACGGTGAAGAGAATCGCGACGGGGGCAACGACAACGATAGCTGGAACTGCGGAGTCGAAGGGCCGACCGATGACCCGGAGATCCTCGCGCTGCGTGACCGCTTGATGCGCAACGCTATCGCCATCCTGATGATCAGCCAGGGCGTGCCGATGCTGCGGATGGGCGACGAGTACGGCCATACCTGCCTGGGCAATAACAACACCTATTGTCATGATAGCGAACTGACCTGGTTCGACTGGGAGCAGTTGGAAGAGAATGCCGAGTTATTCCAGTTCCACCGGAAGATGATCGCTTTCCGGCAGGCGCACCCGATCCTCCGTTGCCCGCGCTTCCTGACTCCGGTCACGCAGGAGCGGACGGTCACCGTCCGGGAGGCATCCGGACCGGTCGAAGATGTGAAGGGGTACAAGCCGAAAAAGAAAGTGATACGGGTGATCGAATACCCGGATACCATTGATGATACTCAATGTCCGGAACTGACCTGGCACGGTGTCAAAGCCGGGCGGCCCGATTGGGCCTGGTGGAACCGGACACTCGCTTTTATGCTGTGTAACCGCACCATTCGCCGTGAGGGTGAGCCACTGGACACGGTTTACATCGCGATGAACATGCACTGGGAGCCGCATCCTTTCACGCTGCCCCGGCTGCTGGATGGTCGGCGATGGTATCTGTCGCTCGATACCGGGGCGACTGCTCCGGACGATATCTACGAGGTGGGAGCAGAACCGCTGCTGGCTAATCAAAAGACCCTGGAGATGGTCGCCCGGTCGGTGGTAGCGCTGGTT
>JBNKDD010000531.1:0-231 GCA_050288085.1 Anaerolineae bacterium
GTCTCCCACATCTTAACGGCTTCCTGGGCCGCTTCAGTTCCGATCCGCCCCAAAGCCCAGGCCGCCCGATGTTGTATCTCATCTTTAACATCCTTCAAACAATCGATCAGTGCAGATGTACTGTCTTCGCTGGCAATTTGCCCCAGGAACGTTATTGCTCGCTCCCGCACCCGCGGATCATGATCGACCAGGGAACTGACCAGGGTATGCACAGCAGGCTTACCGATCCCC
>JBNKDD010000531.1:241-2565 GCA_050288085.1 Anaerolineae bacterium
CAGACCGCCCGGAAACGGATGTCCTGGTTATTATCTTTCAGTGCTTCGACTAAACTGGGGATGGCCGCCTCACCGATCCGTCCCAGGGCCGAAGTCGCTGACCAATGTGTCCGCAGATCGATATCGTTTAATTTTTCGCGCAGCACAGGGGCAATTTCAGCCCCCACCTTTTGAGATTGCCTTCCGATCTGCCCCAGTGCCGCCGCCGACTCTCGGCGCACAGCGCTGTTCGAATCGTGCAGAGTTTCGATCAAGGCTGGGACGGCCCGCTCAAACAGGGCCTTATCGATATCCGGCTGGCCCTGACGGGCAAGCTGCGCCAGTATCAGCACCGCCCGGTAGCGCCCCACCAGGCTGTGTCCGCCAAGCCGCTCGACCAGTTGATCAATTAATTCAGGGTTGCGAATCTCAATCAGCAGTTGGCAGGCATTATGGCGCACAAAGTCATTATCATCAGACATCAGATCGATCAGATAAGGTGTGATCCGGATCACAAGGTCGGGATTCTTTTCTCCGAGCAGGCCGAGAGCAATTGCCGCCTGATTACGCACATAGTGGCTTTCGTCCTCGGTCGCCGCAAACAGGGAGGGCAGCGCCGCCCGTCCGATCAGTCCGAGTGCTTCAACCGCCAGGTAACGGATCGGCTCCGGCTCATTTTGTAATAAGGCCGTCAATTCAGGAACAGCTGCCGATCCGATCCGGCTTAAGGAGATAGCCGCCGAAGGGCCTAACTCAACCTCCGGATCGCGCATCAAGTCGATCAGGGATGGGATGGCCTGCTTATCGCCGATCAATCCCAACGCCGAAATGGCCTCGCGCCGGACAGCCGTATTGTCATCCGATAAGGCTTCGAGCAGGGCCGGGACAGCCTGTCTGGCGGCATCCTGCATATTTTCCAGGCACAGCATCGATAGCAGTCCTGCCGCCCGGTAGCGTACAGCCACCATTTCATGCGTGAGTTGCTCAATCATTGCCTGGGCGATCTGATCAGGGACCTTGTCGTCTGAATTCGTTTTGGCGATATTGATCAGTGCTTTAGATGCATGGTGTCGCACCCGGTCGTTAGGGTCATTCAGGATGTTTAGCAAAGGCTCAACCGCCCGTGCATCCTCTATATAGCCCAGCACCTTGGCAACCTGCTGACGGGTAAAAGGCTCCTGGTTTTCAAGAGCCTCTACCAGAATAGGGACAGCCTCTGGATCGCGAATGGTGCCTAATTCCCGTGCTGCAATCTCTCGCACAGTAGTGTCCCGATCACGCATCGCCTTGAGCAAGCCCTTAATGCTCGCTTCTTCAATCATGAGAATACCTTATTCCTGTTTTTCCCCTATCGACGCCGAGATCATCCCCAATCAATATGCATCAGAGCTTCAATTATAGCAAGCGACGGGTGCTAAAAAACAAAACACCAACCTCAAAAAGGTTGGTGTTTTAAGTGGTGGGCGGTACAGGACTTGAACCTGTGACCTCCACGATGTCAACGTGGCGCTCTAGCCAACTGAGCTAACCGCCCGATTAGGTGGACATTATACGTCCTAACCCGGCACTCGTCAAGAATTTATGTCTATGGGTCTATGGTTCTACGCCCGCCGACCATTTCTTGTCCAGGTGGGCGGGAATCTACTGGGGATCCTCCGCCCCGTTGACCTGGTGATTGAAAAGAGCGACCCGCTGGACTTTTGGCGATAAGCTGTTCGCCGCCCTATGAGAGGTAGCGGGGTCGATTTGGCTACTGTGTATTCAGTTGGCTTCCTATGTAAATGGTGATATTGCCGATAAGTGTGCACACTGGGGTGCGGCTGCGCGGCTGGGCAATGGCTGGCCGATGGTGGTAATATCCAGCGGTTGACCAGCGTTGCAGCGTGTCCACAGGCAGACACGCGGGTCATACGCACGGGCGGCTGTTCTCAGGCAAAGGGAACAGCCCTTCCATCCCGGGTGTTGTCTACGGCCAGCACCGCCCTGACGTGGCCCTACAGTGTGCCACCGAGTCGATCTTTGTGCTGACCTGCCTCAACATGAAGCCATGTATCAAATACATGACTCAAACTGGGATGCCCGGTGTGCAGCGAAACTCCTTTCTATCGATGAAGCGGCCTCACTGCAAGACCCTCCACACCGATTAATGATGTCGAACACCGGATGGTGCTCGCAATTTCTCAGGCGCAATGACCATGCGCCTAAATAGATCATTTGTTCTGATAGTATTATAACATGAAGTGGGGGCGTGTCAAGTGATCATCTGATCCGTGACCGTTCCAAAAACGGGGAAAACCTGGAGGAGAGGCACACCACCCCTTTTCCCCAGAGGGAATTAGGCAATG
>JBNKDD010000532.1:0-2565 GCA_050288085.1 Anaerolineae bacterium
GCCCCGGTTCACGGATGATCCTTCCTTTATCGCTCGCTTTGAGCGAGAAGCAAAAGCCGCAGCAAAACTGACTCATCCCCACATTGTCCCAATCTATGAGTACGGCACAGCCGGTGATCAGACTTTCATTGCAATGGCTTACCTGAGCGGCGGCACGCTGGGTGAATTAATGGCCGCTCGTAAATCCGCCATGCAAGTCGATGATGTGGCCTTTGTCCTCTCTCAGATTGGGCAGGCCCTCGATTATGCCCATTCGCAGGGTATCATCCACCGGGATGTCAAACCCAGCAATATCCTGATGGACGAGCAGGGCAATTTTTACCTGGCCGATTTTGGCCTGGCGAAAGTCGCCGAGCATATCACTCAACTGACCGGAAGCAGCGTTGTTGGGACTCCGGCCTATATGGCCCCCGAACAGGTCGATCCAGATCAGGAGATCACCTACTCTGTCGATCTGTATGCACTCGGTATTATTGCCTTCCAGGCCCTGACCGGTGAGATTCCCTTTCAGGCCGAGACACCGGTCAAGCAGCTTATGGCCCATGTCTTGAAGCCCGTTCCTTCAGCCCGTAAATTAAATCCTAACATTTCACCGGGCATCGATACGGTGCTCAAAAAGGCGCTCGCCAAAGAACCGGAGGATCGTTATTCAACTGGCCGTGAATTGGCAGTGGCGCTCCAATCATCCGTCGATCCCGGATCACGGCGCGGGGTGACGGGGCTGCTTTCGCCTGATCTCCTTGAACGGTATGAAGAAGCAGCCCGCACCGATGCCTCATCGGCCATGCGCCATATCCTTCAGATCGTTCCTCCACCGCAGGAGGAGGGGAAATCGGAAGTGGGGCAGGGGGGTGATCTCCAGACTTCGACCGCCGCGGAACCGGAGATAGCCTTTATCTCTGGCGGGCCATTTGTGATGGGCAGCAATCCCAAACATGACCCGGCAGCCGACCGCAACGAAAGTCCGCAAATTCGGGTTGATCTCCCGGCTTATTCGATGGGGCGGTTCCCGGTGACGGTTGGTGAGTATCGCACCTTTATTAAGAGAGATGGTTATCACACCGAGCGATATTGGACTGCCCAGGGTTGGGCCTGGCACAAAGAACGCCGCAGTAACTATTCGCCGCGTTTCTGGAAAGACGATTTGTGGACGGATAATCCGCGACTTCCGGTAAACGGCGTCTCCTGGTACGAAGCCTGTGCATACTGCCGGTGGCTATCAGAGATAAGCAATGTCACTTACCGGCTCCCAACCGAGGCTGAATGGGAGAAAGCCGCTCGCGGCCTGGATGCCCGGATTTACCCCTGGGGCAATGATACACCCGGCCCTGAACACTGCAATACCTTCGGTGTGGTTGGGCGTACTTCACCGGTAGGAACTTACAGCCCAATTGGGGACAGTCCGTTTGGGGTGGCTGACATGAGTGGTAATGTCTGGGAGTGGTGCCTGACCAAGTGGCGCAGCTCTTACCAGGAACCCGAAGACAATGGCGAGGAAGACGACGGCTCCAAGCGTGTGCTGCGCGGCGGCTCCTGGTTCAGTGATGCTAACCTCGCCCGCTCTGCGCATCGAAGTTCTAGCAATCCCAGCGACCGCCGTTTTGATATCGGTTTCCGGGTGGTGGCCCTCAAGAAAGATTGATCATCAATGTCTTTCTTGCTGCACACACCCTGATAGGAATCGGTCTATCAGGGTGTGTTTGATATAACGACGACCAACAGCAGGAGGCCAGCAATAGATACAACGATCAGCAGTGAAATGACCAGGATCACCGTTTTCTGCTGGCGCTCTGCCTTCTCTTTTTCCTCGGCGAAACGCGTGGCCCGCTCATGCTCCTCAGCATCGAGTATGGCCCGCTGCTCCTCCATGAAACGGACTCCAGACGCTTTGCTCTGAACGCGGTGTTGATGACGGATAGCTTCCGCCTCGGCTTTTGCTGCCCCACCGCGTGTCATTACTGCTGCGAGGGTATCCAATGGTGCAGCACAGTGATAACAGTGGTCAGCACCCGGTGAGTTGAGCCGGTTACAAACCGGGCAGGTTTTCCCTAAAGCAGCCCCACAATTCATGCAGACCTTCGCCTGCGGCGGGTTTTCGGTTTTGCAGGTTGAGCATAACAAGGTTTCACGGGGGGAGGCGAATTTTACGCCGCAATGGTCGCAAACCAGATTACCTTCGCTGTCATGATCAAAGTGGCTGGAACCGCAGCTAGGACAGGTGATTCGTTTTAAGGTCATGGTGTAATTCCTGGATTATCCTAATCGAGGCCAGGGCAAGGAAACAATGCGCGCCTGTTTCTCAGTATACACAAAAAAACAGTGTAGAGGGAAATTTTTGCAACTCTTCAGGGAAGCTTGCGTAATAGTTAACGAAGATAATCATTACCCTTGGAGAGAGACATGGGCGAGGTTGTTGAAAAAATACAAGAACTCCCGGCGCTGAAGCCGGAAACAACATCAGAAGAACGCACCTGGTCAGCCCTGGCTCATGCGAGCACGATCCTGACCTACCTGACCGGGGGCCTGTTCATATTTATACCATTCGTCATTTACCTGATTTACAAA
>JBNKDD010000533.1:0-2505 GCA_050288085.1 Anaerolineae bacterium
AAATTAGCTGACCTGGCCCGCACCGTCGCCGCTCAAACCAGCCTCGCTCACATCGTATTTACCAACATCAAGGATTATCTGCACTGGTGGCAAAAAGCGATCTTCACCCTGAGCCGCGAAGCGAAGGAAGGTCACCGCTTATCACAGCCACTCGCCGAGGGTGAACGCACCTGGATCGACCTGATGAAAGGCTACCGCCCCCAGCCCATCGAAGTCAATATCTCCCCGCACAATGCCGCCCTGATCCAGTACACCGGCGGTACAACCGCCAATCCCAAAGGGGTGATTCTCAGCCATCAAGCGCTGGTCGCCAATGCCTTTCAAACCCGCCATTGGATCCCCGGCCTGAGCGAAGGCCAGGAGCGCGTATTATGTGTCGTGCCCTTTGCCCATGTTTACGGCATGACCGCAGCCATGAACGTCGGCATCACCCTGGGTGGAGCTTTGATCATCCTCCCCAATTTCGTCACCGCCGATGTTTTACAGGCCATCAAGCGCCACAAACCAACCCTGTTCCCCGGCGTCCCGACCATGTATGTAGCGATCAACAATTACCCTGGTGTGCGGCGATTCGGCATCCGGGGGATCAAAGCCTGCATCTCCGGGGCGGCTCCCCTGCCGGTCGAAGTGCAGGAAACCTTCGAGAAACTGACCAAAGGCCGCCTGGTTGAAGGCTACGGCCTGACCGAAGCTGCGCCGGTTACCCATGCCAACCCGCTGCACGGAGCGCGGAAGGTCGGCACAATCGGTATCCCGCTCCCCAACACCGAAGCCCGGATCGTCGATCTGCAAACCGGTGCCCCCATACCACCCGGCCAGATCGGGGAATTGATTATACGCGGCCCTCAGATTATGGACGGCTACTGGAGCCTTACCGAAGCGGACGGCCAATCTCTGCGCGATGGCTGGCTGTACACCGGCGACGTGGCCCGGATGGATTCGGATGGCTATTTCCAGATCATCAGCCGCAAGAAAGATATGTGGTACCCGGCACGCGGCCAACAAGAACCCTACCCCGCCTTCCCCCGCGATGTTGAAGAGGTGATCTACGAAATCCCCGGTGTCAAAGAAGCTGCCGTCGTCGGCATCAAGAATATCCCGGTGGCTTTTGTTACGCCGCACCGCACCATAGAATCCGGCACAATTACGACCTACTGTGCCCACCGCCTACCGGAAGAATTGGTTCCTAAATTAGTGGTGTTTGTCGATGAGATGCCCAAGTCCTTCGTTGGCAAGATCATCCGCCGCCATCTACTCGACCAGATTCCAGAACGCCAGCGCAAGGAACTTGACATTATCAGCGACCGGATCGACGAAATGCTGGACTATCCCTTCAATGACCGGACACAATAGACCTCCCTCAATCCGATTTGATGGTACAATGAGAGGCAAGCTGCCCGGCAACCGGGACATAGGTAATCTTTAATAAACCCACCCGATTGGATAAGATATAGTTCCAGGACTTATTGAATTGAACCGTCTACCGAGGAGTTATTATCCATGCGACCCAGCCCTGAGAAATTCGCGCAGTGGAGTTATTCCCTGGCATATGTTTCTGCCGGAATTACGCTCTTAGTCTTCTTGTTGGCACTCATACCCGGCAAATTAGGCCAGTCCCTTGAGTTTTTACAGAACATCATCTGGGCGCTCTTCTTCACCGGGGCAATCGGTACATTTTTCGGCTATGCGGCCCGTACCGATCTCAAAACCCGCAAGAACGTTGAAGAAGCCCAACACAAAGCCCGGATAGGACTGCGCACCAATGCCATGTTCTTAGGTATTATTGTATTTATTGCCCTGTTTGCCATTGTGGGCCGGTTGGGTTTGATCCCAGGTATCGGCTTCTGATTCAATCTGCACGCCAGGAGACGCACTATGGAATTGATTCGATATGACCCGGAAAAAGCGCAGCCCTTACCGGACAGCGTCGGCACCTTTTTTGTGCCGGTCAAGTCCGGTGAACGGATGACCGCCATGCTGCTGGTGCTGGACAAGAAGGGCGACACCGGTAAGCGGGAACTCCCCAACGATGTGATGATCAGCGTCGTCGCCGGGGAAGGCCATCTCCGCGCTGGGAACGAATACGCCGATGTCCAGCCGGGAGATGTCTTTATCGTGCCCGCCGGTTCCAGGCATCAACTTTGGACGGCCAAATCCCAATTACAGGTGATCATGGTTACCTTGTAAGCCACCCCCCGACGCCGCGCCCGGTATAGGCTCTATTGATGAGACAATTTCTGCCCCCCTTCGCAAAGGGGGGCGAATCGCGTCGAACACGGAGCGTGAGTTGCGATGGGGGGGGTAAAAACGCCCTCACTTGCGCCGGGATCATTTCGTCTATGCCAGCTCTCCCCCTAAAAACTGGGGGGCAACCAATCAACTTCCTCTGCGTAAACAACTATAGAAAGTGATTTTGTTAATACGCAAGAGAGGAAATATCATGGCAAAAGTTGATCAAATACTGGCACAGGAATTTGTTTGCGCACACTGTAAGGAAAAGGGCGC
>JBNKDD010000534.1:0-2480 GCA_050288085.1 Anaerolineae bacterium
CCTTCCTTGAAAAAGGTATGCAAGATGATACTGCTTGTCTATAATACAAACACTACCTACACATCGCCTACCCACCACCAGAAAGCAATGTATACTCAGAGCTAAGGGCAGATGAGCGAGCAACCAGATTCTTCCGATTCAAATATCTCTGTTGAAGTTGCCGGGGACAGCCAGGGTGATATCACCATAGCGGGCCGCGACATTAACATTCTTCAAGCACCCGATTCCTTATCAAAGGGCATTATCCTCGCGATTTTGGGTGCGTTGCTGGGGGCAGTTTTTCCCCTCGTACTGGGTTACCTGATCGCACGTCCCGGCCTGGCTTTACGACTATCAGCCGCCGTTATAGCCATCGGCTTTATCGGCGGGGTGGGGTATGCCGTTTTCAAAAGGGAGATAATCTGGGGACTTGTCTCGGTGGCGGCAGCGGCGGCCTATGCCGGGATAATCTTATGGTCACCCTGGTGTACCCTGCACCAGATACAAATCGAGGTGGAGTCCAAATTTACCGGTGAGCCGCTGCACGTTGTCGATCAACAGGTCATCTCAACCAATGAAGAATTATGCCTGACAGCCTCCGAATTTGGACAGCCGGTCAAGGCCAATAATCTCGTTTGCTCCTGGAGATACACGGGTGATGGGCGCGTAGTCGATACGGTTAATTGTTCACTGCTGCTCCAATCAGGCAGCGATCAAGTTGAGGATACAGTCGTCGTGGAAGTGTCCAAGTCCGGGTGTTGGCGGGAGATCAACACGCGCGGGATCAAACCGATCTTTATCAGCCACAGCGCGGAACAGGAGGAGAGATGAAGTTAAGACAGAATCCCCGCATATTTTACGTTCTGGCCGCCATGATGCTGTTGGTTGGCTGTCAGAGTGAGACGATTGACTATTCAATCTCGGCGTCCATGCCATGCGAGATCGAGTCGGGCAGCACAAAGTCATTCAGCTTATCCGGGATGATACCCCCCGAAGCTAAGATAAGCTGGGAGGCAACAGAACCGGGCACCTTTGCCAATCCATCATCGGTATCTACAAACTTCACAGCCCCTTCTGTTACGCAAGACACGCCGCTGAGCATCACGGCAACTGTAACAGGTCAGCGAGGGCAGGCCGTTCAAACCATCAATTGCACCATCCTGGCCTCCGAAGTAACCCCAACACCGGAATCGTCGCCAACACCAGAACCCCCAACGCTAATCGAGGAGCCTGCCATAGATATCCAGGAAACTACGGGGCCGTGCCCACTACTTGAGATATTCCCACAGGCAGGGGGGTGTATTCCTTTTGATTTTTACAGCAACGTGGATATAAAGAGTGACCTTCTTACGGCGGAATTTGTGGAAGACCCTGTCTGCATTCACTCAGGGGAATTCGGCCTCAAGTTAGTAAACACAACCGGTGGGACAGGAGAATTTGCTGGCTGGGGATCAGGTTGGGGGACTACCGGATTTGATGCGTCAGGGTATGCGAACCTTAGCTTTTGGGTGACCGGTATGGAAGGCGGCGAGAAGTTCGAGTTCGGCCTTAAAGATACGCTTCAAAATGAGATTAAGATACAATCGACGATCATGATACCCCATTTAGACCAGGGTACATGGAAGCAGGTTGTCATAGACCTACCAGCCTTCACGGGTGTCAATATGACGACATTGGAGAACTTTAGCATCGCCTTTAATGATGCAAACGATCATGAGAGTGGCACCATCTGCGTGGATGATATCGCCTTTATCGAATAGTGAGCCCCATTGCTAAAACGACACAGGGACACCATATGGTGCCCCTGTTTGATTCATGCCAACCATGCATGCGGTTATTTCTTCGGCTTGACCGCGTTCCTCATCATACTGGCCGAAATCTCATTTTCACAGCCGCCCAGCTCCTCGAACTCGGTGACGTTTCGCAGGGTCGTCTCAGCGATGGCAGACAGCGCATTGCTGGTGAAAAACGCCTGGTGACCGGTGATGATCACGTTGGGGAAGGTCAGCAGCCGGGCGAATACATCATCCTGGATCACCTTGTCCGACAGGTCCTCAAAGAACAGGTCAGCCTCTTCCTCGTATACGTCCATCCCCAGGAAACCAACCTGCCCGGATTTCAACGCTTCGATGGTCGCTTCGGTGTCGATTAAGGCTCCACGGCTGGTGTTGATCAGCATCACGCCCGGTTTCATCTTTGCCAGCGCTTCCGCATCGATCAGGTGATGGGTTTCCGGTGTCAGCGGTAGGTGCAGCGTGATCACATCCGACCGGGCGAACAACTCGTCGAGATCAACGTATTCGATGCCGATCTCTTTCGCCTCATCATTGGGATAGGGGTCATAGCCCAGCAGGTTACAGCCAAACCCGGCCAGTAACCCCGCCGTGACTCGACCAATCCTCCCTGTCCCAATGAAGCCGATTGTTTTCCCCCGCATGTCAAAACCGAGCAGTCCGTCCAGGGCAAAGTTGCCTTCACGCACACGGGCATAGGCGCGATGT
>JBNKDD010000535.1:0-2467 GCA_050288085.1 Anaerolineae bacterium
ACAAACCGATTTCTTGCTGCCGCTCAGTGGGATATATCAACATGATGCGTTTATCCTGACCAACCACAACTTTAACATGGCCGTGACCGGTATCCCGATTCCGTTCAATACGTTCCAGATTCGGGGCCAGATGGGGTCTGATCTGCGAGTCAAATCCAATGCGACGGCCTTCGGGGATACCAAAGTCCTTTCTATTCCAACCTTTGGGCCGATTGTGGTAATCGCCGGATTAGCCAATAACTGGTGGCAGAAACTGTTGGCGATGGCGACCTACGTTACCCGTCCCTACGGAGATGGCCCGGCCAACCAACGCCCTGAAGGGATCGAGGTGGATTCGGTGCAATTTAGCGCGCCAACACGCAGCAAGAGCGGGGAAGTGATCGCCACTTTCAAGCGGTCGCCGGGGGTGTCCTGCCCGCTGGATAACCACTACCCGGCTATTTTGCTGGTCGATCAGGCCGAGACGGAAGCCGTCCAACTGGACTATCTGGCGAATATCTCCTCGACTGCCGACAGTGACGGAAACCTGTCATCGGTCAAGCTGACCATACCAGCAGGGGTCACTTTGCCAGAGAAGACCAGCGCGGTCATCCTGCTTGATGTGTTTCCCTTGCATCGCGAGACCTTATAACCATTTCATCTGGAGCTACCCATGAGCGAAGAAGCATCCGCCACAAAGCGTTTACCCCTCCGCCTGAAACTGCTGTACAGTACCGGCGATCTGACCACGAGCGGGTCAATTGCTATCGTAATGTTTTTCCAACTGTATTTCCTGACGGATGTAGCCGGTTTGCGTCCCGCTCTGGCAGGGTGGGCGTTAGCCGCCGGGCGGGTGTGGGATGCTGTCAACGATCCGCTGTTCGGGCTACTGTCGGATCGGATTCGGAGTAAGTGGGGGCGGCGGCGGGTATTGTTGCTTTTGGGAGCACTGCCGTTGGGGGTGGCCTTCTTCCTGATGTGGATGCGGCCTGACTTTGGCCCTATCGGGTTAACGGTCTACTATGCCCTGACGTTTATCATCTATGATACGGCCTACACCGCGATTCATGTTGGGTATAATTCGCTCACCCCGGAACTGACCACCGACTATGATGAACGCAGTTCGCTCAATGGCTACCGGATGACTTATGCGCTGTTCGGTTCGCTGGGGGGGATTGTGCTGGCGACGGTGCTGGGCTGGTACATCATGGACAAACGGATGTTGTTTGTGACGATTGGCCTGCTGCTGGGGGTGGTGTACAGTATCCCACCGTTGATCGTCTTTGGGGTGACCAAAGAATACCGATCGAATGCACCCTCAGAGCAGATATCGCTGCTGGAGTCGCTGAAATATACCGTCAGTAGCCGTCCGTTCCTGATGTTGATGGCTATATACCTGCTCAGTTGGACGACCTTCAGCATCCTATCAGCCGTGCTGCTCTACTTTGCCAACTACTATATGCGTGTCCCCGATCAGGCAAACTACTTCGTGCTGACAGCACAAGCGTCGGCGATTATCTTCATCCCCTTGAGTGTGAAATTAGCACAGTGGTTTGATAAACGGCGGGCATTCATTATCGGTTCAGTGAGCTGGATTATTGCGCTGTTGGGGATTGCCAGCCTGCAACCCGCTCAGGTGACATTGGGGTATGTGCTGGCGGCGATGTCTGGCCTGGGGATTGCAACCGCCTACGTGATCCCCTGGTCGATGATGCCTGATGTGATCGAATATGATCAACTGCGAACCGGTGAGCGCCGAGAAGGGTCGTATTATGCGTTGGCGGCCTTCTTCCAAAAACTGGGCACCGGGGCGGCCTTATGGGCGATGAGTCAGTCGTTGGCGCTGACCGGCTACATCAACCCTGACACCAGTACACAGATTTTACCCACTCAGCCACCCGAAGCGCTCCGCATGATCCGGCTGTTTACCGGGCCAATTCCGGCGGTGCTGCTGGTGATCGCGATCCTGTTTGCGTGGTGGTACCCGATTACCCGTGAGGCGCACCAACTCCATCTCGATCAACTGGCCGATATGGATGCCTGATCAGGATTGTTAAGATGAAAGCATATCAATCTGTTCTGGAGATGATCGGTGGCACGCCGCTGCTGCGGCTGTCTCGCCTGTCGGCTGATCATCTCGTCTATGCTAAATGCGAGTTTATGAATCCGCTCAGTGTTAAAGATCGGGCAGTGCTGCAAATTATCAAGGATGCGGAAGAAGAAGGCCGCTTAAAACCCGGTTCAACCCTGATCGAAACAACCAGTGGTAACACTGGAATGGCGGTGGCTTACATCGCTGCCGTGAAAGGGTATCACGCTATCCTGGTGATGTCGGAGATTCAGAGTATCGAGCGGAGAAAGATACTCAAAGCCTTTGGTGCTGAATTGGTGCTGACACCTGCCTCAGAAGGAACTGCCGGGGCGCGACGCCGGATGAAACAAATATTGGCAGAACATCCAGATTACTTTTATGTCGGGCAGCACGTGA
>JBNKDD010000536.1:0-2463 GCA_050288085.1 Anaerolineae bacterium
TTGATCTTGGGATATTTATATCTTCCCAGAGTTGCTTCCTTTTGTCATTTTTTCCCTTAACTTAATGCCTATG
The DNA here is from genome assembly GCA_050288085.1 of Anaerolineae bacterium. Taxonomy (GTDB): domain Bacteria; phylum Chloroflexota; class Anaerolineae; order Aggregatilineales; family UBA3940; genus JBNKDD01. The sequence continues at coordinate 74 of JBNKDD010000536.1, forward strand.
GGGCGAGATACATCTCACCCCTTCTTTATATCAATCTACGGATATGTGATATGATGAGGCAGCCCTTGGGCAGAAACAAAAAACGTTAGGAGAAATCCCCATGCCACAAAGCAAGGCTGTCCGTTATGGAATGTTTGGATCGCTGTACTTCTCACAGGGCACGATCCTCAGTTACTTCACCGCCCTAAACGCCCTGTACTTCCTGGACAGGGGCCTGGATATGGCCGCCGTGGGCATCTTCGGCGCGATTGCGCTGATCCCCTTCGTCATCAAGATTTTCCTGGGCATGCTGAGCGACCGGGTCAATCTGCTCGGATTGGGACATCGCAAGCCCTATATTTTGCTGGGATTAGCCGTGCAGGTCGCCTGCCTGATCGTGGTGTCCTTTGTCGATCCGGGTCAGTATTATTGGGGATTTGTGGCGCTGGCCTTCATCCTCCAGATGGGCATGGCGCTCTACGATACCTGCACCGACGGCCTCGCCCTTGATACCACCCCGGAAGAAGAACAGGGTACGATCCAGTCTTTCATGGTCGGTGGACGAGCTGCCGGGGTAGTCCTCACTGCATCGGTAGTTGGTTTGCTGGCAGATAAATACTCTTGGGCAGCAGTATTCTGGGTGCTGGCGCTGTTTACCCTGGTGCCGATTCCGATGGTGCTGGGCGTCAAGGAAGCAGACCGTCCCGCCGAACGCCAATTTGACTGGTCGGCTTTCCGGGCCTTCAATAACCGGTCGGTGATCGCCCTGGCCGGATTGGGCTTTGTCTTCTTCCTGATCATTGCCGGGGCCAACCAGATGGTCAACCCCTTCCTGCAAACGGAGTACAATATCTCCCTCGAACTGGCCGGATTCTACACCACCGTCTGGGGGATTGGCGTGGTGCTGGGCGGTGTGGTCGGCGGTCGATTGGTCGGGCGGATCGGCAAGCAGAACGGCGTGTGGATCGCCATCGGGATTTCGTTTGTGTCGGTTCTGGCGCTGGCTTTTATCCGCAGCCCCGTGATGGCCTGGCCGATTGTCGCCCTGTTCGGGCTGGCTTACGGCACGTATCAGACCGTCTACTTTGCCCTGTCGATGAACTTCACCGAACCCCGGATCGCTGCCTCAATGTTCTCGATCATGATGGCGATCTCGAATGTCGCACAGGGGGCAGGCATGGCCCTGACCGGATTCCTGACCGATTCGGCGGGCTTCCGCTGGACCTTTGTCATCCTGACCGCCTTTAACCTGCTGGCGATCCCCTTGCTGCCGGTCATCTTCGGGCGTAAAACGGTTGCCGAGGAGGCCATTGCCTGAGTAGAAATTACCTGGTCATAGGGGCAGCTGGTCAGTCGCCCCGATAGGAACAAGGTGCACCTTACCGCGACCAGATTGATAGACTGGATAGTGGTGGAATGAGAAACAATCGCGCCCTGACAAGGACCGCCGGGAGCCTGATCCATCCCCTGACATTGGCCGCTATTGTCATCTTGTTAATAAACGACCACATCCTGCGCTGGATGTGGCCCTCGTGGGTCTGGGGGAAGCTGGGAGATTTTAGCTGGCTGGTATTCTTTCCATTTATCCCGGCGCTGATCCTGTCGTTCGTCGTCCCGAAGCGGTGGAAAAATCAGGAAGCCCTGGTTGCCGGGTTATCTTTTGCTTCGACCGGGCTGGTTTTCTCATTGATGAACACCATCCCGGCAGCGCATGCTGCGGGCCTCCACCTGATCCAGACGATTCTCAATGCCCCGTTTATCCTCCGCCTCGACCCAACCGACCTATTCGGCCTGCCCGGATTGTTGATCGGCTGGCATATCTGGCGACGAGTCAACCCCGACCGCCAGTTCAAAACTGCCCAGGCTTACCCGGTTCTAGTTTTGGGTGCACTGGCGTCAATAGCCACTGGGGGTATTGTACAGGAAGGGATTAATTGCCTTTATCAAGAGGTAGACGGCACTATCACTGCAACTTTTTCACCGTACACCTATCGAACCTTTAAAAGTCGTGATGGTGGTATAACGTGGAGAGAAGTCCAGGCCAAAGAGGACGACAAAGACCTTTGTTCCACAAGCCCGGCAACTGACAATTGGATTGTCACTGATCCAGATAATAACCAGATTCAGTATCGCATCGATCCAGACCACAAAGTTTATTTCTCATCTGATGGTGGCGGGACATGGGAACTCGAACTTGATCTGGCATTGTCTGAAGCTCAAACCATTTACTATAAAAATACACAGGGCTATTATCATTTTTCCCCTGGGCCATTAGATGCGTTAGTCGATGGGAATACAGGCAGCCTGATCTTGGCAATGGGGATTGAAGGGATATTGACCCGAACATCAGCAGGGGAGTTGCTCTGGTTCGAAGATGCTTCCCATTATAAGCGTGCCGTTGCCAACCATTC
>JBNKDD010000537.1:0-2462 GCA_050288085.1 Anaerolineae bacterium
ATTAGAATGCAAACGTTTTCAAAAAACTTTCAAAAAAATAACGGAATTTCTCCGTTTTGTATAAACTTTTGGATTACGAACTAATCGTAAACGTTTTCAAAGCATATCATTTTCACTGATTGATGTCAAGGAGTTGAACACGGGAGAATCAGCAAACTACACAGCGAAAAAACTAGAAATATATGCAATTTCCATCCTGACTAAAGGTTTCGGCAAGGATGGGGACGTCGTCAATTGCTATCCGATGGCCCAATTTGCGCTGGGTCACGCAATGTAATCTCAATATGTGTTGCAGGCTGAGGTGCTTCAGACTTTGGTGAGGCATTAGCGCTCTGACAAGCTCAACCTTGTCCGTTGCACCCCAATTTTGTAGAGAACAACGCCTAACCGAGTTCTATTTCCTTGACCTGTAAAGTCGCGTCATCAGAACTTGAACCGACGTAGAACGCATAAGTTCCCGGTTCAAATACCCATTTCCGCTGATCGTTACTGAAATACCGGAGTTCATCCAGATCGACTGGTATCGAGACGGTGGTTGATTGGCCGGGGTTTAGATAGACCTTCGCAAAACCCTTGAGGAGTTTCTGCTGACGATCTACCGCAGAGTGTTTTATGCCGACATAAACCTGAACAACCTCAGCACCGGCTACATCGCCCGCGTTCTTGAGATCAACTGTAACCATTACGCGGTCATCCTGCTTGTCGAGCTGGGCTGCCCCATATTCCCATGTCGTATAGGAAAGCCCGAAACCAAAGGGATAGGCGGGCTGGTGGCCGTGCTTATCGAGATAGGAATAGCCATGATACAGATCATACGTGATCTCGGCATCGGTGTTACTGAAATAGGGTAGATGGCTTTGATCCTGCGGGATAGTGAACGGTAGTTTGCCGGAGGGATTCACATCTCCAAACAGAATTCGAGGCAAGGCATTACCGCCTTCCATCCCCGAATACCAGCCGTATACGATGGCCGGAACCCTGTCATCCCATTCTTTAGTCATGATCATGCCGCCGCCGATGAGTACGACAACCGTATTGGGGTTGATACTTCCAATCCGTGTGATCAGATCGATCTGGGCCGGTTTAAGCGAAAGATTCTCACGATCACCGCCTAACGAACCCCCTTCATCCGATTCAAACACTGACATGTCAAAGTCTGGGAGTGACTTACCCATATTTTCATAGCCTGCGCGAACTGCGGCGACAAAGGAAAAGTCATTCTCACCCGGAGTGGGTGAAGAAATAAATTCACCCTCATCGTGCATGTCGTTGCCTACGGCGATAATGACACAGTCGGCCTTGGCCGCTTCGTCGGCGGCTTTGTCGAGTTCGCTCTCATCACAGAACACGATCTCAGCGTCGGTCCCGAAATAGTTGCGGAGACCCTCAAGCGGGGTAACCACATAGGGCGCATCGATCCGGCTGGACCCCGCATCACCGGTATTGGCCCGATTGCCCAGTTCCCCGGCAACCAGAATGCGCTTGACCGTCTTCGGGAACGGCAGTACCTCCGCCGCGTTCTTGATCAACACCATCGATTTCTCAGCGACTTCGCGTGCCAGTTCGGTGTGCTCTTGGCTGGCGACGAGGTCCATGCTATATGTCATCTGCTCCGGGGTATTCTCGAAGACGAGTAAAGTACGCAGTACGCGGAGCACGGCGGTATCGACGGCGGCCTCAGCTACGCGGCCTTCCTCAACCGCCTTAAGCAAATTACGCTGGTAATGGATCGGCAAGGGCATTTCTACATCAAGACCGGCCTCAATCGCTTTTTTGGTATCGCGAACACCAGCAAGAAAGTCCGAGATCGCGAAGCCCTCGAATCCCCAGTCGTCCCGCAGGATATCGGTAAGTAGCGTACGGCTTTCGCAGCACTGATCGCCGTTGAACAGGTTATAGGCCCCCATCACCGAGGCAGCACCCGCATCTATACATTTCTTGAAATGCGGCAGGTACACTTCGCGCATGGTACGCTCATCGGACTTGACATTTACCCAGAAACGGGAATTTTCGATATTGTTGACCGCATAGTGCTTGACGCAGGCGATCACATTGTGGGCCTGCACGCCTTCAGTTAACGCCTGCCCCATTTCCCCCAGCAGGAAAGGGTCCTCACCATAGGTTTCTTGCGAACGCCCCCAGGCGGGATGGCGCAGCAAGTTGATACAAACTCCACCAAAATAGTTAGCCCCTTGTGCGCGGGCTTCCTTGCCGATCACGTCGCCAATCCGTTTTTCGAGGTCCGGGTCAAAGCTGGCACCGCGCGCCATCGACACGGGGAAACAGGTTGATTGGCCCATCACCACGCCGCGCGGACCGTCGCTAAACGCAATAGGCGAAATGTCGAGCCGGGGACAGCCAGTGGTCTCGATGGGGGTGGGATTGTACATATTCTGGTAATTTACCAGATTGCCAAGCGGGTCCCAGTTGCCATTGAGCAGCCAGACCTTTTCCTTCAAGGT
>JBNKDD010000538.1:0-2440 GCA_050288085.1 Anaerolineae bacterium
ACAACCCCACTATAGTTGATGACACCGTATAGTCTAATTCATGTATACTGGTAGTAGGGCATATAACGATATGGACGGTATACATGAGCATCAATTCACGCAGCACCCGGCCCTCCGGTCTTCCGACAATCTCTATCCGGTATGCTATTCCGATCCTCCTGATCGCAATGATCATTGTGACGGTCGGGTTTACGGGCTGGCTGGCTTTCCGCAGTGGGCAGCAGACCGTTAACGACCTGGCAACACTCCTTAGCCGGGAGACAACCGCCCGCATTGACGAGCACGTCACCGACTTTCTGAACACACCGCATCTCTTCGGTCAACTGAATGAAGCCGCTATCCAGGCCGGGAGCATGAAACTGGATGACTTCCCCGAACTGGAAAGGTTCTTCTGGCATCAGGTTCATGTTACCGAATCGGTCCCCTTCATTTACTTCGGCAGCGAAGAGGGTGATTTTATTGGCGTGCAGAAAGATCAGAACGATGAGTTGTTCCTGTGGCTCGATGACGAGTCTACCGGCGGCACGCTCGATGTATACCGGCTCGATGACCAGCTTAACCCCATCGAGATGGTAGACAGCGTTGAGTTCGATCCAAGAGGCCGCCCCTGGTATCAGGCAGCAGTTGAGGCCGGTGGGCCGACCTGGAGTCCAGTCTATACCGACATCGCCCGCCCGATCCTGATCATCACCCCTGCCGTTCCGATCTACACCACCGAAGGGGAGCTGCGGGGCGTATTAGGCATTGAGCTTTCGCTCTCAGAGATCAGCGATTTCCTCAACACGCTGACGGTGGGCCGGGCCGGTCAGGCTTATATCGTTGAGCCGAACGGCGACATCATCGCCAGTTCTTCATCCGAGCCGCCCTTCTCCGTGACAGACGAAGGCCAGCAGAGGCTCAACGCCACCCAAAGCACCGAGCCGCTGATTCAGGCTTCGGCGCAATACCTGGTCGATACCTTCGGCGGCCTGGATCAGATCGAGGATGAACAGCAGATCATCTTCAAACTAGACGGTGAAAGGCAGTTCACACGGATCATCCCTCTGGACGACGGGCGCGGGTTGGAGTGGCGGATCGTGGTCGTCATTCCCGAATCGGACTTCATGGAGCCGATCTATGCCAACACCCGCACAACCATCTTCCTCAGTATTGGTATCCTGGTGGTCGTGACCGTGCTGGGACTTGGGCTGGCCCGCTGGATCATCCAGCCGGTGTTTGCCGTGATGGACACCGCCGCCGCCATCGAAGCAGGCAGCTTCGACGATTCCTCCCTTGATTCGATTGGGAAACGCCAGGACGAATTCGGAAAGCTAGCGCGGGTCTTTCAGAACATGGCGCGGGAAGTCTTCGCCCGTGAACAGCGGCTCAAGCAGGAAGTACAGAAGCTCCGCATCGAGATCGACGAGGTTAAGCGGCAGCAGCAGGTCGATGAGATTGTCGAAACTGATTTTTTCCGCGACCTGGAAGCCAAAGCCCGAACCATACGGGATCGCGGCAAGAAGCCCGACGCAGACGAATCAAACCAGTAAAGGAACCTAATGAACAAACGCACAGCATCACAGGATCAATGGTTAGAATTTTGGAACCGGGTAGTCTATAACTTCATGGCCCCGGTTTACAACAGCCTCGACTGGCTGACCTTCGGCGCATGGTGGCGATTAGTACGCCGCGCCCTCGATTATGTCCCACCCGGCAAACGCACCCTGGAGATCGCTTTCGGGCCGGGAAAGTTACACACTCAACTCGCCCGGCAAACCGATCAACTTACCGGACTCGACTTCGCCTGGGGAATGTGTCGCTACACGAAGAACCGCCTGAAAAGTCACAACCTGGAGAGCGTGATCACTCGCGGCAGTGTATTCGAACTGCCCTATCCCACCGGGGCATTTGATGTGGTAGTCAGTACCTTTGCCTTCTCCGGTTTTCCCAACAGCCCGGACGCCATGCGCGAGATGGTGCGCGTAATCGCACCCGGCGGCCAATTGGTGCTGGTTGACATTGCCCTGCCTGACGATGGTAATCCAGTCGGCACATTCTGGGCCAGGTTATGGGAGAAGATGGGCGACTTTCTGTACGATCAACCGGGCCTGATGCAAGACGCCGGGCTGACCGTCACCACCTGCCAGGAGTTCGGGCCGGGTAACCATATCCGGGCAGTAGTTGGAGAAAAGCCGTGATCAACATAGACGACCTCTCGCGGGAAGACCTGCTCAAGCTGCTGGATATCTACGCCAAAAACTGGTTGGCTCATGATGGCTGCTGGTTCCTGGCACTCGAAGAGAAGTTCGGCCTGGAAACCGCCATCGAGATGGATACCCGCTCCTGGGAGCAGTTTTCCCCGATTGAGGCCCGTCGGATCATGCAAGCCTTTGATATCCCGGAGAATGGCGGCCTGCCTGCCCTTGAACAGGCACTCGGCTACCGGCTGTATGCCCGTGTC
>JBNKDD010000539.1:0-2431 GCA_050288085.1 Anaerolineae bacterium
AGACCAAAGACTTTGCGGCCGAGTGGATGACCGCCCCACAAACCCACCAGGTTTTCCCGGTAGATGATCCCCAGTTCGGCCAGACCTACGGTGATTTCGCCGCCGGTACTGCCCGACAGGTCTTCATGCCGGATACCATCCACATCGGCGAATCGCACGACAAGGCTTCCATCGCTGCCACGGTCACTTTCTTACGCGCAGCCCTCAACTCGCCGGACGCGCTGTGGGTCGATCCCATGCAGCAAATCTGGCTGGTCAAGGAGTGGAGCACGCTGGTTGCCCTGTTGGCTGGGGTGTGGGTCGTGCTGCCGCTCGGCCTGATGCTCTTGCAGACGCGTTATTTCCAATCCTTACAAGGGGCGGTTAGCGGCAGCTATGCCGTCACCCGCAAGGCCTATTTCAAGTACGTTGCTATCAACGGCCTGCTGATGCTGCTTTACCTGCCGTTGGTGCTGGTATTGTTCGCCATCCATATTTACGTGGTGCCGATCGATAAGGTTTTCCCGATGATGATGGTCAATGGGATCGTGTTCTGGTTCGTGGTCACCAACCTGATTGGCTGCCGCATTTTGAAGGGCTGGCTCAAGCGGGAGCAAAGCAACGGCCTGACGCTGACCGACCTGGGCATCTCCGACCAGCCGGACAAATTCGCCATCGACAAGGCCAGGCTCTTGCCGCTTGTGGGGATGGTGGTGACATTGTTCGCTTTTGTGGTGGCGCTCGAATATCGCCTGGAAGACATTTTTATCGTCGATTACCGCTTCATTTTCCCCTTTGCCAGCGATCTGACTTTCTACCGTTTCTTGATGTTCCTGGAATACCTGCCCTTCTTGTTCGTTGGCTTCCTGCTGATGGGCAACTTCCTGCACGGCCAACTGCGCCCGCCGCAGCGTGATAGCTGGTGGAAGACTTTCCTGAGTTGGTCGGGGAGCAATATCTTCGCCGTCACCAGCCCGCTGATCTTGCTGCTGCTGATCCAATACGTGCCCTTGCTGGCTTTTGGTGTGGTGCCTTTCATTGGGCCGGGTGGCTCGCTGGTCAGCTTCGTGCTCAACCTGTTCCACGTTGTAGGGGTGCTGGTGCTCGTTACCCCGATCTCGACCTGGTTCTACCAACTGACTGGGCGGCCGTGGGTGGGGGCGCTGCTCAACGCCATGCTGGTGGCCTGGATGTTCGCCTCTTCGCAGGTGATCGCGCCGATCCCGTTGTAGACATTGAAGAAAGAGTGAACAATGTTTTATAAAGAACAAAGCCATCTTAAGGCGTACCATTATTCTGCTCGATGGGTAATCGTTGCAGTCCTCATCCTTTCCATCCTGGCGGGGTGCAATGCATCAAATCCATCTGCCGAAGATCTGGCAGCGGTTGATTACACACCATTGCAGAGGGATGATTGGGAAGTATCCACGCCTGAAGAACAGGGATTAGATTCCGAACTCGTGGCAGCCTTGTACTACGATGCAGCTAAACTAGATACCCTGTACAGCGTGCTGGTTATCAAAGATGGCTATTTGATCGCAGAGGGATATTTCAATGAAGGATCGGTTGACCAGAAAACCTTATTACAATCTGTATCAAAGAGTTATATCTCAGCTTTGATTTGGGTTGCGATGGAGCAAGGCTGCCTGGCAAACATCGATGACAGATTGGTCGATTTTTTCCCGGAAATCGCCGGGCAAATTACAGACCCCCGAAAAAGCCAGATAACCATTGAAGATATGATGCAGATGCGCTCCGGATTTCCTGATGAAGAGACGGATCAGGCATATTTGGATGCCCTTTATTGGGGTGTGTATCCACCGCTCATCGAGGAATTCCCGCTCGTTTGTGAGCCAGGGACTTGTTTCAATTACAGCAACGTGACTTACAGTTGGCTGGCAATTCTGCTGAGCAGGACCTGCGACACGGACCTCAAAGCGTTTGCTCAAGAAAACCTCTTTGATCCACTAGATACTGAAGTTGGGGATTGGCTGAAAGATCGGGACGGCAACTACATTGGCAGTGGGGGAATCCATACTACTGCGCGAGACGCGGCCAAATTTGGGCAATTATATCTCGATAACGGCGAGTACCAGGGAACCCAAATCATTTCCTCTGAATGGGTGCAGGATTCTCTGCGCATTTATACAGAGAACGCCAAAGATTACGGCATGGGCCTGGTTTTCAAAAATCTCGGATACGGCTATGGTTGGTGGACGGCCACGGTGGGAAACCACAATTTCAGCTTCGCCTGGGGACATGGTGGTCAGTTGATTGTTTTGCTGGAAGAGCAGGATATGGTTATTGTCACAACTGCTGATCCATTCTTTGGAGAGCACAGCGGAAATTCCTGGAAACATGAAAGTGCCATCATGAACGTGGTTGGCAGATTCATCAACACATTACCCGGTGAGTGACAGGTTCAGATTACCGGGCCGCCGTGGGTGGGGGC
>JBNKDD010000540.1:0-2417 GCA_050288085.1 Anaerolineae bacterium
GGGACCAACAGAGAAGACACCGCCTCTTCCCAGCGCTTCATCCGGGGCTTTGTGACCGCCAGCCTGTTATTTTGCGTCGGCCCGATGGCCATCTTAGGCTCGATCCAGGACGGGCTGTCCGGCGATTACCGGCTGCTGGCGATCAAGTCGATGATGGATGGCTTTTCGGCGCTGGCTTTTGCATCGAGTATGGGGATTGGCGTAGCCTTTTCGGCCCTGCCAATTTTGATTTTCCAGGGCGGGATCAGCCTGCTGGCGGTTCAGGCCAACGCCATCATGACCGATCCAATGATCGCCGAGATGACGGCGACCGGTGGCGTGATGCTGATGGGATTGGCCTTCAGCGCGCTGCTGGAAATCATCCCGATTCGGGTGGCCAATTTCCTGCCCGCCTTGATCCTCGCGCCGCTGATCGTGTGGGTGCTGACCGCCTTCGGACTGCCGGTTGCGCCGCAGTTTTAGTTCAGATGAAATGACAGTCTGATCCTATTTCTCAACCTCAACGGCTGCCCGGACATAATCCAGAGCCTCATCGAGTGATTCGAAGAGGCGAATCTTGACATTCCCAAAGATATTAGAATTCATGCCTTTGGCAGCCAGCCGGGAAAAAGGGGATCCTTCTATGATAATAAGGGTGCCCCTATTCATGGCGTGGTGAAGGTTGGGTTTTGCACCGCGTGCCCCCCGGTTAGCGGCCAGTACAAGCCCATCCATTGTAGGGTTCTCCAACCGGCTGAAATCCAGAATATAGTAAACGGGGCTTGTCTGAGCATCCAGGAGAGCACTGGCTTCAATGGAAAACTGTTCACCATGTTCTGCAAATTTAAAACCATCATGCCAGGTTCCAAGTATTGCCGGCAGATCCGGCAGCACCTTGATTTCAAATAAGGACTTTTTCTTGGAGGCCATAACCTTTTACCTTTTTCCCTAACATAGTTGTTACTGCTATTTGGAAACAGAGTATCATTAAATAATCAGTTATGCCAGTATTGAGAGTGGGGATCAAGATAAGCTGGGCCGAGTGCCTCAATCAATCACACAGACTTCGGACTGCCGGTTGCGCCGCAGTTTTAAACCGGGGAATAATATATACGACGATAAGTAATCAGGCAGGAGGTTGTGATGGTTGATAGACCCCTTGAGCAAACCTTAATCGAACAAATCCGGCGGCTGAATGACGAACAGCAGAAGCAGGTGTTGTCGTTCATTCAAAACATAGATCGTCCAGCACATCAAAGCATACCGGGAAGCGAACTGGTAAAACGAGCAAAGGCGATCAATTTCGATCCCGATGACCTGGTAGAAATCGCCAGGGCCATCGAAGAGGACTGCGAGAGGATCGATTGGGATGAGTGGTAATCACCTGCTCGATACGAATATCGTGATTGCTGTTCTTAATCTTGAAGCAGCCATAGTCCAGCAGCTCAAGAAGCCGAGGTGGTGTTATCTTGTATTGTCCTGGGTGAATTGTATTTTGGGGCGAATAAGTCAGCCCGCATATCGGAGAACCTACGGCGTATTGAGGAGTTTATCGCCGATTATTTGCTGCTTGGATGTGACAAAGGCACTGCTGAAATCTATGGGCGGGTCAAGAATCAACTACGCTCAAAAGGTCGTCCTATCCCCGAAAATGACATCTGGATTGCAGCCCAAGCGATCCAACATGGTCTGACCCTCGTCACCCGCGATGAGCACTTTAAGAAGGTTGATGGCCTGACCCTCAAGGCATGGTGACTCCTAGGAAACTCTCATCAGAATCAATTCCGCACAGCAAGGGGTTGTAGAAAAAGGGCGAAGCAAAAAAACTCTGGTTTGCCTCGCCCTCTGCGCATTGAAGAATCTGGTGATGGTCGGAACGCCTTTTTCAATAGCAACCTCTGCCGCCACATCAGCAGGCTCAATCCCCAACACCGAGATACCGGCCTCAACAAAATTTTTGAGCATGTAACCATCATTGCTCGCGATTTCGACCACAAGGCCGTCGGCGTTAAGGCGGCGGGATTCAATCAACCGCATAGCGCTGTCGTGACTGTGGTCTAACATCGTATTAGAAAACGAGGAGAAGTATGGGTAATCGGAAAATAACACATTCGGGGCCGCTGTCTCTTTGATCTGCACTGTAGAACATTCCTGGCACAGGGCAAGCTCCAACGGGTAGGTGTCTTCAGGTTAACCCAGATTTTCCTTTTTGAGCAAAGAGTTTGCCAGTGGATGCATACCTAGAGATAGAATGGAGGTTAGACTTGTATTGTTGCAGACACGGCATTTAATTTCATTAGAGAGACTGGTTCATCAATTATTCTTTTGAGTGGAAGCAGATATGTTTGTTGACAACGATTATCTGCTTCCGGTGTAGTTGGGTCATACTATTTGAGATTATGGCCCAACCTCAGCTTCGCCAAGTGTCTTTTCGACCT
>JBNKDD010000541.1:0-2397 GCA_050288085.1 Anaerolineae bacterium
GACACATCTAAAATCTGCCTGGAGGCTGTGTGATGAAAGTCTTACGAGCGAACGTTGAAACCGGGGATATTCATTATGAAGACGTACCAGAAAGCTGGCAGCGTTGGGGCGGGCGTGGCTTGGTGGCCCGTTTCCTGCTGGACGAAGTCCCGCCAACCTGTGACCCGCTTGGCCCACACAATAAGCTGATCTGGACTCCGGGCTTGCTGACCGGGCATATGTTATCCAGCCTCGACCGTATTTCGATTGGCGGGAAAAGCCCGCTCACCGGGGGAATCAAAGAGGCGAATGCGGGCGGCACTACCGGCACGCGGATGAACTGGCTTCGGCTGTTTGCCCTGATTATCGAGGGTGGGCCAGGTGGCTGGAAGATGTTGATCATCGACGAAAATGGAGCACGATTTGAACCCGCCGATGACTATGTGGGCCTGGGACTGAGAGAATCCGGGCAGCGATTGACGGATCGATTTGGTAAAAAAGTTGGCCTATCCGTGATCGGCCCGGCAGGTGAACGACTATACCGGTCGGCAGGTATCACCCACATTGACAAGGATCAGAACCTGACCCGCATTTCGGCGCGTGGTGGCCTGGGCGCGGTGATGGGATCGAAGCAGCTTAAGGCTGTTGTCTTTGACCATCCACGCAGCAACCGGCCTGAAGTGGTCGATCAAGAACTTTTCCGCGATGCATCAAAACGTTACATCAAAGCACTGCAAACCCACCCGCAGACCAGCGAGGTATACACCCGGTATGGCACAGCGGCGATGGTCAACATGTGCAATACGATGGGCGGAATGCCTACCCGCAGTTTTTCGTCAGGCAGCTTTGAGGATGCTGAAGCCATCAGCGGCGAAACCATCCACGACCTGAATAAGGCTCGCGGCGGTGAAGTTACCCATGCTTGCATGGCCGGATGTATCATCAAATGCTCAAATGTCTTTGCTGGGCCTGATGGCGAGGAACTGGTTTCCCCGCTTGAATACGAAACCATCGGCTTGATGGGATCAAACCTCGGCTTAAATGACCCGGACACCATCGCCCGGCTGAACGACATTGCTAACGATATGGGCATGGACACCATCGACACCGGGGCAGCTCTGGGTGTCGCCGCCGATGCGGGTTTGATGGAATTCGGAGACGGCGAACGGGCGCTCGAACTGATGGAGGAAATCCGCCAGGGAACTCCCCTGGGGCGGATTCTGGGTAATGGGGCAGCACTGGCCGGACAAGTCCTGGGCGTGAAGCGAATCCCGGTGGTCAAAGGCCAGGCTTTTTCTGCTTATGATCCCCGTGCCATCAAGGGAACCGGCGTGACCTATGCAACTTCTCCGCAGGGAGCCGATCATACCAGCGGCCTGACCATCCGGGCCAAAGTCGATCACACCAACCCGGAGGGGCAGGTAGATCTCTCACGGGTGGCTCAGTACAAAATGGCAGGTTACGACACCTTGGGAGCTTGCATCTTTGCCGGGTTTGGATTGGATGCCATCCTCGTCCGCGACCTGATCAACGGGCAGTACGGTTGGGGCGTGAGCGACGATTACCTGGTTGAGATGGGCCGGGAAACCATTCTGATGGAACGCGAATTCAACCGGTTAGCCGGTTTCACCGAGGCGGATGACCGCCTCCCAGAATGGATGACCATCGAAAAGCTGCCGCCGGTCGATGCCGTATTTGATGTACCCGGCGAGGAAATGGACCAGATTTTTGATAGCTGAGGAATCTACGCAGTTTGAATCTTCTTGCCCCCTACAAGCATAGCAAACGTGCTTGCACATGAGCGCGATGGGAAGGAACTGCGTCGATCATTCACCAACCGCGTGTGCCCGGTGCGCCTTTGAATGGGCCGACAATATCCGAGGTAATCCAGCCGCCGTAAAAATCACCGGCCTGGGCCTGAACTTCCTCGCCGTCTACCAGGCACGAATCGACCCGGCTGGCATAAAACGCCAGGTGATTGGTGATCGGCTCAAAGCTGCCAGTCGGATGGGGATAGCTCCAGGCGGCATTTCGTGACCTGGATTGTCCCACCGTAAGATCCCAATAGGCCGCCTCACCTTTGAACTCGCAAAATGAACGCTGCCGGGTTGGGGTCAGAAATTCCATCCGAACATCTTCTTGTGGAATGTAGTAGACCGGTGGGTGGCTGGTTTCCAGCACGCGATAAGCACGGGTCGTTTCGGCTATCACCTGATTGTTGAAGATGACCTTGAGGTGTTTGGATGTGGCCTCAAGGCGGGGCGGTCGGGGATAATCCCACACCGACTCCTGCCCTGGGCCGGGGTTGATTCGCTTTATCATTATTCAAATACCAGTAAATCTAATAGGCAAATCAAAACAAAGTGCTAAAATCTAGCCATATGGCTAAAAGACAACTCACACTGAACGAACAAGAAA
>JBNKDD010000542.1:0-2334 GCA_050288085.1 Anaerolineae bacterium
CCCATCGATATTAACAGCGTAAATATTCCTATCATCCTGACCCGGCACCACAGAAGTGAAGATGATCCGTTTGCTATCAGCAGACCAACGAGGGAGAGCGTCCAGTCTGTCCCCAGTTGTCAGTCTGGTGATTTCCTGGGTATCCAAATTCATGACGTTGATAAATGACTTGAGATATGTGCCACTGTATATCATAGAAGTGAAAACGATATACTGTCCATCAGGCGATGGAACCGGGTAATTGTCTCCCTCTTGCTGCCGGTAGATTTCTTCGAGGTTCTCACCATCCGGGGTGACCCGATAGAGAACTGCCTCCGAGTTGGTTACCCAGCGTGTGAAGTAGATGTAGCCCCCTGGCAGGATAACCGGCGTGGGTGTGTAGGTCGGCGTGAGTGTGGGGGTTGGGGTATTGGTGGGAAGCGGCGTGTTGGTTGGGAGCGGTGTAGCAGTGGGAAGCGGAGTCGGAACAGCCGTCGCTGTCACCTCCGGTGCGCAAGCACAGAGGAATAGAACAGAGAACAAAATGGACAATTTGTTTTTCATGCTAACCCGCTACAGCGCTTCGCCGCGCCGCGATCAAGAATTGGTTGGCCCGGTCATAGTCGGGCCGGTTGGGTAAAGCGGTGTCAATATAAGCCTCGTCAAACTGCCGGTGCAGACTCAAGCGCCACTGATTGACCTCTTCCCAGGGAACTTCTCCTGCTTTGATTGCCAGGAGTTCCGCCCGATGTTCTTCCACCCGCACCGGGATGTATCCCTCGTTTAAGGCCGTGATGCCGGAGAGCAGCAGTCGGATCAGGTGCATGGGGTGCTTCCAGCGGATCGCGCCCTGGTTCTCGATGCTCTTTTGCATCCGCTTGAACTGCGATATGACGTACCCATTATAGGTCTGATAGATGCGTTTCGATAGGAAGATCGAGCGGATGGCGAGCAATTCCTGGGCGACCGGTTTAGCCTGATCGACCAGGGGCGTATACAAACATTCCAGGATGTTAGGATTGGCCTTGAGTGCCAGCGATAGGAACTTCTGGAGTTCCCAATAGACTTCATCGGTGGCGGGGTTCTCAAGCTGTTCAGGTATCCCGAAAAATGACCAGTGCATGTCGGCGGAGGGGAGATAGACTCCGCGCCAATCCCGGTCGGAGGTGTCGGTTTCCAGGCCATAAGCGCGGGAGCCGACCAGACAGCGATAAATGATGTACTGTCTGTACGGGCCAAAGCTATCGGCAATGACTGGGGCTCGCTGCATCCCCTCGCGCTCAAAATGTTTGCGGATGGCGATCTGCTGGCGCGATAGTTTCTCCTCGATTCCATCGGGGAAGCGGACAAGATAAGATTGTGAATTGTCAGGCGGCGACTTGATCACGACCCCGACCGCCCCTTGTGGCCGGGTCAATCCGCCGCCCATGTTTTTCAGGTCGATCAGGGTGACGATCTGTGTGCCAACCGGAAAGACAAATTCGGGACTGTTGTAGTCTGAAGTATTCATTGAAACACCACCAATAACCAGGTAAGGATCGCCACCACGCTAATTGTGATCAGGCCGTACCGCAGCTTTTTGGCGATCACCGGGCCTTCCTGCCCGGCCAGGCCGACGGTGCTGCACCCGACAATCGTCTTAGCGGGGGCAAAAACGCTGCCTAACGCGCCACCTGCCGTCTGTGCTCCGAGGATCAGCGGGACGCTCAGGCCGAGCAGTTGGGCAGTCTGCATCTGGAGGACGGCAAAGACCACGTTGGAGTTGGTATTGCTGCCGGTCATGAATGCGCCCAGTGCCCCGATAAAAGGTGCAATGGCCGGGTAGACTGCCGGGCCGACGTTATCGCTCAGGCCGCGGGCGATCAGGTTGGTCATCCCGGCGTGGCTCATGACAGTTGCCATTCCGACCATCGCAGCGATTCCCAGGCTGGACTTAACCGCGCCTTTAAGCACGTTTTTGGAAATACGGCGCAAAGCACCCGGCTGGTAATATCCGGCGCGGTGGTAGATCAGGTAGGCGATGGCCGAGCTATAGAGCAAGATCGCACCGGTATGCCCAAATAAGCTGATCACGCGGCCATCCTCTGCCGGGGTAATCCAGCCCAGCGAAGTCGATAATTCCGGGAAATGCAGGGTCAGGCGGACGACATCAAAGATGTGCTGTACGGGTGGGATCAGCTTGATGGCGAAAGCCAGGACGATCAATACGCCGTAGCCGGATAGGGCCAGGATCAGGGAGCGGGGTTGATCAGTAGACCTCACCCCTGCCCTCGCTGCGCTCGGTCTTTCCCCTCTCCAATTTGGAGAGGGGGAGGGAGAGCCGCCCTCGGCGGCTCGGAAGGGGGTGAGGTCTAG
>JBNKDD010000543.1:0-2324 GCA_050288085.1 Anaerolineae bacterium
TGATCCCGATCCGCCAACCACCACAACAGGTGCAGCGTCAACCGTGATGTTGATCAGGTCGGTGTCGGTCAGGGCACCGGGCGCACCCCAGTTACCCAGGTCACTTGAGAGCACCTGGAGGGTCGCCGGGCCAACCGCCGCCCCGGTGAACTGAATCCCGGCCAACTCCGCATTGACCTGGGCCAGCGTCCCGGTGATGGTCACGTTGGCTGTACCGTTGTTATTGACGGTCGCGCCGGATGTACCCGGTACGCTGGCTGTCCCGTTGGTAGCCGTCAGGGTGATCTGCATCTGGCCGCCGGGGTTCTCGTTGACGTCCGGGTCGTCAACACTCACCCCGCCGATTCCGGTTGGCGTGCTGACCACCACCGTCGCGGTGGCCGGGACGGTATTGACCGGCGGGTCATTCTGAGCATCAACCCGGATCAGTGCCAGTGAATAAGACTCCCGGTAGCGATTGACTGGGAGTGTTCCGTCCTGCTGTACCACCTGATAGATAAAAGCATCATACCCATTGAAGTCGGGCAGGGGCGTATAGGTGAGATTGCCCGCCATATCCAGGTTGGCGAATTGTTCGTGTAACGGGCCATTTCCCAGGACGATTCCACCGCCTAATGGGCTGCCGTCGGGGTCGGTATAAGGGATGACATCATTCAGGGTGCTATCTTCGGCGACATTACCGTTATAGTTGAAGGTATCTGGATAATCATCCGATGCCGCGCCAAACTCATAAGCTCCGATATCACAGGCCGTACCGGGCGAGGCGGGATCGTCAAAGGGGCGGATCGCACCCCGTTGGTCAACACTACCTACGGTTGTCATGTTTGAACAAACCGTGTCGTTACCTCGATCAATCGCCGGGCTGCCCGGTTGAAGGGCCATCGTCTGAGTCGGGCCACCATTATTCGCCAATGCGCCAAGCAAAGGATTGGTGCTGGTTTGGTCAGTGGGCTGGGGAGGAAGAAAGCAGCTATTGTCGCTGATAATATTGTAGCCGCCAGTACCGATGTTCGCAGCACAATCCCCTCCGGGATTGTTGGCAATAATGGTGTTGACCACATTGACCGTCCCACCCGCCGGAATAATCCCATTGCCGCCATTTGAGGCAATGGTGCTATTGACCACACTCACGTTGGCGGTTGAACCTGGAGTGAAGTATATCCCATACGTACTATGGCCGGTGATCGTACTGTTGCGGATAGTTATTTGTACATTGCTCCCAACACTAATACCACCGTTTGAGCCACTACCATTGTCACTGATGGTGCTGGCGATAATATCTGTGTTACTAAAGAGTCTTAGCGATTCTGCGCCAGGGTTGCTTGAAAACGTTGTATCCCTGATATCTAGCCGCCCGCCGGTGCTGTGGATATTTGAACCCGCCGTTGCCAAATTCGCACTAAAAACGCTGTTGTTAATCAATAATTCGCCGTAATTTGCTAGCCCACCTCCAACATGATTCATGCCGCTGAGAACATTGTTTGTCACTGTTGAATTGAAGAAGTAGAGTTGACCTGTGTTGTAACCACCGCCACCCAAAACGAGGCTACCTGCAGGGGCATTGTTGGCCGAAATGGTGCTTTGATGAAAAATCATCCGCCCAGCATCATGAAAAAAACCGTTTCCTCGTTGACTGGCCCGGTTGAGGGTGATGGTAACATTGAAAAAATTGTTTTCATTCCCTTGGTTGAACAGTCCACCCCCGACGGTGGGGCCAGGTGTGCCGCAGGTATCATTGCAGCCGCCGTTCCGAATGGTCAGCCGCCCGATCCGATTGTTGCTGCCGGTGATCGTCATCACCCGATAGTTGACTGTATCGGGCGCTGCCGCCGCCTGGATGATCGTCCCGGCTTCGCTCTCACCGATCAGCCACAGGTTGGAGCCAATCGTCAATTCAGAGGTGAGGGTATAAGTACCATTCGGCACGAAAACGACATCTTCGCCATTCCCGGCGCGGCATTCACCGGCCAGCGTGCCGGAAGCTGTATCGGTGTTGGCCGCGATAATCGCCTCACGAAGGGTGCACATCCCGTCGTCGGCTATCATGTCCACAGTGGTGTTGATTTCGATGGATTGAGCATAGACCGCTTGAGGCGGCTGAAATGTAAAAACGATAAATATCAACGACGAGGCGGCGATCAAGACTCGAAGGATGCGTTTAATAAACACGTCATCTTCCCCCATATGTTGTTGGCCCGAAAAAAATCAGTGAGGTGCTACCCCCGACTATTTTACCCGGTCAGAGAATGGCGAGTCAATCCACTGCTGCTAGCATAATGCGCTGTGGCGTTTCCTGCCGATCAACCACCAACTGCCTGCCGCCA
>JBNKDD010000544.1:0-2312 GCA_050288085.1 Anaerolineae bacterium
CCCCGCCGATAGTGACGTTGCCCGCCAGCCAGATGATCGCGCCAGCCGGGGCGGCCATCACAATCGCCCGCCACAGTACGATCAGGGTGCGGTCGATCACTGAGGTGTAGATCGTCTTAAAGATGCGCGGAGGCCGGTAAGGGGGCAGCTCCAGGCTGAAGGTTGATGTCTCGCCCTTGAGCAGCGTATTGGTCAAGGCCCAGGAGACACCAAAGGTCAGGAAAACGCCCAGCACGGCCACGCCCAGCACCGCCAGTGTCGAGGCGGTCATTGACCAGGTAGGCGGCACCAGCGCCCCGATAAAGATCGTCGCGATCATGATCTGGGTCGGCCAGCGTCCATTACAGAGCGAGAAGTTGTTGGTGATGATCGCGATCAGCCGTTCGCGCGGGCTGTCGATCACGCGGGTAGCGATCACCCCGGCGGCGTTACAGCCAAAGCCCATCGCCATCGTGAGGGCCTGTTTACCGTGCGCCCCGGCCTTCGCGAAAGCCTTATCGAGGTTGAAGGCGATCCGGGGCAGGTAGCCGAAGTCTTCCAGCAGGGTGAACAATGGAAAGAAGATCGCCATCGGTGGCAGCATCACGCTGATTACCCAGCCCGCTGCCAGGTACACCCCATCGACCAGGAAGCCTTCCAACCACCAGGGCGCAGCCATCGCCTGGAAAAGGCCATGCAGCCAGTTATAGCCGTAGTCTAAGAATAAGGTTGCCAGCCAACCGGATGGAACATTCGCCCCGGTGATTGTCAGCCAGAGCACGACTCCCAGCATCAAGATCATGATCGGGAAGCCCCATACCCGGCTGGTCAAAATCCGGTCGAGGTTGCGGTCGAAGTTTAAGCCGCGCTGCTTGCCGGTCGGGGCAACGACTTTCCCCGCGACGGCGGCAGCCTGAGCGTAAACGCTCTCCGTAAACCGGTCGTGGAAGTCGCCTAACTCGCCCCGGCGGGTGGAAGCGTTCGCGATGATTTGATCGGCGGTGAGTTCGGTCTTGCGGCTCATACGCTTGCCATCTCCAATGATGGGGGTGGTGTTAACTTCGTGCCCTGTTCCTGTACCAGATCGAGCAGTTCACCGGTACGGAGCGCATCAGCCATCCGTTCATCCTCGTCCAAAAGCCGGATTGCCACCCAGCGAGCATTAGGCAGGCCGGGGTACAGGCCGGTAAGCTGATCGGCAATGTCGCTGACCGCCGTATTGAAGGCCGGATCGCGGAATTCTACCCGGTGCGGCCTGGGGAGTCGCTGCCCGTTGGCGACTTCGGCAATTGCTTCGACCAGGTCTTCGATCCCCTCACCGTTGCGGGCCGCTGCCGGGACAACCGGCACGCCTAATTCGCGGGACAGCTTGCGGTAATTCACATCCAGCCCGTGACGGCGGGCTTCGTCCATCAGGTTGAGGCAGATCACCACCCGGTCGGTGATCTCCATCACCTGATAAGCCAGGTTGAGATTCCGCTCCAGGCGGGTCGCATCGACCACCACGACGGTCACGTCAGGCTGCCCAAACAGGATAAAGTTTCGGGCGACCTCTTCATCTTCGCTGGTTGCCAGCAGGGAATAGGTACCCGGCAAATCGACCAGCTTGTAAATCTGCCCGTCGTACTGCATCAAGCCTTCCATCCGCGTGACGGTCTTGCCGGGCCAGTTGCCGGTATGCTGACGCAGGCCGGTCAGGGTATTGAAGACGGTGCTCTTGCCGGTATTCGGATTTCCGGCCAGCGCCACGATGTGATCCCAACGGCCCATCTTGATACCCAATTGAATGAGCTGCGGGCGAGGGCATCCTTCGCAGGGATTGAATTGTTGGGTGTCTTCGCTCATGATGGTCATTTTATTTCTCCCTCGTATCCTCGGTTTGACGTTTTACGACAACCAGTTTGGCCTGGTCTTTCCGCAGTGCGATCAGCGATTCGCGGATCCGGTAAGCGGTTGGGTCCCCCATTGGGCTGACCAGGTCAGCGCTGACAGTCGTGCCCGGCACCAGACCCAGGTCCATCAACCGCCGTCTCTGCACACCTTCTACTTCTATCCGGAGAACCGTTGCCTGTTCGCCCGATTTTAATTCGCTGAGATTATATTCGTCCGGTTGAAATTCTTTATCTGGCACCATGAATTCCTCATTTAGTAACTATGTATTTGTAATTATGGTATCCCTAAATTTCGATTTTGTCCATATAACTTTTGTTAAAATTTTGGAGAGAGGTGTTTCTTTGAAGAAAATAGACCTCACCCCCTTCCGAACCGCCTTTGGCGGTTCTCCCTCCCCCTCTCCAATTTGGAGAGGGGGCAGATCGACCGCAGGGAGATCG
>JBNKDD010000545.1:0-2254 GCA_050288085.1 Anaerolineae bacterium
GTCGGTGAATAACTGGTGGTATTGATACCACTGCCGCGCATGATCCAGCGGAAACAGAAAGAGATTCGCGCGGGTTAACTGTTCAAGCTGTGCCTGACTATCCTCCCGGCCCGTGATGGCATCACAAAGATCGCCCGTAAGCCGGTTCAGGATGGAGGTTTGCAGCAAAAAACGCCGGGTGGTTTCGGTCTGCTGGTTGAGGACTTCATCGGTGAGGTAGTTCAGGATATGGCGGTGGCTGCCGCTGAGATCGGCAAGGCGCTGTGCGCTATCCTGCTGCTGGAGGGTTAAGGCGGCCAGTTGTAAGCCGACCATCCAGCCCTCGGTTTTTTCTTCCAGCACCGCGATAGCGCTTTCGGTCAGCGACAGCCCCATCGTGGTGTTTAAAAAGTAGGCGCTCTCTTGCCGGTTGAGGCGCAGGTCTGCCGCCCGGATTTCGGCAAGCTGGTTGTTGGCCCGCAGGCGTGCCAGGGGCAGGGCGGGGTCTTCGCGGGTGATGATGACGAGATGGAGCAGGGGAGGGAGATGCATCACCAGCGATTCAAACACGCCAAGAATGAACGCATTCCGGATAACCTGGAAATCATCCAGCACCAGCACCAGCCGCCGCTCATTGTGCAGAATATCATTCACCAGGGTCGTCGTGATTTTCTCCCCGGATGGCACTTGACCGGAACGCAGCCCCCCTTCGATCTCCCAGCCCAGATTGTCATCCACCTGTTGCAGCGCGGCGACCAGATAGGTAAAGAAGCGGCTCGGTTCATTGTCCTGAGCATCCAGCGACACCCAGGCGACCGGTTCGCCCAGTTGCTCGACCCACATACTGCCGAAAACCGTCTTACCAAAACCGGCTGGGGCCGAGATCAGTGTCACCGATTTACCCGCCCGCAGACCATCGTTCAGACACCGGATGAGATGGGTTCGTTGAACATGCGGGATAGGCGGGAGCGCTGGATAGAATAACTTGGTTAAAAGAATATCCATCATAGGTAAATAACCGCTTGTCTCATACGCGACCTGGAAAGCCCATTATAGCTTCCCTGTACATCCCTGAAAAACAACAGATGGTGATCGGTACCCCATAAAATAAGACAAAAGTCTGAGATAATGAACAACAAAAAAGGGTGCGATCAAATGAGCCGACGGATTCCAAAAGGGAGCAAGGAAGAAATCATCAGCAAGGTGCAGGCTGGCGAGATGATCGAGGCGATCTACCGGCACATCCACTACTACAATCACAGCCGCATCCACACTGTGCTCAAAATGCCCCCAGCCCTTTACACTGCGCGAATATTCTCAGATACTTGTCTTCAAGAATTGGGCTCTTGACAGATCGATCGATAATAGAAAGAGGGAAATGATGACAGAACAATATAATGAGACAATAGCCCATCACTATGCAGCATATCGCCCGCCCTTACATCAGTTGATCTTAAGCAAAGTGTTATCTGAAGCGGATCATTACGAGAGCGGGCTAGATGTCGGATGTGGCACAGGGTATTCTAGTATCGCATTAGCGACATATTGCCAGCAGGTATACGGTGTCGACCGCAGTCACTCAATGTTAGAAAAAGCAACTCCGCATGAAAAAATCACCTATATGGAGGGGGCCGGTGAAAATATCCCCTTAGAAGATCACTCCGTTGATATAGTAACGTTTGCAGGAGTCCTGTTTTACACAAAATCAGATATGTTAGTGGCAGAGTTGAAAAGAGTATGTAAACCAAATGCCATCCTTATCCCCTATGATTTTGATATCTTACTAGATGATCTCTCGCAGCAGTTTGGCATCCCTATTCCGAAAGCAATGTCAGACTATGATTATTCGTCAAATTTCTCTGGTATCAGTGATTTTCTTGAGCTTATAGTTGAAGTTCAAGAAGTGAGCTTAGAAGTTTCTGCAATTGAACTCGCTCATATTTTGCTCTCTAATAGCTACCGCTATGACGCATTTTCCAATAAATACCAGATTTCAAATCCGTTTCAGCTATTGGTTGATGACCTTTCTAAGGCCCATCATTCACTAAAGGCAAACATCTTCTTTTCAAAATATCAACTTGGGTGATTGGGAATGGGGGAATCGCATCAAAGTCATATAAGGGATAATGAGGCAGAAAAGGAAAGCCTCATGTCAGCAGATTTATGCACTAGGGTATTTAAGCCCGGCTGCTTTTGAGCAATTGCACTTGTAGACTAAGTTTGTGTCCCTTTTACTGAGTAAGTCCAATCGGAGCTTACCCCACTTTTGTGGACA
>JBNKDD010000546.1:0-2249 GCA_050288085.1 Anaerolineae bacterium
ATCGGATTTTATTTTCCCGCAGACTTCAAACCCATCCATTCCCGGCATCATCACATCCAGCAGAACCAGATCAAAAGATTTGCTTTCCATCCAGTCAAGTGCTTCCTTGCCGCTGGTGGCAAATTCAACGGCATAATTTTCTTTTTTTAAAAGATTACCCAGCAATTGAATGTTTCTTGGCTCATCATCAACAATCAAGATAGTATGTTTGTTCATGCCTTATGATCCTTTAGAAAGTACTTGTTTCGCAGCAGTTGGCAAGCTGAAGTGGAAGGTGGAGCCTTTGCCCAGTTCGCTTTCAACCCAGATTTTGCCCCCGTGTGATTCAACCAGGCCGCGGCAGATAGCCAGCCCCAGGCCGATCCCATCTCGCACTCCGTCTCCTTTGCCGCCTACCTGGAAAAAATGCTCAAATATTCTTTTTTGATCTGCTGTTGAAATGCCCTGCCCTTGATCGCAGACAGACACGACCAGGATGTCATCCTGTTCTTTTGCTTTAATATGAATCGGTGTACCGGCGGGCGAGTACTTCGCAGCGTTGTTGAGTAAATTGGCCGCGATTTGTTCAATGCGGCGGGCATCACCATAACACGCCGGTAAACTGTCCGGTAGTTCCAGGGTTAAACTATGGTCGGGGAGCCGCAGCCGGGCGGATTTTATTGTGCTGTCAAGGACATCTCTCAGGTCAAAGGGTTGGCGCTCGATGTGCAGCACCCCGGCTTCAATACGGGACATCTCCATCAAACTGCTGATCAGGTCGGTGAGCTTATCGGATTCTTCTTCGATGTCCTGGATCCGCTCGATCAGTTCATCCGGTGAGAGCTGTTTGTGATATTCAGCCAGCAGGGAAGCATTTCCCTTGATAGTTGCCAGCGGGGTGCGTAGTTCATGTGAAACCGTTGACAACAGCAGAGATTTGAGTTTGTCAGCTTCTCGTGCCCGTTCAAGAGCCACTGATAATTCGTCGATAGCCTGGGCAAGCTGCTCTGTCCGTGCCTGGACAATCCCTTCCAATTCTTCGGCATGTTGGGAAACTTCCGTGTAGAGATCGGCATTATGGATTGCCATAGCTGCCTGGTAGGCTACCGTCTCCAGGAGCCGCCGGTTGGTGTTTGATAGTTCTCTTTTTTGCGAGTTGCCCACATTCAACACCCCGACAAGCTGGTCAGAGACGGTGATCAGAGGGATGCTGATCTGGGTGACGGGGGTTCCCTCAATGAAATTGTCGGAGGACTCACGGCTGTCTTCGATAAAAGTAACCTGGCGGGTTTCGCCTGCCTGGCCGATCTGGCCCTCACCGAGTTGATAAGAGATCAATTCACGAAGCGTTTCTTCTGAAAAGCCTACATAACTCACCATGTTGAGCTGTTCGATCCGTTCATCCCACATATAGATCGAACCCATATCCCAATCGACTGTTGTTAGCACCTCACGTAGAGATGTATCAAGTACTTGTTGCAAGTCGAGGGTCGAGTTGACCGTTGCCGCTATCAGGCTGATTGTGGTGAGTTCGTGGGCGCGTTGAGCCAGGTCATTGACCGAGGATTGATAAGCTGAACCCAGGTTGTTAAAAGCATAGAGCAGCCGTCCAAATTCGTCTTCCTGGTGGATGTCCAGCGTAATGGCGAGGTTACCGGTTGCCACTTGCTGCTCAACCAGGTTAGTTACGCCCAGGATACGTTGGGTCAGGTTAGTAGCCAGCATTCCGGCAAACGCGGCGGTCGCAAAAAAGGCGAAGGCCACCGAGACGGCCTGAATCACGATCAGGGACTGCATATCGCTGGAGAATGGTATACGCTGAATATTTGCCAGCCGGATGCCGATCAGTGTAATGGCTATTACCCCCAGCAAGATGATTAACTCTGCGGCCAGTAGGGCGACCAGAAGCTGCATCCGAACAGACCATTTTCGCGCCAGTCCTAAGAACCGGTATTTGGAATCATCGTTCAACATACAGGCCGCCCCCTCATCTATTTGGTAAGGTCAAGTTTATACATTTTGGGAATCTCAGACAAGCCTGTAGCGATTCAGTGTGGCTGGTGCTACAATTCGCCGCTGACGGTTTGGGAAAGAGTTGGATGAGAGTATGCAAATTAAAACGAAACGTACACTTCCTATATTGTTCATTTTACTATCAATATCAATTGTCGTAATTGCTTGTGGCGGTTCGCTCGGTGGCGAGGCAACCCAGACACCGGTCTACTTTATCGTAACGGGGGAAACCCCGGCCTTGACGCCAACCAGCATCC
>JBNKDD010000547.1:0-2193 GCA_050288085.1 Anaerolineae bacterium
CAGGTGGAGATAACTTCACCTGCCTGTTGGTAGACGAGTTCGCACAGATCATCGACATTTAGCCGGGAGCTTAACAATTGGCGGCTTATTTCGTTCAGGACGCTCAGTTCTGATGCCGCCTGCCGGGCACGCCGTTCACCCAATCGGAAGGCCACCCAGACCAGCACAACGACGGCGCTCATAGCCACCGAGACTCCCAGGGTGATTGCTACAGGCAAATCAGCCTCCTATCGACACAGGACAAATACGCGGGGAATTACCAATAGAATGGCCCAACTACACAGGAAACAACTTCGTCTATATCAGATGAGTTTTCCTGCTTCCACTTAGCTGCGGCGTTTAACCATTACCAATCGATTACCCTGAAGGGAGGGGGTATACCGGACCTCGTCCATCAGGGTATGCATTAGATAAAGGCCCAATCCACCGGGCTGGGCATCCTCAAGGTCCCGACCTTTTTCTGGGCGTGGGATATGAGTGGGATCGTAGGGTTCGCCAAAGTCGGTCAGGGAGATAGTGCAACCATCACCGGCCATTTTAAATATCACTTCAATTTCACCGGCGGAATCATGGTTGTAAGCATGCTCAATGATGTTTGTACAGGCTTCATCAATGGCAAGTTGACATTGATAGATGGCCTGATCCCCCAGACTAACTTCGGAAGCAAACTCTCCGAAGGTTTTCATCAAGGGGCGTATACTCTCCAGGCGGGCCGGAACACGTTTTACAATGGTGCGACGTCGAAATAGCAGTCCGGCGGCGACAAGGAGGCTTGCTAAAGCCACTACAAATACTATTGGCCCGAAAGAAAAACCGGTATCTACTCTATCCAAGCGGTCTACCCTTCAGCTTGCCGTACTCGAATATCAGCCAATGCCTCATTACACGTATCGAAGATCGCAAAGACCTGGTTGAATCCAACCATATCAAAAATGCTGGCAACCTGTGGAACCAACGTACAGAGCACAACATCTCCTTGAGAGTCCTGTGCCATGCGCCAGGCTGAAACCAGCGATTTTAATCCCCGGCTTGAGATATATCCCACATCCGACATATCGACGATCAGCCAGAAATTTCCTTTATCCAGCAGATCTTTGAGTGTATCTTCCAGATCAGGAGCCAGGTTTGTATCCAACCGGCCTGTTGGTGCAACCACCCAAATTCCATCATCTTCCTGACGGGTTGGGATCTTCAGAGCGTCCTCACCGTTCACAACAGGGGGAGAACTCTTAACCATTACCAGCCGGTTACCTGATTCATCGAACTCAAACTCGACCTGATCCATCAGTTCGCGCATTAAATGCAGCCCAATTCCACCTGGCTTAATTTCTTGCACGTCCTTGCTGATCTTGGGAGGCGGGACACTACTGGGATCAAAAGGCTTGCCCGTATCTACAATTTGAATGGTGCAGGTTCCCGGCTCAATCGTACACACCACATCAATATCGCCAGCATCGGCCTCTCCATAGGCATGTTCGACCACATTAGTACACGCCTCATCCACCGACATCTGGCAGCGGAAAACGCTCTTGGCATCCAGGCCCGCCGCTTCCGCTGCTTCTCCGACGAAATGGGTGATAGTTGGTATATTCTCGTAAACTGCCCGCACCGTAAGGTGGCGTACTTCAGCCATCTGAAATCAGAAACTACCCACAGCCGTTACCTGGTCGTCGAACACCTCAAAGATAGATGTCAAACCGGCCAGTTCAAGAACTTCCTGAACTCGTTCTGATGGGGCACAGATACGCAAATCTCCCCCATCCTTTTTAACACGCTTCAAGGCCGAGACAAGAGTCCGCAAGCCTGCACTGCTCATATAATCGACTTTTTCAAGATCAACAACCAGATTGACAACGCCTTTGTCAATCTGCTGCTCCAGAGCAATCTGCAACTTTTCAGCATTACTGCTGTCAACCCGTCCCTCGATCTGTACCAGATCAGCGCGATTCATCTCTGTAACGAGAATTTCTACCGGTGACTCCATCTTTCAGCCTCCTCAAAAAAGATAGCTCTTTGCAGTAGCGCATTATACCATCTTCAATACCCGTTGACGATCTTGGCCTATAGCTATGGGGGATTCCGTATGCTACAATCTGCCTGCTGTGATGATTACAAATTGGAACCACCGGAAAAACATATGAAAAACTGGCACGAGATAGCAAAATCGGTTGGGCAAGGTGTGTTAGCGGGAGC
>JBNKDD010000548.1:0-2141 GCA_050288085.1 Anaerolineae bacterium
CTCTCCAGATTGGAGAGGGGGAGGGAGAGCCGCGTTAGCGGCTCGGAAGGGGGTGAGGTCTAAGGGAGCATCAACCATGAATATCCTGGTCATTCTCGGCCACCCTAACCCGGAGAGCTTCAACCACGCGATTGCGCAAACGGTCTGCCAGACCCTTGAACGCAACGGCCACCGCTGCCTGTTCCACGATCTGTACGCTGAGGGCTTCAACCCGCTGCTAGCCCGGAGCGACCTGAAAAACGGCAACCGGTTCACCGAAGATCCCCTGATCGAACAGCACTGCGCCGAACTACAACAGGCCGATGGGATCGTCATCATTCATCCAAACTGGTGGGGCATGCCCCCCGCCATTCTGAAAGGCTGGGTTGACCGGGTGATCCGGCCTGAGGTGGCCTATCGCTTTGAGGAAAAAGGGCACTCCGGGGAAGGCGAACCGATCCCGCTGTTGGAAGCGCAGTTCGCCGTCGTATTTAACACCTCCGATACCGCTCTCGAACGTGAGCTTGAGGTGTTTGGTGATCCGCTTGAAACGCTCTGGCGGAACTGCATTTTTGGCTTTTGCGGCATTGATTGTTTCGAACGCAAAACGTTCTCAGTCGTAGTCACCAGCACCCCTGAACAGCGTGCCCGCTGGCTCGATCAGGTGGCAGCGACGATCAACCGGATCTGCCCGGAAACCGTCACAAGCCGGTAGCCACGAAGTTTATTCGCGGTGGCTTGGTGGCCTGACGGTCTCAGGCTGATCACTCCGCCGGGGGTGGAGCCTTGATTATGGGGAGGACGACGACAAACGTACTCCCCCGTCCCAGGATGCTTTCAATCTTGATAGTGCCTCTCATGGCACGCACCAGCTCATCGACGATAGCCAACCCCAGCCCGGAGCCTTGATAAGCGCGTTGGAAGGAACTATCTACCTGTCTGAACGGTTCAAAGATCAGGTCGAAAGCCTCCGCGGGGATCCCGATCCCGGTGTCGGATACGGTGATCGTCCACTGCTTCGCATCCAGGCATTTAACGGATAACCTGACACGCCCCTTCTCTGTGAATTTAAAGGCATTCGACAGCAGGTTGGAGATCACCCGTATCAGGTGCTCCTGATCGCCGATCAGCATAGACGGCAGGTGGGGATCAATCTGCACCTCGTAATCCAGGTTTTTCTCCTGGGCCAGGGGCTTGAATTTTTCTGACAGGTCGTTGATCATGGCTCGTGGGGAGAAAGGCTTTTCGACCAGGTCGACTCTCCGGGATTCGATGGTCGTCAGATCGAGCACGTTGTTGATCAGCTTCAACAGGCGGTCGCCGTTTGTGAGAATACGGTCCAGCATGTGCTGGGCTTCTTCGTCAATCTTGCCGCTCATCCCCTCTAGCATCAACTCGGTATACCCGATGATGGCGTTCAGCGGTGTGCGCAGTTCGTGTGACATGGTCGCCATGAACTCGCTCTTCAACCGGTTAGCTTTGTCGGCCTGGGCCAGAGCCACCTGAAGCAGATCGGTCTGATGTTTAAGCCGCTCGTTCGTCCGGTGAAGCTCAACCCGCCGCGCCGCTTCTAATCGATCACGATGGCTGGTAAAGATGATGAGCAGAACCGTCAGGTTGATGATCAGGAAAAAGGTGCTGCCGACATCCCCAAACGTTGCCGCTGGGGCCAGGTTAACAAAAGCCGCGATGCTGCCTGCTGCCAGCGCTCCGACGATCAAAGGGGCATACCAGGGTAATAAAGCCCCGGCCAGCACCACAGGCAGTGTAAACCACGCTAAGGTATTGCCGGGGAGATAACCAGGATTCTCTAGCAGGGTGGTGTAGGGAACCACCATAAAGGTCGCTACCGTGAGGATCGATGATGCCCGGACATATCCGGCCCGCGCCATCACATACAGAATCAGGATAACGACCAATTCGCCGAGCAGGCTGTAAGTCGTTCCGCCAATTCGGACGAGCATCCCCCGTGCAATGTTGAAGAGCAGCAGGGCAACCGTTGCTAAGTGAAACGAGGCTAACAGCCGGGCTTGACGGCGCTGTCCGGGATCGGTCACGCGGGCGAGCGGTTCAAGCAGCCAGAGCGCAAATCGGCCTGTTTCAGAGGGAGCTAATGGTAGTTCCTGTATCATTTAGACCTCAATTCGAGATATTCGGTTTAT
>JBNKDD010000549.1:0-2094 GCA_050288085.1 Anaerolineae bacterium
CGGTTATCGGTCAACGGATCACCGATTACCGATAACTGATTACCGATCACTGCTGCGTAAGCGGCCAAAAACTCGGCGTCATGCAGCAAAAACTCCGACTGCCCGACCCACTTCATCCAGAAGAACATAAACACTGAATAGCCGGGCGGCCATACGTCGGCTCTTGCGCTTTTCACAACGGCAAAGACGCTGTCAGGACGGCTCCGATACCAGGTCATCAATTCGTCCAGCCACAGGGATTGGGCATCCAACTTGTGGAACCGCAGTGCCGCTGCCAGCAGCAGCACAACCAGGATCAGCCACTTCGGTCGGGATAGCTTCACGGCAAGCAAGTTAAGGGGGATAAACACCCGGTCTGTGAGGTATTGGCGCAGGCTGCGCGGATCGTTCTCCGGTTTGATGACCAGGATCAGCCCGGCCAGGGCGATCAGCATCCCGGCGATCAACGCCGATAACTGGACTCGCCCAAAGGTCTGAGCATGCCCCTCTGACCCCAGATCAACCCAGACTGCCGCCAACATAATAAGCACCCCGCTAAGGGTGCTCAATCCGCCCAGGATTCTATGAAGCTGTTTCATTAAACCGGGTATTGCTCCAGGCGATTACAGGCCCAATTCGGGCAGATGCCCCGTGCCCCTGATCTTCTTGGGATCGAGTGCCGCCGTAGCTTTCGGATAAGCCAGTGGCAGCGCTAATGTGAAGACGCTTCCCTGGCCCAGGCCGCCGCTCTCTGCCCAGACACGGCCTCCGTGCCGCTCGGTGATCGCTTTGGCGATGCTCAACCCCAGGCCCAGCCCGCCTTGTTTGCGGGTCATCGGGTCTTCAACCTGGTAGAACTGGTCAAAGACGCGCTCTAACTGGTCGGTTTCCAGGCCCACCCCGTTATCCTTGACCCTGATCCAGGCTTCTTTCGGCTGCTCCTCAACCTTGATCGTGATCGCTCCCCCGTGTGGTGTGAACTTGACCGCATTGTTGAGCACGTTGGTCAGCGCCATAACGATCTTGGGTTGGTCGGCCTTGACCTGGATAATGTGCTTGGTCGGTTCCATCAGCAGGATTTGTTCCTTTGCCTCGGCCAGCGATTGCATATCCAGGTAGGCAGGATTCAGGATATCGTGCAGGGAGACGACTTCAATCTTGAGTTCGCTCTCGTCGATCTGCACGTATCGCAGATTGGTCATGTCTTCGATCAGGTTGCGTAGATGCAGCGCACTATTCAAGACTGCGTCGGCATGTTCGCCCGCTTCTCCCTGAGCTTCGTCCTTGAGGAAGCTGGCGTATCCCAGGATCATGCCGAGGGGGGTACGCAGTTCGTGAGAGGCAATCGCGATGAAGTCGTTCTTGAGCTTATTAACCTTGTTGAGGTCTTCATATGCGGTGCGGAGGGCGGCCACCAGTTGAGCATTCTCAATCGCGACCGCCGCCTGTGATGCCAGGATGGTGATGTGACGCACATCATCCTCTGAGAAGCGTCCCTCTTTTTTATTCAATACCTCCAGCACACCGACCAGTTTATCCTTGATCCGCATCGGTACGCCGAGGATCGACTTGGTTTCAAACTCAGTTTTCTCATCCACGTCCTGGAAGTGACGCGGATCATGGGGAGCATCATCAATGATCATCGCCCGGTCTTCGGCAATGATCGTCCCGGCGATGCTGCCTTCAATCGGCACGATCACGCCAACCAGCCGCTCCGATGCTTCCCCGGTTGCTGCCGCAAACCGGAGCTGGTTGGTGTTTTTATCCACCAGCAGGATCGAAGCAGCTTCGCTGTGTGTGATCTCGTTGGCCGCCCGCATGATATAGTCGAGCAGATCCTTTACCCGCAGGGTGGAGTTCATCACCAGGCTGACCTGCACCATTCGGCTCAACGCACGGTATTTATCTTGTAAGCTGCGGAGATCTAAATCCTGAGTTTTAGATTGTTCAGTCACCATGCACTCTCAATTATTCTCACCCATAAAAAGTTGATTAACTGTACACCAACTCCAGAAGCTGTGCAATTGTAGTGCTTCTTAGGGTGTGAGCAAAACCTGACAGAGAAAATCAAGCAGCCCGGAACAAATCCCACTGGTGACTCAAATAAGCGGCACG
>JBNKDD010000550.1:0-2093 GCA_050288085.1 Anaerolineae bacterium
CACCCTGGGCGGGAGCAATGATTTAAGCCGGTATCCCTCGCGCCATCTGGCCTGAAATAGCGTCTGCTGGCGGGAGGGTACACAGACCCTCCCCTACACACAAATCCTGAAGCTTCAAGATGTCGAGGTGCCGCAGCGGCAAAAGCGCATGGCAGATAAAAGATAGGAAACCGGGTAGCGAAAGATAGGGATATTGATGAAGTTTGAGCAGTTTCTGATTAATGCCAAAGTAAACGCTTATGCCAGCGGGGGTGGGGGTGACGAAGCACTGCTTCCCGATGGCTGCAAAGAACTGACTTTCCAGGAAGGCGAGTTCCGGTATCGGGATCGGTATTTTGGCTGGAATCCTTTTGGTGGGGAGGAGGTGGTCTGGCAAGGCGATCAGGTTATCTGGATGATGAACTATTATGGGTGGGTTTTCGATGCGGTTGTTCCCGCCGCTCAGGTATATGCCTTTCTGCAAGAGGCGATGAACCAGGTCACAATCGACCGACCGTTTCGCGGGCCAGAGTCGTTGAAAAAAGACGCTTTCGAATATGTTGATGAAAGCCAGGGCCCTCTCGATCAGTTTACGGGTGTTGAGCGGATATTCTATGAAGGCCGGGAAATCTACCGGCTGCACTATCATGGTGGCAGCATCCAGACCGGATAAAGCATACTGCCCAGAATGGGGGACAAGGTGCTGCCTTGTCCCCGTGTTTCCCCGATTATGCCGGAATGGGTTTTTAAACGGCATCAACCGATGGGGATTCATTGCCCTCTATTTCCAAAAGTGTTTCCCTCTACGAATTTGTGGCATTATGTGACTATCTAAGTTATTATCTGTGCTGCTCGCTCTTTTTACGCAAAAACCTATAGTTGGAAGGAAGCATACTATGTATAGGCGATTGGCTATTTTGCTTGTTGCATCCATCCTGGTTTTGCCCGCCATCATGGCCCTGCCGGTTTCCGCGCAGGACGATTGTGATTTTGTTGGCGAGGTTGTTATTGGCGTGATTGCTCCGCTTACTGGTGACATTCCCAAGGTGGGGCAAAGCACGGAAGAAGCAGCAGAGATGGCGATGAACGAAAAGAACGCGGAATGCGGTCTGGTCATCGACGGAGAGCAATACGAAGTTTACATCGTGGTCGAAGATAATGAATCCAAGGCCGAATCATCCGTGGCAGCGGCTACTAAGCTGATTGTGGACGACGAAGTGGTTGCCATTATTGGGCCGCAGTCCAGCAAGCAGGCCGTTCCGACGGGTCAGGTCGCCAATGACCGTGAAACACCCATGATTAGCCCCTGGTCGACCAACCCGGCTACGACATTGGATCGCCCCTGGGTCTTCCGGGCCGCTTTCCTGGATCCCTTCCAGGGTCCCGTGATTGCCGGATTCGCGGCGAAGGAATTTGACGCGAAATCGGTGGCGGTGCTGTATGACATTGCCAGCGACTATCCGAAAGGGCTGGCGGAGAACTTCCGGGATGCAGCCGAAGCCAATGGTCAGGAAGTCGTCGGTTTCGAGAGCTTCAGTACCGGCGATACCGATTTCAGCTCCCAGCTTACCAACATCATTGCCGGAAGCCCCGACGTAATCTTCGCCCCGCAGTATTACAATGAAGTCCCGCTGATCGTGCAGCAGGCGCGGGAACTCGGTTATGAAGGCCCCGTTCTGGGCAGCGACAGTTGGGGTACACCGGATTTGCTGGCGCTGTGTGGGGATGCCTGTGAAGGGCTGTTCTTCAGCACCCACTACGCACCGGACATCGCGACCGAAGTGGCGCAGACCTTCATCACCAATTACGAAGAACTGTACGGCGCGAAACCCGATGACGTGGCGGCGCTGACCTATGACAGCTTCCAACTGCTGTTCCGGGCTATTGAAGACGGACAATCGATGGAACGGGCCGACATCCGCGACGCGCTGGCCGGGATTGACCTGCACGAAGGCGTTACCGGCATAATGAGCTTTGATGAGCAGGGTGATCCGACCAAGTGTGCGGTTATCATCCAGATCAAGGACGGTGCGTTCACCTATTACGACACCGCCTGTCCAGCAGGTTTCCCACCTGAAGACATGGGCGAATAACACCTGAACAACGTATCCGTG
>JBNKDD010000551.1:0-2082 GCA_050288085.1 Anaerolineae bacterium
GAACATCGCCAGGGAAAGGGGATAGCGGTCAAAACCGGGGTGATGGAAGGAAAGGGTGATTACCTGTTCATCTGCGATGCTGACCTATCGATGCCGATTGAAGAGGTAAACAAGTTCCTGCCCCCGACGCTAAACAGCTACGATGTCGCCATTGCCAGCCGGGAAGCCCCCGGCGCACGGCGGGTCGATGAGCCGGAATACCGTCACCTGATGGGGCGCGTCTTCAACTTCATCGTGCGAGTGCTGGCTATCCCTAAAATCCAGGATACGCAGTGCGGATTCAAAGCCTTTAAGCGGGAAGTTGCCAGGGAGGTTTTCCCCCTGCAAACTATCGATGGCTGGGGGTTTGACGTTGAGGTGCTGTTTATCGCTTTGAAGCACAATTACACGCTGACCGAAGTGCCGATCACCTGGTATTACAAACCACAAAGCAGGATCAGCCCGATCCAGGATTCCTTCAATATGTTAATCGAAGTGTTAAAAGTCCGGTGGAATGGCCTGCGTGGGTTGTATAATAAATAAACGGGATGATGAGCGAACCCCCTAACGACATGCTGCATTTCGAGAAAAAATACCTCGAAGACGGCCACCAGATTATTGCCGGGATCGACGAGGCCGGACGCGGCGCATGGGCCGGGCCGGTATCGGCTGCTGCTGTGATCCTGCCGCTTGATCACAAGGACTTGCTAGACGAACTCGAAGGGGTGCGCGATAGCAAACGCTGTACCCGGCTTCAACGTGACCGGTTATACGAGGTCATCAAAGAGGTTGCGCGGGCGGTCGGGGTCGGGTTGGCGAGTCAGCAAGAGGTAGACAAGTTAGGGATCGTCCCGGCTTCAAAACTGGCGATGACTCGCGCCGTCAATAAG
Organism: Anaerolineae bacterium; assembly: GCA_050288085.1. Lineage (GTDB taxonomy): Bacteria > Chloroflexota > Anaerolineae > Aggregatilineales > UBA3940 > JBNKDD01. Next base: position 870 of record JBNKDD010000551.1, read on the forward strand.
CTGAAGGTTCGCCCGGAGATGCTTCTGATTGACGGGCACTATATGCAGTTACCCGATATTGATCTCCCACAAGAAGCGTTCAATAAGGGCGAATCAAAATCGCTGTCGATTGCGGCAGCCAGCATCATTGCCAAAGTAGAGCGGGACCGATATATGATAACCATCGGCGATCAATACCCAGATTATGGATTTGGGCGGCATAAGGGCTATGGGACCGTCCAACACCGGGTAGCACTGGGTGAGTTTGGCCCGTGCCTTCTGCATCGCCGGACATTCAGGCCGGTCAAAGAGCGGATCGGTGAGCAGGATGGTGGCTGAAGTAGTGTAGCATATACATACCCCCCGTGCAGCCTGACGGTTGCATTCGCCCCCCTTACAAGGGAGGCAAAATCCGAGTATAGAGTGGATTGGGGAGTGAGGTGATAGGATGATTTGTGAAAGTTGCCCTTGTACATGACTGGTTGAATCAACGCGGTGGGGCGGAGAACGTCCTTGAAACGCTGGTTGAACTATACCCGGAGTCACCGGTCTACACGTCGATCTATGCGCCGGATAAAATGCCTGCTTCCTACCGGAAATGGGATATCCGTGTAACCTGGATGGATCGCCTGCCGGGGATTCACCAGCATCACCAGCCCTATTTACCACTCTATCCCCGCGCCTTTGAACAGCTTGATCTGAGCGCTTATGATGTGATTCTCACCAATAAGAGCGGGTTCTGTCACGGTGTTGAAACCGGCGATTCACTCCACATCTGTTACTGCCTGGCTCCGACCCGCTACCTGTGGCAGTATGAGGCTTATGTGCAGCGCGAACGCCTGTCAGCCGCGACATCCGCGATCCTCAAGCCGGTGATCGGGCTGATGCGCAAATGGGACTATGACGCCGCCCAACGGGTCGATCACTTCGTGGCGATTTCGTCGGCGATCCAACAGCGGATCAAGCGGTTCTACGACCGGGATTCGGAGATCATTTACCCGCCGGTCGATGTCAATCGCTTCCGGCCGGTAGTCCACCCCGATGGCGATTACTATTTCATCGTTTCGCGGCTGATTCCCTACAAACGGATCGATCTGGCGGTGCAGGCTATGAGTCGTTTGGGGCGACGCCTGATCATTGTGGGCAACGGGCGAGACCGGGCGCAGCTTGAGGCGATGGCCGGGCCAACGGTCGAATTCAAAGGCCGCCTGCCCTGGGCTGATGTAGTTAAGCT
>JBNKDD010000552.1:0-1976 GCA_050288085.1 Anaerolineae bacterium
CCAGGCTTTCAATGATGATTGTTGCGACATCGCTGACCGACATCGTCCCCAACTCTACCAGGAATTCCTGCCCGCCATCCCAGGTTAGCGCACCGCGTAAGGGTTTGACCGCTGTGATGCTGATCGGCCCGCGCAAAGTGCCATAGGTACGCACTCCGTGACAGGCGACCGGGCCAGGATTGGTGATCTTCACTGTCCACAGCACCGCATCGCCCCAGGAGACGACTTCCCGGTCGGCCTCGACATCAATTATAAGGACGCAGGTTGGGGCCTGACTCTGCCCCGCTCCACCGCCACCACCACCGCCCGGCGCTGGCGGATTGCAGGTCACATCGGGAAGATTTAACGTCTCGGTGTCTCCGCCTAATTCGTCTACCGTGATACCGGTCCAGGTGCCATAACCGCCGGTTGAAGTCAGGATGGTGGAGCCTGCCGGGACATTGTTTTGTGTTTGAAGCGCCGGTGCTGGATCGTTGGCGCTGATGTCGAAATTGGGGTCGCCTGCTGTGATGGTCACATTCAGGTCAGCCCCATTGCAGGCCGCTGTCGCAGCCACATTCGACGTAGTACAGGTAAAGTCTCCCAGGTTAGTCGATTCCAGATCGTCGGTAGTTTCGGTGACTGTCACCCCGGTCCAGGGGCCAGGACCGGTTAAGGTCACAACACCGATGCGAACACCGTTCTGTGGCAAACCTGGTCCACCGGTTCCGGTGATGTTGAATAGTCCATCGCCGGTCGTAATGGTTACATTTAGGTTACCGCCATTACAGGCCGCGCTGGTCACCAGTCCGGTTAGGCCGCAGCCGCTTGCTGCTGTCCAGCCGGTTGTATCTGTTGTTTCCCCCAGGGCGTCAACAGCTGGTATAGCAGAGGGATTGATGGCTGGATTCGCGCACAGGCTAAGAACAACAATGGATGCACCGGTCAAGTCAGGAATAGTGCCGTTCATCTGGTTGTTGGCCAATTGGAGCACCTGCAGGCTGGCCGGGATGCCTGTGATGCCGCTGGGATCGCCCTCAATCTGGTTGTTACTGAAACTGACGGATGTGAGGGCATTCAGTCCACTAAAATTCACGTTACCAATATCGCCCTCAATTTGGTTTCTGATCAATGAGATAGATGTTAAAGAACTCAAGTTGCTCAGGTTAAAACTATCAATGTTCCCCCCCATCTGGTTATCAAACATTCGAAGGATTTCCAATGATGGCAGGTTATTCAGGTTCCAGTTTCCAATATCACCGCCGATCTGGTTTTCGGCCACGTAGATAGCCATTAGGTTAGTCAAGTTCATACTGCTCAGGTTCCAATTGTGAATATCGCCTCCGATCTGGTTGTAATCCAGGTCAAGCCACTCCAGGTTGGACAGGCCAGTCAGATCCAGGCCGTTGATATTCCCGCCGATCTGATTGTCGGTCAAGTAGAGTCCTTCCAGATTAGATAGACCTGCCAGATTCAGCCCGGCGATATTCCCACCGATCTGATTGTATCTTAGTTCAAACCTTTGCAGAGCAGACAAACCTGTCAGGTTCAGCCCATCGATATTTCCGCCAATATTGTTAGTGAGCAGGGAAAAATCCTGTAAATTAGTCAGGCCGGTTAGGTCAACATCCTGGATATTCCCGGTTAAATTATTATTTGACATAACAATTCTGGTGACACTCGTGCCAGTGCGAGTCACACCAAACCAATTGTCCACATCGGTAGCTTCGCCCCAGGAACCAACCCCGGTGCCGGTATTTCCGAAATTCCAGGTGCCGCCACCGAGATTGTCGTAGATGCTCTCTAGCGATTCACATTGAGCTTGATCGATTTGCATGGCCGCCAGATTTGCAGGATTGCTGCAATCTAGTGCCCAGGCATAGGCCGGTTGGATCGACTGTGTGGTCAGCCCAATCAAAACCAACAGGAAGGAGGAAATGACTGGTCGCAAAGTGGATGGGTGCTTCAACTCAAAATTCTCCTACGTAAGGTATAAC
>JBNKDD010000553.1:0-1791 GCA_050288085.1 Anaerolineae bacterium
CCCTTTTTTGCTTTTCCTGCTGCTATCCTACCGGATAGCTTGGGAGGCTTCATCTTTTACAACTTGTTCGTGCACCCATTTCTGACATAACGCTTTTGGTATCTACCTTTGCTATGGTACAATCTTAATATCATTCCCTCATCTATTATTATCCGATTCATAAAAGCACACTGGCCTATCGAGGCATCAAACAACATTGGAGCTACTACATGAAGGCCACCCCATTCCGACCGATTGTTGTTTCCTTTTTGCTGGTCCTGGCCCTGCTGATCGCACAACCGATCCAACCGGCTTATGCTGCCTGGCTGCCCGATTGTACAGCCGTTGCCGGCGACCTGACGGCGCTCGGCTTTAGCGAGGATGCGGCAGGTCAGGCACAGTGTGACTCCCTGCTAAGTATCTACGTCAATCTAGGCGGCGATACGTGGATCGATGGGGCGCAAGGCTCCGGGGCCGATGCCTGGGGCGAAGTCACCCATGTATCGAATTGGTTCGGCGTGATCCACAGCAATCCCGGCGGTGTTGGAGACGTGAACGCCATTGGCCTGTTTTCCAACGATCTAATCGGGAACATTAACGCCGTTGACCTGACCGGCCTGACCGAACTGGTACTTCTTGGCCTGAGCGACAACCAGATCGGCGGGAATATTGATGGCCTGAACCTGACCGGCCTGACCAACCTGGAGGTCCTCTATCTATACGACAACCTGATCGGCGGCAGCATCGATGGCTTGAATCTCCAGGGCGTGGGCGGCGTTGGCGCACCAACCGCCTTATACGATATTGACCTGAGCGAAAATCAGATCGGTGGAAGCATCAACGGCCTGAACCTGACCGGCCTGACCAACCTGGAGTACCTCTATCTATACGACAACCAGATCGGCGGCAGCATTGACGGCTTTGACCTGACCGACCAGACTGCTTTGATCGAACTTATTCTGGCGGAAAACCTGATCGGCGGGAACATCGCGGGCTTTAACCTGACCGGCCTGGCTGCGCTGGAGCTTCTCGTCCTGGAAGACAACCAGATCGGCGGCAGCATTGACGGCTTTGACCTGACCGATCAGACCTCTCTGATCGAACTCTACCTGGCGGAAAACCTGATCGGCGGCGACATCGGCGGCTTTGACGTACAGATTCAGAACAGCCCTCTCGAAATTCTCGATGCAGCCTATAATCAGATCGGCGGGAACATCGAAGATTTCGACCTGACGGGGAATCCAGAACTTTACGTTATTGCTCTTGACCACAACCAGATCGGCGGGAACATTGATGGATTCATCCTGCCCGCCCCCTGCCCTAACTTATTCTGGCTCGACCTGGAAGACAATCAGATCGGGGGCGATATCGGCGGCTTTGATGTGCGCATTCAGGCCTGTCCACTTGAGTATCTTGACATCGACGACAACCAGATCGGCGGGAATATCGAGGATTTCGATCTGACGGGGAGCCCGGAGCTGTTCGAGCTGGATGCGAACTTCAACCAGATCGGTGGCGATATCGGTCTTGTCAATCTGGGAGCGAATGTTAACCTCGAAATTCTTGAGCTGGGCAATAACCAGATCGGTGGTGATCCCTCTACAATAGCGGGCATCCCGGCCAGCCTGGAAATCCTTCTGCTGGGAACGAACCAAATGAGCGGAACGGTCCCTGACCTGACAGGCACATTGATCTCGCCAGGAGATCTGACCCTGTGCTACAACCCGTCGGTTGCCCCCAGCGGGACGGCGGCCATTGACAGCTTCGCCGAGACGAACGATGCAACCGGTTGGACGGTCGCGGGCGGCGGCT
>JBNKDD010000554.1:0-1649 GCA_050288085.1 Anaerolineae bacterium
ACATCGGTAAATCACTCGAACTAAGAATAGCAAGAGTGGTCTATCGAGTCTGACATATAATCCACAGAGCAATAACTAAGAACAAGTGGGATCAAGTGATAGTAACTATGCATGCATCAAAGCTCAAGATGAACACTAGAACAAAACATATAAGAACTAGGACTCAAAGTCTACAAAGAAAGGTAAAGATATAAGATCTCACCGATCTCTGAGACTACTTCTGGGGCTCGAGTGAATGTTCGACTCAACTATTGACTCTCAACAGGGCTTCTCCTGTGCTACTACTACTAAACTGAAACCTTTACAAGTGGAGAACTACAAGTAGTGTGTGTTGCTTTGATTTCCACCGGTAGGGGGATATTTATAGGGGTCCAAGGAGGGGTTACCGACTTGGTTAAGTCGGTAACACGCCAAGTGGTGGCCGCCCGGCCATAGTGTTCAGCCTCCAACGACCTTCAGCTTGGGATTTCCCTCTACCGCCTCTTGGAGAGTGTCACCATGAAGCCAACCTGTGAGAGGCTATAAGGTGGGGCCGGCCACCCCCTCGGCCCACTGGTCAGCGGCCTTTGTACACTGCCTCCTCGTGTCAAGTACACCCCCGGGGCGACACTTATTTTGGTGGAATTCCAAATTTCCTTATAATTTCACGAAATGCTCCAATTTCGCACCTATGTTCTTGAAATGAAATAAACACTAGAATCATGGAACTAGGTTAGTAGACAAGGTGAATGCATGGTTATTTTATATAGTTACTCAACATGTAGGTGCATGAAATCAATGTTTTATGAGCACCAACACATCCCCCAAGCTTAAACTTTTGCTCGTCCTCGAGCAAACTCAAACCTGAAGCAATGCAAGAGATTTGAGACAACACAAGTGTAGACCCATGCTCAAACTTACCAAATGAATCAATGTGGCCATACCTTGTGGTCCCTACTTACCTCATGGATCTTTTTGTGCAATTTTTCACCTCATCTTGGGAGGTTGAAAGGTGGAACCTTTCTTCTGTGTCTCTCCTATTTAACCTCTTTTTAAAAACGATCGAAGAGAAAATGGTTGCAATGATACTATGGTTCCTCAACATTAGGCACTCGGGCACTCTTTTTGGTATGTGGTTCCTCACCTCGGCTCAACAATTGTTCCTTCTCATCCTATCCTCTATAGGCTGAATATGTGGAGTTTATGGATAAGGAGAAAGGGTACAACTCAAGTCATGTATATTGCCAAGCTAAAGGATGGTCCAAAAAGAGTTAAGAAAAATTTCTCAATGATTTTGGAAAGGGTTTTTGAAATGGTATGATGGAGGGGAAGAAAATGGGCTCATACAAAAAGGATTTTGAAGTTGCAATGTTTTTCTCCTCTCAAAATATTGACTTCCCTTTTTATTTGAAGAGACTCTTGGAGCTTTTTTTTCTTTTTTCTTTTTTCTTTTTCCTTTTCTTCTTTTTTTCTTTTTTTCTATGCTCTGTCTCTTGAGGACTTGGGGGTTTTGATGATATTTGAGGAGAAAATCACTTCTTCAAAATTTCTTTTCAAATGAAATGGTGTGGTTATAACTGTGGATATACTGGCGGTGGACGCATATTCCAGAATGGAGTTATGGATGCCAATATAGCTAAACCATGATTATGGAGATGGGAGAGTTGTGG
>JBNKDD010000555.1:0-1525 GCA_050288085.1 Anaerolineae bacterium
CAGCGGCTGCTGGCAGGCCACACACCGGTATACTCCTTGTTCGTAGTGATTGTTGTATGCGCCGGTAAAGGGACGCTCGGTGCCTTTCTTCCGGACAATGTGATACTGCTCCGGGGTCAGTTTTTCCCGCCAATACGTTTCATCTTTTTTCTTTAAGTCTTCCACGTCGGTACCTCAACATCATCTATCTCATAACACGAATACGAATCTGAGTGTACCAGGCGGGCTGTCCGGCTTCCATTCGGGGCGAAGAATTACGCTTTTTTGCGCAGTTCGTCGATCAACGCGTAGGCTTCTTCCATGCTTTCGACGACGTGCATCTCCATGTCGATCCCTATCAGGCGGGTAAAGAGCCGCCCGAGGGTAATGTCGAGGCGGCCTTCCTGATCGGGGAAGCCGATAAAAATATTGGCGCGGATGTTCTCAGGCAGGTATGACACCGCTTCCCGTTTATGCTTGAATCCCCCCATTGGGCGTTTCAACGACATCCGCATATCGGCAACCAGGTATACATCGTAGTCCACCGATTGGGCCATCTGCCCGGCGTCCCGGTGTGATCCGATGAAGTCTTCCCATTCCCAGGGGTCTTCAAGCGCCGTGAAGATGATTCCCTTTTCCTTGTCGTCCCATTCGATTGTGTAAGACATTTATTCTTCCAACAATGTGGTTGCCAGCGTGAATGCGGCTAATTCATGCCCTGCCTGATTCCAATGGGTGTCGTATGGGTAGTACAGAACCTCGCCCTGGGCGGCTGCTTTACGAAAGGCCGGGGTGAGATCGATGAATTCCATCCCGATCTCGTCCAGCATATCACGGACGGCATCTCGCTGCCCGTCGATGTTGGCATTGATGGTCTCGACAAAGACTTCCTGGGTCATGATATCCCGATCAATAGGGATGCTGTCAATGCAGGGCTGATCGGTCATTTGCCACATGTTGCGTTGATCGGCATAAATCGCGCTCACGATGTCGGAGTCTTCCCGGATCAGCGGCCAATAGACTCTCTCTGCTGAGGGGAAGTACGCGACTATAAACTGTGCACCGATCTCGTCGCTTGCTCGTTTAGCTTCAATAAATGCATTTCGAATAGCTTCTAGTTGTACGGAGCGACTCGCATCATCATAGGATATTAACATGGTGGTGGCATTTTGTGCCTGGAAGGCCAGTTCGATCTGCTGCCCGTTCAGTGTAGCATAAACAGGGTAAATATGCTTCAGGCCGTCTGGTTCTCTACTCGGCTCAATCGCCATTTTTTCTGCTTGAGCTACACGGGTATTGGTGTCAATTGCAATCTTTAGTGCCTGGGGTAACTGCCTGATCAACAGGAGATTATCCCACCGACCGGTCGCCATCTGGTAGGATGGATCGGGGGGGCAGTAGGCGGTCAGATCGTTTCCTTCATAGTAGCCCAGGATGACGAATTTGGGGGATCGTGGTACACCGTACTCCAAGTAAGGCTTGATTTCGAAGGTAGGTGACCGTCCATTCAATCCTAAGTTCAGGGAAGTTAATTCTAATTGGTTGC
>JBNKDD010000556.1:0-1504 GCA_050288085.1 Anaerolineae bacterium
CAAGGTAGGCAGCCAATATAAAGATGGGCAGCAAAATTGGTGTATTGCCTAAAGTGTCGAATAGATTGTGTACACTGAAACCCAGCAAACCGGCACATACCCCGGAGATACGCAGCCGGTCACGACCGGCTGCTTTACGCCAGCGCCGGTAACCCAGCCATGCTGTGACCATCACTAATCCTAACAGGGCCAGCACGCCGGGCAGCCCGGCATCAGCCCATAGCAGGAGCAGGTAATCGTGGGGCGAGGTGAAATGATCTTGTGCCATCGCAGGGGTACGGACCAGGCGATAAGCCCGCCCGAAGCCGCCCGGTCCTACCCCTATCCAGGGATGTTCCAGGCCGGTCAGCCACGCACCTCGGAACAGGTCAAAGCGCAGCGTATCGCTGTCGGACCGAGCCTCAAACCGGCGGCTTGCCCAGCCGATACCGACGACAATCACGGCAGCGGTTACACTCAACGCGATGATCCTAACCCGCCAATCACGCCACAAGGCACGGATGCGCTGTAGATGAGATGGGTCACTTGCCAGAACAAGAACACTAAGCGTTGGTAGTGATACGGCTAGCGATAATATCCCCCCCCGTGAATAGGACAATATCTCAACAACAACGGCCCCGATCAGCCACACGATCAGCATTTGCCGGGTATCTTTTTTCCGGGTCGCAATCAAAAAGCCGAGCCCAACCGGGATCAGCAAAGCCAGGTAGCCGGAGAGATAGGTTGCTACACCCAGAGTGAAGTTTAACCGGTAAATGGTTGGGGGAAAGGGGTCTCGCAGCCCTCCGATCTCAAACCAACTTTGCCGGAAGATCGGCAGCCAGCCCAACCCAAAATACCACGAGATAAACTCAAATGTCCCGACCAGAATGACCACAGAAGCGGCAAAGAACATCGGTTTAAGCAGGGTATCGCTTTTGAAGGTTCGCATCACGTCGAGCAGTAAGTAGAACATCAGCGTGTGAACGCCAAGCTGCCACCAATTCTCGACACTGACTCGTGGATCAACCGCAAAGATCGTTGCCAGGGCTTTGACCAGAAGATATGCCAGGATAGGCCAATCAAGCGGGGAGCGGGGAAAAGACCGGCGCTGGCGAACCAACATCACCAGCCAGGTGGATAGCAGAATCGTTACAATCAGGTGATGCACCACCCGCGGCCAGAAGCGCTGATCGGTGATAAAGGTTCCACCGAGAAAGGTGAAGTACAGAAACACAAGAATAATCAACCGCTCACGGGAGCGAGGTGACTTCCAGATACCTTGAAGCATTACATACCTATCCTGAGTGTTTAAGCTATAAAATCGCCGTAGAGTAAAACGTTCGGCTATTTACTGCGTATATTTTACTGGACAATTCTGCTAGATGTACATTTTAAGGGATTTAGTCTGATGCAAACTATGATTGAAGTGCGTGGTTTAGTCAAGGTGAGAGTGTCGCATAACTGATCAACAAACGTGAAAACTCCTGTGAGGTTGGTAAAATGGTGTTTGTCGAAACACAAA
>JBNKDD010000557.1:0-1461 GCA_050288085.1 Anaerolineae bacterium
TATTGACTGGATTCTTGGTCGTTTTTAGTCATTATTGCCTCTTTCGTCTAGAAACCACACAATCCGTTAGAACCAGGTAATTTGAAGCCACTTAGGTAGCCGCTTGAATCTATTTGCCATTTCTCTAACTCCCATAGTTCAAAGGGCGGAATATCGATATTGTACAATTACCCGAATGTGAGCTTGCAAATCTACCCGAAGCATATTATATTCATTTTCACCATGTTAAGAGAACCATTTGGACAGTTAAAAACGCGGTTAATTTTATCCCCGTGAACACATCTGAAGACCCTCCATCGAGTACCCATAAGTCTTTTAAGTCTGTTTGTGTTTTTTACAAGCCGAGACATGCCTGTTTTGCTGCTCGGCTTTTTGGATTCAAGGAGTAATTTGTGACTGTTGATGTTGTCATCCTGGCTGCCGGTCAGGGAACCCGGATGAAATCCGATCTGCCGAAGGTATTGCATCAGGTGGCCGGTCAGCCTTTTGTGCTCTACAGTGTCCAGGTGGGCACCCAGGTGGGTGGAAAGCCGCCCGTCCTGGTGATCGGGCACGGCGGTGATCAGGTGCGGGAGGCGGTCGGCGGGGCGGCCCGCTATGTGGTGCAGGCCGAGCAGCTTGGAACCGGCCATGCCGTTGCCCAGGCCCAGGAGATGCTGCAAGGACAGAGCGATCACGTGATCGTGATCTATGCCGATATGCCCCTGCTGCGCGGCGAAACGCTTCAAGCCTTATATGAAGCCCAGTTGAGCCACTCCGGCCCGTTCAGTATGCTCACGCACCTGACCGATAATCCGCGCGGGTTTGGGCGGATCATCCGTGATGCTGGTGGACAGGTCAAGGCGATTGTCGAGCAGGCCGATGCCACCCCGGAACAATTGGAAATCCGGGAGGTGAATGACGGTATCTACTGCTTCGAGTCAGACTGGCTGTGGAGTCACCTGGATCAGATTCCTCTCAGCGCCAAAGGTGAATATTACCTGACCGACCTGGTCGGGATGGCCGTTCAAGAGGGGTTGATGATCAAAGCGCTGATCATGGAAGATGCCTCCGAAGCGATGGGGATCAATACCCGCATTCACCTGGCAGAAGCTGAAGCCGCGATGAAAGAACGTATCAACAGCGAGTTGATGCTGTCCGGTGTGACGATCATCGACCCGGACAGCACTTACATCCATGCCGGGGTCGAGATCGGGCGTGATACGATCATCCTGCCCAACACGTATATATGGGGGAAGACGACCATCGGCGAAGAATGCGTGATCGGCCCCAACAGCATCATTGAGAGTTCGACGATCGGCAACGAGTGCGAGGTCAAGGCGTCGGTGGTTGAATATGCCACGATGGAAAACCGGGTGGATATTGGCCCCTTTGGACATCTGCGTAAGGGCGCTTACCTGGAAGACGAAGTCCATATGGGGAACTTCGGCGAGGTGAAGAACAGCCGCCTGCACAAGGGCG
>JBNKDD010000558.1:0-1260 GCA_050288085.1 Anaerolineae bacterium
TTGCAGCCGCATCTTGATCCGTCCTTCACTTTTTGACAGATCTTATCCTATTTTGTCCCCATTTTTGGAACGGTCACAGCGAGCCGGTGGAGTTGACACGGGCACAGAGTCTCTTTCCGGTCACCGCGCTGATACTGGGGATAATCGGCCTGGGGGGATTGGTTGGCCTCAACGCTATGGCGCTTATAGGTGGGATGATGGGTCTGGCCGTCCCTGATGCCGTTTATTTCTCTATCGATCTTTCACTCATCCTGGGGATTCTGGGATTGGCAATGGGCCTGGCGGCTGTTCTGTCCGATTTCCCTAATCGTGTTCAGGCGATTGTAGGCAGTGTTGCCGGTGGTTTAGCTGTGGGGCTTCAACTTGGACTATTCGTTCTTAGCTTCGTCCTATGAGGCTGTTTTGAAGGCGATCCGACCCAGCAGGTCAGTGTCACCCTGGTAGGGGATCAGACCTAATGCGATCAGCCGATCATCCTGGCGCAGGCCCAGTCTGGCGAATCCCAGGTCATGTTGACCGGGAAACGGTTGGAAGGTTTCAATCGTCCAGCCGTAATGGGGGGCCTCTCTGGCGTAGAATGCTTGCAATCCACCCATTGAATGAGGGCTGTCGAATGTTTGCCACCTAGCCGGATCGGGGATGTCCTTGAGTATCTCGGTCGGATCGATAGGTTTACAGTCGGGGGGCAGTGGGATGCCACTCTCGTGGACGGCAAGATCATCGACATGCCCGGAGAAGGTCAGACTCTTGAGGAGGTCTGTCACCTGTGGCTCAAACCAGGGGCGCTCTTCGAGTGGATGCGCAACCATGAATTCAAGCAGGATCGCTCCCCTTGAGAGGAAGCCGACCCAGAGCCGGTTTTGTTCTTTCTTGGGCAGGACGATCTCAGCTTCGTAGCCTGTTGCACCTGCCAGCGTCCAGGGAGCCGAGCCGACATTTTTAGCGCCGACCATCCCAGCAACTTTTGCGATATGTGCTTCCCACAGGGCATCAATGGGATGACCTATCCCATTCCACTCTGCCCGTACCAGGAGATGGCCCGATTGTGGCTTGTCCTGCACCGCGTCAAGTGCTTCAGGGCGGGCCGCAAAACCCTCGACTTCGCCCATTGACCGGTGAGTCCAATCGTCGGGGTAGGTGAGTTCATAGCCCCACAGTTTTTGCTGGAATGTGGCCGTCATCGTATCTTCCATCTCCACAAAGCGATCCGCCCCAATGTTGGGGCGGATCGGTATCTATTATAGGGTTTTTCCTTCATCC
>JBNKDD010000559.1:0-1171 GCA_050288085.1 Anaerolineae bacterium
AGCTATGAAATCATGAGTATAAATGGGGCTGAGTATCTTTTCAGTAATTACAACCAGATTCAGGACTTTAGTCTCCCTTAAGGGATATCCAACCGGTATTTTTTTGCCCATGCCCCAGTAAGATTGCTTAGATGGAGGACTCATCAACAGCAGGGGCGAGGCAAACCAGAAGTTTGTTTATCTCATCCCTATTCAAGATATCAACTTTGCTGTACAACAGGAGCTTACCCAATGCCAGCCTACGATGATGCATTTATCGAACGCCTGCACGCCAATGCCCAACGCTGGATCGAGCAGGGCAAACCCGCCGATCAGCTTTATCAGGGTGAGCAGCTTGAAACGGCTAAAGCCTGGGCACGAGAGAATACGGTCAGTGAAGTGGCCTGGGAATTCATCGAGGCCGGGATCACTGCCCGCTATGCCGATCTGGTTGGCCGCGGTTTTTTAGCCGAGATGCACAAGCAGTTCAACTCGTCGGTGGTGGTGGTCGAGAACTACGTCAAGGTGCTGCTGAGTGGTAAGCAGGGCGATCTCAGCGACGATCAGCAGGCAACCCTGGAAAAGATCGCGGAGGCGGCGCGGCAGTTAGCCGAATATCGCCAGGACTTGAACCGCTACAACCTGCTGCTGTCCAATCGACTGGTAGGGCACAGTCTCCCGGTTGATCTTGCGGCCCTGCTTGGTGAGGTGCTGGACGCGGTTAAGGATCAACTTCCGGTTGAGCCTCAGCTCGACATTGCCCCCGATTTACCCCCCGTCCACACCGATAAGAGTTTGCTTCGTTACGCCCTGACCCGGCTCATTCCCCGGATTGCCAATTACAGCAAGACCTGTATCGTCCGGGCGGCTCCTTCTGATCAGGGAGTGTCGGTCGAACTGGTCACCGCTCAGGGCACGATGGACCTTGGCTACATCAACCAGATGATCGCACATGGCCCCCCCCCGATGGATGACCGTCACCTGTACGTGCTGCTCATCCAGCAGTTGATCACGGGGGAGGTGTGGGCAGAGAAGACCGAAGACGGCAGCCTGATTATCGGGTTTACCCTGCCGGTCGAATCGTCGTAGGGTGCCGTACCCCCCAATCCTCGCTGTCGATCGGAGTTTGCCCCCCCTGCACGGGGGGCGGATGATGCGAATACCGAAGGTGGAGCATCAAGGGGGGGAAAAT
>JBNKDD010000560.1:0-1153 GCA_050288085.1 Anaerolineae bacterium
TCTTATCGTGAATGTCGAGGATAGTATACTGGGCGATGATGGGTGTCACATGCGCAACGCCGGGCAAGCCCTCGGCCTGATCTTCGGTGTCAGCGGGTAGCAATGAGGTAGCACCAAGCAGGTTGTTCACTCCCTCCTGAGCCACCACCCAATCGGCAGGTGTGTGATCCAGATAGGCGGTCACCTGCACATAGATGCCGCGCAGGAAACCGTTCAGGAAGACGATGAGCATAACCGACAGTGCCACCCCGGCCAGGCTGATGACGAGCCGAAATTTGTTCTGAAAGAGATTGCGATAGGCGAGATAGAACATGAATCCCCTGCCTGATAAAGCATGGTTGTGATACCTGCTTCATATTGTAGGCAGGGGGGAGTGTAGTGTCTGCGGTGGTAGCACCTAACCTTATGTAGGTGGAATCACCTACGGGGCAGCATAGCCGTTACGCACCGCCCACAATGCAGCCTCAGTCCGTGACTCAACACCGAGCTTGCCGAAAATGTTGCGCAGATGGGCTTCTACCGTCCGCACGCTGATCACCAGTATTTGAGCAATATCCTTATTGGTCATGCCCTCGGCCAGCAGATGTAACACCTCAACTTCACGGTCGGTCAGGTCATCGATTAATTCATGGCTTTCCTGGTCACCGTGTGCCAGAGCAGCCAGTGCTTTTGTCGCAATCTGCGAGGGTAGAGCGATCTCCCCACGCCCAACGGCGATTAGCGCCTTCGTGAGCTCCGGTACAGCCGCATCACGCGAAAGACAGCCTAACACTCCCACACGCAGCAGGGGAAGAACCTCATTATCAAGATTGTAGTCATGAACCAGGAAGAGCAACCCGGCTTCGGGGGCGGCAGCATGGAGTTCATGAGCAAGATCTATCCGCAAATCGGGGAGATCAACCAGGATGGCTGTCCGCTGCCCCGGCTCTATGAGAGGCGCGATAACCTCCACTTCACAGGCAGTCAGCAGGATGTCAATAAATGGCTGTTGGGAGAGCAAGGCTCGCCATGCCTCGCGGTGGAGTGAAGCAGGCGTGAAAATAATGACCCGAGTATTTTTGTTAGCTGGCATCGACATGCTATCTAAATTGGATGACACTTTCTTGCTCAATTGCTCACGCAGATTTGAAATAATTGCCCTACTGAAACAATA
>JBNKDD010000561.1:0-1153 GCA_050288085.1 Anaerolineae bacterium
AGGTTGTAGGATAGATCAAGGGTATTTAATGGTGGTTTACCGCCATCCATCCAGGATGGCAGCGGTCCGCTCAACTGGTTATCGTTTAACCAGAGGCCCGACAGGCTAGAGTTAGTAGACAGGTCAAAACCGTCAATACTGCCGCCGATCTGGTTGTTGCTCAGATAGAGCCGCCACAGGTCAGTTTTGCGGCTGAGGTCGAAGCCATCAATGCTGCCGCCGATCTGGTTGTTTTCCAGGTTTAGCAAACTCAGATTGGCGTTGGTGGTCAGGTCGAAGCCATCAATGCTGCCGCCGATCTGGTTGTTCTCCAGGTTAAGTTTCTCCAGGGCGGTGTTGGCGCTGAGGTTAAAGCCGTCGATACTGCCGCCGATCTCGTTGTTGTCCAGGCTTAGGCTCTCTAAAGCGGTGTTGTCTCTGAGCTTGAAACTGTCGATGCTGCCGCCGATCTGGTTGTTCTCCAGGTGGAGGCTATACAGGTCAATGTTGGCACTGAGATTGAAGCTGTCAATGCTGCCGCCGATCTGGTTGTTGTCCAGGCTTAGGCTTTCTAGAGCGGTATTGGTGCTGAGATTGAAGCCATCAATGCTGCCGCCGATCTGGTTGTTTTCCAGGTTGAGGTTCTCCAGGACGGTATTGGTGCTGAGGTTGAAGCCATCAATGCTGCCGCCGATCTGGTTGTAGTGCAAAAGGATGGACTCCAGGGCGGTGTTGGCGCTGAGGTTGAAGCCGTCGATACTGCCCCCAATTTGGTTCACACTCAGGCTGAGATTTTCCAGAGCAGTGTTGGCGCTGAGGTTGAAGCCATCAATATTACCGCCGATCTGGTTGTCGTCCAGGTGCAAGGTCTCCAGAATGATGTTGGCAGAGAGGTCAAAGCCATCAATGCTGCCCCCGATTTGGTTCACACTCAGGTAGAGATTTTCCAGAGCGATGTTGGCGCTGAGGTTGAAGCCATCAATGCTGCCGCCGATCTGGTTATTGCTCAGATAGAGTCTCTCCAGGGCGGTGTTGGCGCTGAGGTTGAAGCCATCAATGCTGCCGCCGATCTGGTTGTCGGACAGGTTGAGGCTCTCCAGGTAAGTCAGGCCGGACAGGTCTACCTCGTTGATGTTGCCTATCAGGTTGTTAAAAGGTAGGTTGATTTGTGTGA
>JBNKDD010000562.1:0-1099 GCA_050288085.1 Anaerolineae bacterium
ATCCCCGGCCCAATCGAGGGCGGCACAGATCTCCGCTACCTTAAGAGCCTGGACGTGCAGCCGCCCGTAGACCCCCTTCAAGCGATCGTCGAGCGGCGTCTCGTGGCGCGGGTCGCACTGCCTGCGCAGCCGGTCGCTGTAGACCTGGATCGCCTCCCACGACTCAACCTCCATCCGTAGTGACCGGGTTGCTTTCCAGCCATCGCCCTCCCGCTCCGGTTTGGGCAGAGCGTCATAGAGCTGACGTAGTCCTTTTATGACTTCCATCGGTGGGCCGGTGGGTTGGTCCAGGCCAGGTCGCTCCCGGTAGTCCGGTTCGGGGGTGAGCAGCCCGAAGCGGGGCAGCAGGCCGTTATCCCAGTCGGCGAGTGAGATAGCCCCTGACAGCCCGGCGGGGGTGGTCACCCCCAGGATGGAAGGGGCGGCATTGCGGATGATCGCCAACCCGGATTGGGTTTCCTTGGCGATGAAGTCCGGGCAGTCGTAGATTTCGAGGATGAAATCTTTCAGGCCGGACATGTAATCTTTTTTCAGAGAGCCAAACAGCCCGGCGATCTCATCCTTGAACAGGCCACGCTGGGCGGCGAATTTCATCGCCTCCAGCACCAGCTTCTGGTGTTCCTGGGGCAGTTCGCTGAAGTTGGAGGGTGCCTTGCCGGCCAGTGCATCCTGGAAGCGCTCCGGTGATCCCGGGGTGGGCATCAGCAGGTGGGGGATGGCGGTGGTCAGGATCCGTTCCCCCAGCTTGTAGGCGGTGGTCTTGCGGTAGAAGGTGGTATCGGCGATGAACATGAGATAGAGATTTGGGAAGATCCGGACTCCCCAGCGGGTATCGGTATACACCCGGCGGGCGATGGCGACCGATGCCATCCAGATACCCATCCCCAGGTGGAAGAGTTCTGGTGTTTGATTGCCGACCTGCGAAGCCCAGCTGACATAGGCTTGCAGCCAGTCGGGTAGTTCCAGGTCATGCAGGGAGGGTGGCCTTTCCTCCGGAGGTGATGGTGGCGGTGTGGTTGCTGAGACAACCCGCAAGGAAGGTCTGTTGGGCACTGCTGGCGGTTTGGTCAATCCGCCGTAAATCTGCGGGTCGATTCCC
>JBNKDD010000563.1:0-1023 GCA_050288085.1 Anaerolineae bacterium
GAAGACGAACTTTGGAGGTAAAAGATTTTAGGCTTAGTAGGTCTAAAACGGAGTACATGAAATGTGATTTCAATGCTACCACACAAGAGGAGGGGGATGTTAGATTCGATTGCCCGGTGGTACTCAAGCAAGACACCTTTTTCTACTTGGGATCGATGCTTCAAAAAAATGGGGATATCGATGAAGATGTTAGTCATAGAATTAAAGCCGGCTGGTTAAAGTGGCGTCAAGCTTCTGGTGTCTTGTGTGACCCTAGGGTGCCACTAAAGCTAAAAGACAAATTCTATAGGACTGCGATCCGACTGGTCATGTTGTATGGAGCAGAATGTTGGCCTACTAAGAGGCGACATGTCCAACAACTACGATGAATTTGTTGCAACACAAGAAGAGATCAGGTCTGAAATGATGACATACGCGATAGACTAGGGATGGCACCAGTCGAGGAGAAGCTCGTGCAACATCGTTTGAGATGGTTTGGACATATCCAACGGAGGCCCACAGAGGCACCGATTCGTAGTGGGGTAATAAGACGAACCGGTAATGAGAAGAGAGGCAGAGGACGACCAAACTTGATATGGGAGGAGTCCGTGAAGAGAGATTTGAAGGATTGGTGTATCACCAGGGAGCTAGCATTAGATAGGAGAGAGTGGAAGCTAGCAATTCATGTGTCAGAACCTTGATCTTCGGTTCCTTTCTTTTATTGTCTTTTGTCAGGTTTTTTCTCTGCCCCTTTTTTGTTTTTTTGACTTAGTGTTTTATTGTCTTTTCTCCTTTTTTTATTTGGTTTTTTTATCGCCCTTTGTTTTTCTCTTCTTTTTTGCTCTTGTTTTGTACCTGTTTTTATGTGGTTTCATCTCTAGCCTACCCTAACTTGCTTGGGAATAAAATGCTTGGTTGTTGTTGTTGTTGTTGTTGTTGTATTTCTGGTTCCGATTTCGTTGGTTGGTGAGGAGCAGATATAACCAGTCAGAAATGGATTTTTAATTCTGATGTCTCATTGATAGGATTTTGGTGGAGTTAGAC
>JBNKDD010000564.1:0-938 GCA_050288085.1 Anaerolineae bacterium
CTAATGGATAAATCAAAATGAACTCGCATAATGATTCAAGGGGAGAGGCGAGTACTTCTCCATGAAATTGGTCTCAAAGGGCGTTTCGTTCAAGTAGGTTTCAAAGTCATCGATCAACGTTTCAAAAGCAGGAAAGGTGTGATTGTGAGAGATGGCATCGCGAGCTTGTGACCAGACGTGTTCTTGCGGATTTAAGTCAGGACAGGCGGGTGGATAGTACAAGACATGCAAACGGTCTTCGTTTTCGGCAAAGAGGGTGCGAATTTCGTCGCCGAAGTGCCAGGGAGCCCGGTCGAGCAGAAGCAGGATGGGCTGAGTGGGATACAGGAGCAGAAGCATCATGATGAAGGAAGCGGTCACCAGACCGGTCTGTTCATGAACGGGCAGGGCGATTTCACGCCCGGTGCGCAGTTCAAGCGCACCATAAAAGTGGACGTGGTCACGCTGTGGATGCAGACGGATAATGGGTGTCTGGCCCACCGGAGCCCAAACATGGGTGAGCGTGGCTTGATAATAGAGGCTCATCTGATCCAGCGTCAGGATGACCAGGTCAGAGTAATCTTGCAGCAGGTCGGTCACCTTTTTTCAACCTCAGCCTCAAACTCCGCCACGGTCAGGTCATCCGGACGGTGACGATAACGACTTTCGGGTTTTTGCTGGCTGAAACGGCTGGTATGAAGCAAGTTGCGATAGGAAGTTTCACTTTGATAGGTCACACCATACCATGCCTTGACCACGATCTTCAGGTCACTGATCGTCCAGAATTTGCCTTGACCGATCCGTATCTCCGCTGGGATGATCTGGTCAGGTCGATATTGCCTCAACTTTTCGGCCAGCTCCCTTCGCTGCTGACGGGTTATCTTGGCCGCGTTCTGCCCTTGATACTTCGACGCCAACCCGGCTATGCCTTCCGCTCGATAGCGCCGACACCAGTCCAT
>JBNKDD010000565.1:0-875 GCA_050288085.1 Anaerolineae bacterium
ATCCACTTAGAAGAACTTGACCCGACTACGATTAAATTTCTTAATCTGTTGGATATTTTTGACTTAAAGCAACTTATTGACTTTCCAACTCATCATGCTGGACATATTTTGGATTTATTTATCTGCCGTTGTTGTTGTTGTTGTTGTTGTATTAGCCAGCATTTGCCTTATGCGTTAAGTTTTGTGTTTGTATATGTTATGTAATGATGTATGTGTGTGATGAGATGAAATGAAGGTGATGGTGATGAAAGGTGAGGGATGATAGTTATAAGTTGAAGAAGTTGGAAGTGGCTACTGGGTCGGACCAGAGGTCTAGGATGCCCAGGTTAGTAGGGTTGGGATTGGATGGACAGTTGAAGAAGTGGGCAACTTCGTGAGGGGAGGTTCTACACAGCGGGCAGATGTTGCGTGTGTTGGGGTTGATGATGTTCTGGTAGCTATTTAGTTTACTGCAGAAACCAGAACGAAGTTGTGCTAATATGGTGAGCGGACGGCGTGGAAGGGTGCGTTCTTGGTTGCATATGGGTGGAGGTGGGTTGTTTGTGAGGCGGTTTGGAGGGAGGAGAGAAAGTGTGTCGTCGACTATGGAGGTGTGTATGGCTTGGAGTTGGTGTTTGAGGGGTGCTGTTGGTGGCAGAGTTGAGGTTATGGTGTGTAGTTTGTCAGAGTATTTAGAGGTGAGAGTATGTTTCATGGGTCTGGGTCTGATCGCGTTTGATAAGGAATTGTGACAGGGGTGGGCAGGGTTTTGGCATTTGGCTAGGTATTGAATGCCAAGGAGGTGTGAATGGGGTTCGATTGGAAGTATTTGGGATTCTTGGTGAAGGTGAGGGATGGGGGTAATTCTGAGACAGCCTGTTGCCGTTCTCAAGGCA
>JBNKDD010000566.1:0-839 GCA_050288085.1 Anaerolineae bacterium
TGAGCCGCTTAACCAAAACTGACGTTATTTTACTGTCTCCCCAGTATTCGTTATTAAAGGTTCTTTTCAGTTATTCAGGGTTCTTAAAAGTGTTTGATAGGCCGATCTTGTGTTGCGGCAATTGACTTGACAGGATTCATGAATGGGTCTTATGATAAATTAATGAAGAAGAAATTATAAATTTATATTTAGTAAATGACCACCACCAGAGGTGGTGGCTTTAGGTTATGCACCTGGAAGGTGCGCCCTTACCGATTCTACTCTATTCGAATAGTCGTCGTTGCGTCAGTTCGGCTTGCTTCTCCTGCTGCTCTTGCCAACGTACATACTTGCGGATTTTCTCCTCATCCAGCCCGACCGTACTCACGCAATATCCCCGTGACCACAGATGCCGCCCCCAGTAGCGCTTGCCCAGATGTTCATATTGCCGAAACAAGCGCAACGCCAGTTTCCCTTTTAGATACCCCATTATCTCGGAGATGGCATACTTTGGGGCTATCGTCACCACCAGATGGATATGATCGGCTTGAATGTTCAGTTCCAGCACCTCCACAGCCTCTTTTTGCTGGATCAGGCTGTAGATTTGTTGCCGTGTGTACTCCGCGATCTCCTCCTTGAATATCCGATGCCGATATTTCGGACAAAACACGATATGATATTTGCACTCATACAACGAATGCGATAACCTCTTGAATTGGTGGGTCATTATGTCTCTCCTTGAAGTTTCGCACCTTCCAGGGAGCTTCATAATACCCACTTTTCACGGTAGAACCTTTTCACTGCACCACTACCTTAGGTAGTGGTTTAAGCTGATAATAAATTTATAAGCTCGCCGCAGC
>JBNKDD010000567.1:0-831 GCA_050288085.1 Anaerolineae bacterium
ACCGACCGGACACTGCTCGGCAAAGGTGCGAAGCTCGGCCATCAGGTCGTGGTGGATCTCCGCCTCGATCTCATGGGCGCGGGCGATATCGATCTGGTCGGCGTGGGCTTTCAGATCGGCGATCTGGTCGGGGGTCACCAGCCCGGCGGATAACTGCGCTTCCGCTAACGCAACCCAGATTTGCCGCCAGATGCGGCGCTTTTCGACTTCTGACCAGATACCACGCATGGTGGCGCTGCCACAGCGCCATGAATATGGAGATTGGTAGCCTTCTTCCGGCATGGATTATTCACCCCCTTGTTGTTTGCGTCCCAAAGCAGACGGCTTTGCCGTCCAAGCTTAAGTGGAACAAGATAATGGTTTTGGGAAAACCTTACTTGTTCCGAGCAAATAGCTAAAGCTATTTACTATATAGTTGGGCCATTTATTTAAAATCTAATGTCTGGCCCAACTTTATAACCACTTTTTCTGAAATTGGTTCTCATTGTGGCTTGGATGCCACCGCAAACAAAGATACACCCAGGGGGAAATTCCTGCCGCTTTCGATCCAACGTGCTTCTAACGTCAGGAGCCACTGCAAGATCGTGTTGAACGGCTCCGACGTCGGTTGGACATCGGATGGCTGGCCGGGCCGGGGTTTGACCAGGAGCAGTTGCAGCTTCCGCATGACAAAAACCGGCGGCATTAAAAGGCTGTTGGCGTAAGTCGTCCGCTCCACGATCAGCCCGACCTGCTCCAATTTCTGGCTAAGGTCTTCTTTGGTATAGCGGCGGGCTGTGTGAACGATGTGATCATGGTGGCCTTTCAGGGCAGGTAAAGCGGGAAGGCGGA
>JBNKDD010000568.1:0-820 GCA_050288085.1 Anaerolineae bacterium
CATCTAACCAAGTGAAGTCTCATCGCAGCTATCTGAGTTACATGCCGATGTGGGAGCCTGCTGAGAAAGGTCTTTTCTAATCATGTCTTAACAAAGTGGCGACTGGTGACAGCTTCTCTACTTTAAAGCCATAAAGACGCGAGAAAAGAGTGGGTGATCATTATCAGGAAGAAAGATTTCCCCCTGGACAGTGAGATTACTGCCTCAAATATTGACTGAGCACTAATGAATGCATCCCGGTCAGAAGGCGTAATGAAATCTGCTTCCGTATCGCCTATAATGAAGTGGTAGATTTAGCTATGGATGTGTAGATGATCGCAGATCAGATTATTAACTTCACGACGGTGTTTCTTGGGATTTTCATCGAGGCCGCGCCCTTCTTGCTGCTGGGGACGGTTGCTTCCGGGTTGGTGGAGGTATTTGTCAGCCGGGAAGAGCTCACCCGGTTGATGCCGCGCAACGCGCTGCTGGCGACGTTGTTTGGCGGGCTGATGGGTTTCACCTTCCCGGTGTGCGAATGCGGGGTGGTCCCGCTGACCCGCCGCCTGTTCCGCAAGGGGATGCCGATCCCGGCGGGGATCGCCTTTTTGCTGGCCGCCCCGATTGTCAACCCGGTGGTGCTGGCAAGCACCTATGCCGCATACGGATTCGGCACAGTGCTGATCGCCCGGTTTGTTATGGGGCTGCTGGTAGCGTTGGGGGTGGGGTTGGTCTTCTCAATGAACAAGAATCCCCTGAAGATGATGCGACCGCAGTCGATGGCCCCGATTATGGGCGGAGTGACGGATATACCCGCATCGATGCAGGGCACGGTCCGGGA
>JBNKDD010000569.1:0-794 GCA_050288085.1 Anaerolineae bacterium
CGATGCTGACGATCAAAGTACTCGGACCGGGCTGTGCCAAGTGTGATTTTCTGGAGCAGCGCACCCGGCTGGCACTGGCTGACGTTGAGACTGAATACCCGGATGTGGAGGCTGCCATTGAGAAAGTAACGGACATGAACGCCTTCCTGGAATATGGCCTCATGACGACGCCAGGGTTGGTCATCAATGAGCGGCTGGTTTGCGCCGGTCGGGTGGCATCGGCTAACACCATCGCAGGCTGGATACACGAAGCTCTCAGCAAAGTGTAGAAAAAGTTACATCTGCGCCTGCTAGCAGGCGCATTTATTTGGTTAGACATTATTCAAATTATCGAATATAGCAAAAAGGAGAATTTCTCTTATGACGTTTCAATCCGTACTCAATTATCTGGGCATGCTGCTGTGGTCGGGCTGGACAGGCCTACTTGACTATCTGGCCGCTCACGTACTGTTATGCCTTGTTCCAGCCTTCATTATTGCCGGATATATGAGTGCTATGATCCCCAAAGAGGTGATCACCAAATACCTCGGGCCGAAAGCGTCCAAATGGATCAGCTATCCGGCCTCAGCAATCGGTGGTTTCATCCTGGCAGTCTGTTCATGTACAATTCTGCCGTTGTTTGCCGGAATCTGGAAACGCGGTGCAGGACTGGGCGCAGCCATCACATTTCTATTTGTTGGCCCGGCAGTCAATATCCTGGCTATCGCTTATACCGGAGCGGCTATCGGCATGGACATCGCATTGGCGCGTATTATCCTGTCAATTGTCTTTGGCATTGGCATTGGCATGTTGAT
>JBNKDD010000570.1:0-774 GCA_050288085.1 Anaerolineae bacterium
TAGCCCGATACTTTGGGGCAGAAGTGACCGGGGTATGCAGCACCGCCAATTTAGACTTGGTGAGATCTCTGGGAGCCGATAAGGTTATTGATTATACCCAAAAGGATTTTACCACAAGCGGTGAGACCTATGACATTATTTTTGATACAGTCGGCAAGAGTTCATTTTCACGTTGTAAGGGTTCGCTGAAGAGCAATGGATGCTATCTGCCAACAGTGGGTCTGATGAACCGGGTTCTCATGCTGTGGACTTCGATAATAGGCGGCAAGAAAGTAATCAGTGGGATGTCAATCGAAAAGAACGAAGCGTTACTTTTTCTCAAAGCGCTTATCGAGGCAGGAAAGATAAAACCGGCCATAGATAGATGCTATCCATTGGAACAAGCTGCCGAGGCACACCGGTATGTCGAAACAGGGCGTAAAAAGGGAAATGTCGTCATCACTGTGGCGCATAGCGATAGGCAGCAAGTATGATATTGTGACTTAGGAGGTTTGTTCATGAAAGCAATTGTTATAAACGAATACGGCTCGCCGGATGTTCTCGAACTGAAAGAGGTTGACAAGCCGGTGATCCGGGAAAATGAAGTGTTGGTAAGGGTTTGCGCAGCAGCCCTCAATGCCGGTGACTACTTTTCCATGATAGGCAGTCCGTGGCTGGCCCGATTTTCCGTTGGCTTTCCCAAACCAAAGGATTATATTCTGGGATGGGATATGGCCGGGCGCGTGGAGGTAGTGGGCAGTAAGGTGACGCGGTTCCAACCGGGCGATGAGGTAT
>JBNKDD010000571.1:0-736 GCA_050288085.1 Anaerolineae bacterium
GTAAACAAAAAAATACCGAATCGACTCACACAATATGCTTGTGCAGTCAATTCGGTATTTTACGCCCCTCAAATAAGGCGGGCGTTAATCTTAATTGTCAACTAATCCATGGCGTCGTAGCCAGGACCATCGGAGAAGAAATCGTAGTTCGCCGGAATATCTTCGGTCAGGTCGAGGACTTCACCGCCGGCCAATTGCTTGGCGTTGAGCACTTTGACATCATGGCCGTCGATTTCACCTGCAAACGCAGCGCCATCAGGCAGCAGTTCTTTGGTGTTGGCAATCCAAACGCCAGCCGGTGCTTCATAATCGAAGGGTACTTCTTCTTCGGGGAAGATCGCTTCGTATGGGCATTCCGGAACGCAAGCGCCACAGTCGATGCAGGTATCCGGATCGATGTAGAGCCAGGGCCATTCAGCTTCTGGTTTACCCAGCACCATACATTCTACGGGGCAAACATCTACACAAGCTGTGTCACGTAAACATAGTCTGGTCACGATATGAGTCATGGGAAATCTCCTTTCTTTGGAAACGTGTAGTCACCAATTTTTAATAAAATACACCAATAACCTGGCGGGCAGGTTTTGGATAAATTTGCTGGCGACAGGATCGGCTCCGTGCCAGTAGGCACATTCTAGCCAGACTAAACTGCTTTGTCAACAATGGTCAAAATCATTGAATGATTCAAGGAATGAACCGTTCGGCAAAAAGAGGTGCCAGTCACTTTTGGTAAAGG
>JBNKDD010000572.1:0-731 GCA_050288085.1 Anaerolineae bacterium
GTGGGCCATCTCGAAGCTGAGGGTTTCGCCGTCGTATTCAATCGTATCGCCGATCACGGCCCCGGAAGCGCGAATGTTCCGGCCAACCAGTTGATCCTGCTGGGCAACCATCTCATCGACCGTGATGAAATATTCCTTCCCGCTGGCAATGCTGCTGATAATCAGGTAAGCCACTGCCGCCAACAGGATCAATCCGCCGATCAGGAACTTGGTGCGCCCACCTGCCGGGCTGGCAGGGAGTTCAGGGGTAGACATTGTGGCTTCGGCCATTATTTCTCCTTAGTTAAGTTGGGCCAGGCATTAAATAAATGGTCCAACTGCTATAGGAACAAGTAAGGTTTTGAGGTTTTTATTCAAAACCATTATCTTGTTCCACTTAAACGCGTAAGAGTTTTGCTCATGTTTAGTACAGATGACCTTTTCCGCGAATGAACTTCGCGGCGGCTTTTTTGCCAGTTCTACTGGTAATATTCTTTACTTGATAAAGGTGATGTGTATTTCACTTATTCGATTGTATCAAAAGACCTGAAATGTCTCAATATCCAAATATGTGATATTTGTCACATAGCTAGAAACTTGACTACTCCGTGCTTTATGGCATAATGGTACTATCACGTATTCTTATTATATAAATAAGTATACTTGATTCACGAGGGGTGACCGTTCCAAAAATGGGGACAAAATAGGATAAGATCTGTCAAAAAGTGAAGGACGGATCAAGATGCGGCTGC
>JBNKDD010000573.1:0-725 GCA_050288085.1 Anaerolineae bacterium
TCGGGGACTGTTTCATCCCTTCCTTAACACACTTGAGGCTTTTTCTCTACTTCCTGTCAGGTTTTGCTCACACCCGCGCAAACCGGCCTGGTTGACACGAGAAGTATAGCCTATAGCCCGGACGGATCGCTGTTAGCGGTGGGCCCACAGTATGCTCCGGCGATTCTGTGGGACGTTGAGACGATTCAACCGCAAATCACCTCGCTGAGTGTTGAGTATTGTATTGCCTTCTCCAGCGATGGCGAACTACTTGCCTCCGGTATGGGCACTACTGTAGGTATCGGCGATGGTCATACTGGTGAACCACTCCGGCGCTTGGAGCAAGTTTCCTTACCCGGTATATATGACCTGGAATTCAGCATCGACAATTCCAGGCTGTTTATTGGAAGCTACAGTACGATCCTGATCTATGATGTGACTGCGGGAAAGGTAGTCGATAAGTTCAATACCCAGAATGGGTCAGTGTATTCAATTGCCCTGAGCCCTGATGGGATGAAACTGGCCGCAGGCTCGGATGACGGCACAATAGAAATATGGGATATCGATACGAAAACCAGAATACTCGAATTAACCGGACATGCGCGGAACATAGGAAGTCTGGACTGGTCACCTGACGGTCGATTCATCTTATCGGGATCGGACGATGGCCTGGCTGTAGTATGGGATGCCCAGACCGGCGAACAACTCTATACACTCGACGGGCAAGCTTTTGGTATTGCAAGCGT
>JBNKDD010000574.1:0-716 GCA_050288085.1 Anaerolineae bacterium
AAGGCTCGAGCGCGACCAAATCCAGGAGCCTTTGGCCAGCTTGAACGAAGGGGGCATCCGTGAAAGAACCCGTCCGCAGCAGCGCACCTTCGAAATTGGCCTTGCCACCAAGACGGGTGACAAGATAAGCCCACATGTGCATACCAGGCCATTTATCTCCCTCGCCCAGGGCGATAGGCGTAATGCCGGCATCCTTGAGCGTCTGGACATCTTCAAGCAGCTCGGCCCAGGTTGTGGGAGGCGCATCAATTCCTGCTTGAGCGAAGAGGGCTTTGTTGTACCAGAAACCAATCATGCCCATATCCCAGGGCACGCCGTAGTTTTTGTCCTTGTAGGAATATACGCCCAACGCGCCTGGTGCGAAGGTCTCGCGCCAGCCGCCTTCATCCAGGTACGGGGTAATATCCAGCATCAGGCCGGCTTCAGCGTATTCGTTCATAACGCCGCCGCCCCAGCTTTGGAAAATATCGGGAGGGTCACCAGCTTGCATGACGGTGGTCATCTTGGTCTTGAAGGCTTCATTTTCCAATACGGTGATCTCGATGGACACGTTTGGATGGGCGGCCATGTATTCATCAGCCATTGACTGCCAGAGGTTTTTGTGTTCTTCGGCAGTCGAGATGTGCCACCAGGTCACAACGACTTTATCAGCGGCAGGTTCTTCAGCCGCAGGTTCTTCGGCCATAGGTTCTTCAGCAACAGGCTCCTCAGCCGCT
>JBNKDD010000575.1:0-714 GCA_050288085.1 Anaerolineae bacterium
TCGGGATCAACCGACAGCACACCCTCAACAAAGGGATCGGTCCGCCCGGACTTCACTTCGGTGTGGTTCGGCCAACCCAACTGCACCATCACTATCGGCTTGTCGGGATTAGCCGCTTTCCACTGCTCGGCCATCTCCGCGCCCATGGCAAAGGAAATGCCGGCCTCGTCACTGCGCGCCACCGGAATGCCGGTGTCGGCCAGCGGGCTGAAGAACGAGGTCATGATGATGCCTTTATCCAAAGCATCCATCACGCCCGGCTTGGCCGCGTCGGGGTCCCAAATCTGCATCGTGGCCGCGTCCATACCTTGGGCCACTACCTGGTCAATGTTCTGGGTCATCACGGCTGAATCAGACTTGCCGTCAAACGCAATCACCTCGGCGCCATACTTCTCCTTGGCGTACTTTTGTGCTTCAGCAAACTGCGCCTGGTGGAACACGTTGGACAGATCCGACACAAAGAACGCAATCTTCTTCGGCGCTTCCATCGCTTCTCCTGCCGGAGCCGCTGCCGAAACTTCTACGTTAGTCCCGAATTGTTCGTTCAGCCAGGTGACGGCATCGGCCTGCGGCATTGTCCAGAAAGAGATGTTGTAGGCTTTGTAGAAGAACTCCTGCGCGGGCTGAGAGGTCTTTGCCACTTTGCCGTTGGCGATGTCCATAATCAGGTCAATCCGGCCACGGGCCGTCTCAACCGGCGGCAGGCCCATACTG
>JBNKDD010000576.1:0-714 GCA_050288085.1 Anaerolineae bacterium
ATCCGACGATTCAGCTCGAGAATCTCCATTTGGGGACTGATGAGAGCTACGCCGATGCCGATGTTGTCCAGGAGGCTGCGCATTTTGGCCTCGCCTTCGGCCAGGGCGCGCTCCGAGCGCTTGCGTTCGGTGATATCCACCAGGACGGCGATATTGCCGCTGATGCGGCCATCGGCGTCATACAAAGGCGAAGCATAGATGCTGTAATCGATGGGCGTGCCGTCGCGCCGCTGCCGGCGCACATCGACGCCGTCCAGGCTCATACCGCTGCGGATCTGCGCCCTGAAGCGTTTGAATTCTCCCTGCTGATCCTCCGGAACCGTGGGCAGGGGTTTGCCCATCACCTCCTGTTCGCTCCAGCCGAGCATCTTCTCGGCCGCCGGATTCCACACTGAATGGACCCGGCCATCCAGGTCCAGACCAATGATGGCCACCGGCGCGGCTTCGATGATGGCGCGCAACATTTCATTGGAACGCTGCAGCGCCTCCTGGGCCTGCCTGCGCTCGCGCCGGTTTCGCGCCTCGCTGAGCGCCCGTTTCACCGCCGCCGGGAGACGCGCAAGATTATGCTTGAGCACATAATCAGTGGCGCCTTGTGTCAATGCTTCAATGGCCGCTTCCTCGCCCATGGTGCCGGAGACAAAGATAAACGGAATCTCGGGGCACCGCTCCTGCGCCAGCCGCAACGCCGACATGCCGTCATACTTGGGCAGC
>JBNKDD010000577.1:0-712 GCA_050288085.1 Anaerolineae bacterium
ATTTTCTGAATGCGTCCACCAGGTGTTCAGTGAAATGTCTGTGAGGATATAAATTATTCTTCAATCTGATTTTTGTCATCGATCTTGCACGTGGTCTTGGTAGCATTGTTTCGTGTTTTTCCTGCGGTCCCTAACCCGGTTCTGAAGGCCGATAGCTTTGCTATAGCTGTGCGGTCTTGGCCGAGTTAGAAGAGAGGGACGTTGGGATGATTTTGGGATATAGATCAATTTTCTGCGATGAATTTTGATTGGCTCTCATTCACCCCCTCTGGTCGCCTTCTCTGATCCTTCAATTGGTATCAGAGCCGGTTTGGTCACTAGTTAGCTTTAACAGGCTTTGTGACCCGAAGGCGACATGGAGAAAGGTGCTGTTAAGCTTGTGGTCTTCAATGACGATGATTTCAGTTATTGGAAAAATTGAACTCGCAACTACCTCTTCAGTCAAGGTCGTGCCATCTGGGAGATTGTTCAGGAAGCCTACGTGATCCCAGCAACGCTTGACAACATGACTCAAGGGAGATGCAAAGGTAAGAGAATAATTACAAAGCTTTAAATCTCATTACTACTGCTCTAGGTAGGAATGTGTATGATTTTATCTCACATTTAGAAACTGCTCATGATGTTTGGCTTAAACTGTGCAATATCTATGAGGGTTCTTCTGAGATTAAGTCTTCTCGTAAGGATACTTATAATATGCAGTACCAAACTTTCT
>JBNKDD010000578.1:0-703 GCA_050288085.1 Anaerolineae bacterium
CTACTGCCTAGTTGCTGCCGACGTACCAACTTACACTTGCGCTCCATCGCGCCTCTGCGGTTCTCTAGCACAAGAGCCTTGTTCACCATCCCTTGAAAGTTCTCAAAGTCCCGGGCCTCCAGAGCATAGGCCAGCCCGTCATTCAAGCCATTCAGGAAGCATTCCTGGTTCTTCTCATCAGTGTCGACCTCGTGAGGGGCATAGCGGGATAGTTGGGTGAACTTTGTGACGTACTCATTCACAGACATGGACCCCTGTTTCAGATCTTGAAACTCTTTCTTCTTCAGCTAGATCACTCCTTGGGGAACATGATGTGTACGGAAAGCAGCTCTAAATTCTGGCCAGTTGATTCTCTCGGGTTCCTCATGGGCTTCCACGTAAGCATCCCACCAATCGGCTGCAGGACCAGAAAGTTGGTGAGAGGCTAGCATCACCTTCTCACGATTGTTGCACTGCACCACTTGTAACTTCTTCCCAACAGAAGTTACATGTACCTTGGTGTATGCTCTTTGCAGATGATGTGGTTTTGGTGGATGAGAGTAGGATGGGGTGGATTAGAAGTTGGAATTGTGGAGACAAACTTTGGAGGCAAAAGGTTTTAGGCTTAGCAGGTTTAAAATAGAGTACATGAAGTGTGATTTCAGTGCTACCATGCAGGAGGAGGGGGATGTTAGACTCGAGTGTCAGGTGGTACCCAAGAAAG
>JBNKDD010000579.1:0-689 GCA_050288085.1 Anaerolineae bacterium
AACCAGGCCTAACTCTACCAACCCAACCCGGGTTTCACTAATCATGTGAGGGTCCATGCCGCTCATGACTGTGAGCATGACTGTTATAACAGTTTTACACTCTATAGAGGTTGTACACATTCCCCAAGAGTCACAATCATCCTAGATAGCCGGATACCCGTTGTACAGGTGAGTACCCTTTCACACTTCCGGGGTGTGCACTAGGACATCACTACAAGGTTGTTCAATGGTTTTCCCTAGTTTGTAGCATTCGCAGCGTACCCGCTGAGGTTTCACCGGAGGTGTCAGTCCAGATCACCAAGGGCCCCCTCTTGCGCCATGTGGTTCTCGGGAGAGTCCACTCCCTTACCCACTCATTCCCAACCAGACGGATCCCAAGAGAGTCCACTCAATCCGCACCATCGATTGGTACGCCAAACTAGGTTCCGCCACATACTACACCAGGCCGTACCCATATAGGCTCATGGTTGTACTGTTTTCATGGGTGGTCGCTCCATGAACCGGTCCTTAGATTTGGGTATGATAACTAGCCACAGGCTTCCAGCATCGCACCGGACAAAGCCTTGAACCATTGGCATCGCACCAACAAGTTCCATTCCTGTCACCCCAAATCCTATTCTCCACACTAATAGGATCAAAATAACCATAATAACGACAGGGGGGACATAAGCATGATGGTGTAACATAAC
>JBNKDD010000580.1:0-677 GCA_050288085.1 Anaerolineae bacterium
GTGCTGCCATCCATTGCCACGCCCCCATATGATGAATCCCATCGGGTTCCGGCCTGCGAGTCGGAAGCCTTTATCTGGGCAGTTGACCAGCCTGATAGCACGCTCAAATACTACTTTGATGTTCTTAACCCCCAGGGGTTATCCGCGAAAGCAATGGCTGTCATTCTGGATGAAACCTGCTCCGGCGCACCGCTGGAACAGGTCGCTGCTGTGTCTACCGATATTGTGTTGAAAATCTTTGGCCGCGAAATCTCGATGGGGAAGGGGCAGGGTTTAATGGGGCTTGTCAACATGGTGCAGCACGAGGCCAGACAACGCCTGTAAATGAAAACACTGCCGGTGGTAGCCACTCTCAACCGGGGTGGCTGAACAACTAAAAAAGAGGCGACGACCGGATTCGAACCGGTGAATGGAGGTTTTGCAGACCTCTGCCTTACCACTTGGCTACGTCGCCACTTAACCCGCATTATAAATGCTCATCGCATGTCTGACAAGACTCGTTTCGAGCCGTAGAGGTAGGTAATAATTAGCAATTATTTTTTTATTGACAAACCGCTGGAAAGTGAGTAGAATACTAACACGCGTTACTAAAATGTGTTAGTTATTAAAATTATGCCGAAAAAGCGCACAACCAGTCAGCAAGTTGCTGAACGTGCTGGGGTATCGCGCACTACTGT
>JBNKDD010000581.1:0-676 GCA_050288085.1 Anaerolineae bacterium
GTGTCATATTGTTGGTGACTACCCCTGGTTTTGGACATAATGAAGATATGTATGGATTTTGGTCTATATGATGCTTTTCTGTCATTCGATGTTCCTGAAATGGTAAATTAACAAAACTCGTTAGTAATAAGCACTCATCTTATATATCTTGAACGAAGTGTAGGTATGTTGATGGTAAATATAAGCATTTTATGATCACCAACAACCATTAGGTTAGCGAAGCTAGTCTTGGCGTTCATTTTTGTTGGGGTTCTTTTTCGCTTTGCTGGTGCCTTTCCTTCCACTGAAGGTCTTTTGATGAACCCTTTACACTTGTTGGGGCTGCCTCTTTTTTTGTTGGAGGTCTTTTGAATGAGCCCCTTTGCATTTTTTTGGGTTGCCTCTTTTTTCATCGGATGCCTTTTAAAATGAGCCCCTTTCTGTTTTGTGGGGTGCCTCTTTTTTCATCGGAGGTCTTTTGAGCCCCTTGCGTTTTTTAGAGGTGCTTCTTTTTTCATCAGAGGTCTTTTGAGCCAATGAGCGAGGGGTCTGATAGTGCGTCTTTGCTCATGGCTTCACTACCTAGTGCATTGGCGCTTGTCGAATACAAAGCTAACCTTGTTAGCGATTTTGACCCTGAGTTCTCACACTTTTGGGGAAATGAAGCTTTTATTGTTGCTTCAAGGTACACAAGCTC
>JBNKDD010000582.1:0-674 GCA_050288085.1 Anaerolineae bacterium
TATCAATTGGTTGAGAGCTAACTGTTATTCTCTGATAACAATGTTGATCTGCTTCAACAGCTCATCGGAGATTTCAATGCCAATAGCATCAGCGGTTTGCAGGTTAACCGCCACGAAAAACTCAGCTACTTCAACCGGAATGTCACCGGGATCAGTGCCCTTTAAGATTTGATCGGCCAGCCGGGCAGATTGCTCTCCCACCGGTACAGATTCCATGCCGTATGAGGTTAAGGCTCCCCTGGCAACAAGACCGCTGACCGTCACCGAATACGGTAATTTGTGCTCAATAGCAGCCGCGATGAGATTATCCATAGACTGGGACACAATCGAGTCAGGCAAGGTCATCATCGCGTCAACATCATCGGGGATATTCTCAATGGCAGCGGCGACTTCTTCGGTATTCCGAGCGGGCTGGAGAACCAATTCAACGCCCAATTTCTCGGCGGCTTCTTGCACCAATACCAGCGCGGCATTAGGGGCCGGATCATCGGGATTGTAGGGAATATAGATCCGTTCGATACCGGGTGCGGCCCGCGTTAACCATTCCAGGCGCTTGCCTTCCGCCGGACCGAAGGTAATGCCGGTGACATTGCCGCCGTGATTCGTCAAACTGGTTACGATCCCGCTCCCAATCGGGTCCTGCACCACGGCAAACACACTCGGAATCGGCTTCT
>JBNKDD010000583.1:0-673 GCA_050288085.1 Anaerolineae bacterium
CATCAGGACTAAAGGTCGCGGATAACCAGCATCCCCCGTAGTTGGAACACTCGCCAGTTTCCCAGCTAATGATCTTTTCGCCGGTTTCTACATTCCAGATGATGATCTGATGTTTACTGTCTGAGGTGAGTAAACGGGTATCGTCCGGGTTAAAATGAATCGAATAAACCTCTGCATCCGGGGTGTCGAAGGTTCTCACAGTCTCAGTTGTCTGGCTGTCAATTACGGCAGAACTGCCGTATCCTGGAATGGCTATCCTTTTTCCATCATGAGAATAAACAGGCCCAATATAAGATATGGAACTACCTCTCGGATATGTTGGTGGACAGATGCTATTTTCTAATTCTCCGGTGGCAGAATCAAAAAAACACAATTTCATAAGACATTCCGCAATGATCGTTTGCCCATCAGGAGAATAAGATGCACTGCCTAGACTTCCACGGTCAACCTCCCATAACACCGTATCTATATGCATTCTTTTTTCTGATAATGCCCAGATTCCAAAAAACAAAACCAAGGATATCATCACTATCCCGACCACCAGCCAAAATCTAAATGATGAACATCGCAACATAAGATACTCCCGGCATCTAAGAAGAAAAGGCGAGTCATCGCTCGCCACTTTGCGATCCTGATCGATCTGTTTTTAATCGGTCTGATCTGGAACCCGCAG
>JBNKDD010000584.1:0-671 GCA_050288085.1 Anaerolineae bacterium
GCCTGTTCATGTGCTCTGTACCAGTTCCTTTGCCACCGACACCGCCGAACCGGCGTCCGGCGCGTAGCGGTCGGCGCCGATTTCGTCGGCGAACTTGGCCGTCACCGGGGCGCCGCCGATCATCACCTTGACCTTGCCGCGCAGGCCCGCCGCGTCCAGGGCCTGGGTCGTCGCAGTCATGGACGGCATGGTGGTGGACAGCAGGGCCGACATGCCGATGATCTGGGGGGATTTGTCTTCGACCGTCTGGACAAAGGCTTCGGGCGTCACATCCACTCCCAGGTCGATAATGGTGAATCCGGCGCCTTCCAGCATCATGGCCACCAGGTTTTTGCCGATGTCGTGCAGATCGGCCTTGACCGTTCCCATGACCACGGTGCCCTTGCTGGCGACGGTACCGGCCTGAAAGTGCGGCTTGAGCAACGCCACGCAGGACTGCATGGTTTTGGCCGAACGGAGCATCTGGGGGACGAACATCGTTCCCTGGGAGAAGTTTTGGCCTACGGTATCCATGGCCGCAATCAGTCCCTTGTCCAGAATCGCCTGGGGGTCTCTTTTTTCATCGAGGGCTTTTTGCGTCTCCCCCTTGGCGGCTTCCATGTTGCCTTTGATGATGGCTTCTGCCAGCGCGCTGAAATCCATGGTCATGGTCGGGTTCCTCCCCGGGGTTC
>JBNKDD010000585.1:0-670 GCA_050288085.1 Anaerolineae bacterium
GGGGAACATTGGTCGTCAATTTAAATACCTCAATTTTTTAGAATTTTTCAAGAAAACAAAAAGCGGCACGTCTGCTGTTTTAACATCGTCCGCTTTTTGATATTGTTTAGACAATGTGTGTTCGAAGGTCTATTCGTAACCGGATACGCGAGAGTCTCGGTCTGAAGTTTCGCCCTTGAACGTGGCGCGCTCTTCTTCAAAGTCGTATTCCCAGTAGCCGGGACCGTCGGTGAAGAATTTGGCGTTGCGTTCGGTGTCGGCCTCAAATTCGGCGGGAACGTCTTCCTCGGCAAAGATTGCTTCGGGCGGGCACACCGGGATACAGGCACCACAGTCGATGCAGGTATCGGGGTCAATAAAGAAGAGATCGTTCCACTCGGCATCATCGGTGGGGCCGGGGATAATGCAGTCAACCGGACAGACTTCTACACAGTCACCCTGACGGGTACATAAAGCAGTAATTGTGTGGGTCATAAAATATCCTCCTGAAATTTTGCTTGGGTTTGCTGGTGAAGATAGTTTTCATTGTAGTCTGTTCAGAAGAAATTGTCAATAGTTTAGCGGAGTGTGCGTCCAAACTTGAAACAAATTGGAGAAGACCTGGGGGAATACCTCCCGTATTCCCCCAGTCCGGGTGTAACCGGCATGTAATTGATTTCAAATTTAGCCT
>JBNKDD010000586.1:0-669 GCA_050288085.1 Anaerolineae bacterium
CCACTCCAAGAATGGCATCAATGCCCTTTATTCCAAGACAACAAGGTTGAAAACAAAGTCTACCCTCCTTATTTTAATGTTCAACTTAAGGCATATTATCTTTTAGGGTTCATCTCTTCCAGGGTCATTAACTTCCATAAAAACAACATTGGACCTGCAGAGTATCCTTGGGGTTACATGGTCGACTCATCTTCTAACGTCATCTTGCTTATCTCAGCTAGGATGGGGTTTTTAAGGCGGTTCAGTGCTAATGGGCATTGATAGGTGAGGTGACCTTTCTATATGCAGTTGTAGCACTTCTTGTCAGTGGGGACTTGGGTACATCCAAATGAGGGCGGTGCGACAACACCAAAGAAATTCCTATGAGTGTAGCTTGTCTCACTCAAAGGTTGTTCCTTGTGCTCATTATATCCTACTTGCAGAACTTTAGGGTGTCGCATTGCTTCTTAGTAAATTTGTCCAGAGTCTTGCTAGCATCATGCTCTCTCTCTCTCTCTCTCTCTCTCTCTCTCTTCTTCTTCTTCTTCTTCTTCTTCTAATCTTCTCGTGAACACTCCCCACACGAGATGCAGCCAAACGGCAGGCATGATTCGCCTAAGGCTTAATGCTGAGAGTTCTCTTTCTCTCGGGCGCTAGTAGACCGTCCGTCAAAATGGTACTACAACTGGT
>JBNKDD010000587.1:0-667 GCA_050288085.1 Anaerolineae bacterium
AGATTTCATGGGCTGGCTGGGTATCGCTGTAACCGGTCTGGCTGCCCATCATGAAGCAGCCTGCCGGAACCAGGGCCATCGGTATACTGTCGAATTCCTGGATGTAGGGTTCCCAATCTGCATTACTCTGTACGCCTGCGATGGCCCGTTCGATGGGGGTCAGGGTTAAGACGGCGGTGGGGTCCGTCATTGCGGTGGGCGGAATGGGTGTTGGTTGATCGGTGGGCGCGGTCGTCGGTTCGACCGTTGGCGCGGGGGCTTGTTCCTCTACTTCAGTAGGGGCTGAGGCTGCCGGGGTTTCGGGTTTGCTGCCGTTTAGCAAAGCCAGCCCGACGACGACTCCAACAACCAGCACCGCTGCAATGCCGATCACCCAGGGGAGGATCGAGCGGCGGGCCGTCTTTGTGTCCGGTACGGGTTGGGCGGTGGCTTCGCCGTAAAGGTCCATGGTCGGTGCATCGGCCATCACCGGGACGGCTGCTGGGGTGGTCGGGGGAGCCTTCTTCGGGACAGCCGTCCGGCTGCCGTCCTGGATGGCTTCCCGGAAGGCTGCCGCTAACTCGCCCGTGCTCTGATAGCGATCTGCCGGGTCTTTTGCCATGCCCCGTTCAATGACGGTTTGCACCGCATCCGACAGGCCGGGATATAGATTGCGTATATCCGGGAC
>JBNKDD010000588.1:0-663 GCA_050288085.1 Anaerolineae bacterium
GAAAATCTGCGAGCTATCATAGAGGAATATGAAGGGGAAATAGAGGTTGGAAGTTTGTCGGAGTTGGAGATAGCAGCCAAAGAGATGAGCTATGAATTGGGAGCAGAAATCATCCAACAAACGCTGGAGGCGGCAGATGGCAAATACCCAATCGCGTCGAAAGCCTGTAAGTATTGTGGAGGAGAAGCAAGGTATATCAGGCAGCGGGAAGGGATGAGTATCACTTTACAGGGGCGGGTGTACTATCGACGGGCATACTATAGCTGTAAGCAATGCGGAAAAGGGTACTATCCCTTGGATGAGCATCTGAAAATCAAACCAGGGGAAATGAGTGCTGAAGTCGTTCAGATGGCAGCCTTGCTGGGTATCCATGATTCATTCAAAACCAGCAGTGATGTATTAGCCAGAACCACCTTACTTGAACTCAGTCCAAACAGTATCCGCAAAGCCTGCCATCTCATGGGAGAGCGGGTGATAGCGCATGAAGCAAAGCTAGAAGCCGACAGTCAAGATTTGGAGAAGCAATGCGAACACAAACGCACCCCGTCTCCCCGCCAATTGTACGGGTCAATGGATGGGTTCATGGGGTTGTGTCAAGTATTCTGTGTAAATAGCATCATTTCATAAAGGGAACCGGCCATCAAAGTGGATGGCAAGCTGGTT
>JBNKDD010000589.1:0-658 GCA_050288085.1 Anaerolineae bacterium
ATGGCCGTCGCCAAAGAGGGCGTGATGCAGCAGATCGATGCGCACCGGCATACGCTGGCCGAGGAGATCGACGCCGATCTGCCGCCGGTCAGCGGGGATCGCAGCCGGGTCGTACAGGTGTTGATCAACCTGCTGAGCAACGCGTACAAGTACACGCCCGACGGCGGCACGATCACGCTGCGCGCGTGGCGAGATGGCGAGACGGTCGGCGTGAGCGTGGCGGATACCGGAGTCGGCATGACGCCGGAGCAGATCGCCAAACTCGGCACGAAATTCTGGCGGGCGGATAACGAACACGTCACGCGCCAGCCGGGGACTGGCCTGGGACTGGCGATCACGCAGAACCTGCTGACCTTGATGGGCGGCGATCTTCTGGTGGAGAGCGAGCCGGGCACAGGCAGCACGTTTACGCTGCGGCTGCCGGTGTATTCAGGCGAGCCAGAGTCGTGATTCTGGATTGACGACCGGGCGCTGCTCGTGCTACACTTCTAGCCGTGTGGGGCAGTGGCGGAATGGCAGACGCCGCGGACTTAAAATCCGCTGAGGTTAACCCTCGTGTGAGTTCGAATCTCACCTGCCCTATGTGTCAGATCAATGGAAAACACCCGGCGAAACGGGTGTTTTTTTATCGCGCGAGCGAGGGACGTTGACGCGCCCT
>JBNKDD010000590.1:0-654 GCA_050288085.1 Anaerolineae bacterium
CTCGAAAGAACGGCACCATTTACCGGGGGAATGTGAGGAACAATTGATTTGATCCGGCGGGGAAGCCTACCTGGGGGTGTACTGCGACCATCAGACGGTATGAACTTGAGAGACTCCAAGAATCCCTGGCGAAGCAAGCCCGGCGAATTGCAATTACAGGAGGATTGCACCCGGTGGAGGTGTAACGCTCATGAATGTGGTGACGGCATCTGTAGAGAATGG
This sequence comes from Anaerolineae bacterium, assembly GCA_050288085.1. Classification (GTDB taxonomy): domain Bacteria; phylum Chloroflexota; class Anaerolineae; order Aggregatilineales; family UBA3940; genus JBNKDD01. Next base: position 223 of record JBNKDD010000590.1, read on the forward strand.
CAAGAGTGGGAGTGAAGGAGAATTTCATATGATAAACAAACAGAAAACCAAAAGCGAGCCATCCAAAAGCCAGATAACAACCGCTGCTCTGACACAGACGGCGGAATCTGATCTGGTCGACGCACTCAATAGTTAGCGGTTTCCAATTGTAGACTGGTGATGAAACGAAAAATGATGGACATGGAAGTGGAAGAGAAAGAGAAAGAGAAAACAATATTGTTTGAGGGGAATAATATTCCGGAGAATATCGATTATATTCCACCAGATGATGTTGTGAGTTTATATTTTCGCCAGATGGCGAGCGAACCGCTCCTGACCCATGAGCAGGAGATTGAACTTGCTAAGCGCATTGAGACCGGTCAGGAAGCACAGGATGTGCTGGATTCGAATTCCAACCTGACCGACCTTGAAATCGAAGATTTAGAAAAACTC
>JBNKDD010000591.1:0-653 GCA_050288085.1 Anaerolineae bacterium
ATAGCGCCTGCTCCGCGGCAAGGGGGGTCTGGTCGGGAGCGTGCTGGACGATCAGGCCGTCGTGGATATGGATCGCCCGTTGGGCATAGCGGGCCACCTGGGGATCGTGGGTCACCATAATAATGGTGATGCCGTCGTTGAGATTGAGCGCCTGGAACATGGCCAGCACCTCTTCACTGGTCCGGGAGTCCAGGTTGCCTGTGGGTTCGTCGGCCAGAAGCAGGGAGGGCTGGTTGATCAGAGCCCGGGCGATGGCCACCCGCTGCTGCTGTCCGCCCGAAAGCCGGGAAGGCTCGTGGTCCATTCGATCCTGCAGCCCCACGCGCTCCAGCATCCGGGCCGCCCGGCGCCTGGCTTCGCGCTCGGAAAGCTGGCCGGCCGAATAGGTCAAGGGCATGGCCACATTGTCCAGGGCGCTGGTGCGGGGCAGCAGGTTGAAGCTTTGAAAGACAAATCCCAGCTTGGTATTGCGCACCATGGCGCGCTGATCGGCGGAGAGGTGCGACATCTCCTGGCCGTCCAGCCGGTAGCTGCCCGAATCGGATCGGTCCAGGCATCCCAGGATGTTCATCAGGGTGCTTTTGCCCGATCCGGAGGCCCCCATCAGGGCCACCAGTTCGCCACGCGCCACGCAGAGAGTGACGCCCTTGAGC
>JBNKDD010000592.1:0-651 GCA_050288085.1 Anaerolineae bacterium
CACCAACGTTGTGTCCCCATTGGCCAAGCCACCGTCTTCCATGCCGTCTCGCTCGCCCAATGGCGGAAATAGCGGCACCGGTGGCAACCGGAACAAGTACAACAACAAAAACCGCAATAGTGGTAATGGCGGCGGCAACAACAGCAACAGCAGCGGAGGCCGTGGTGGCTCTTCTGGCCAGACCACCGCCCCCACTGGTTCCAACGGTAGGACCAACGCACCGTGGCCGACCTACGGCCACCCGTGGCAGGGGCACATGACTATGTACCCCAGCCCCGTGCCCGCTGGACAGCAGCATCCGCAGGCCTTCATGGCCACACCGGGCCTCTACGCGTCTCCTGGCCTCCTGTCCGGGCCACAGCAGCAGTAACAGCAGCCGTTGTACCAGCAGCCCCCGTGGCCCCTGGATGGAACCCCTGGCTCGGCGCAGGCTGAGACCAGCAGTCGCTGGCCAACTCCTTCAGCACCATGGCGCTCCACCCGCCCCCTACCTCAGTCCAGGACTAGGTGGCGGACTTCAGCGCAACACAACACAACACACCACACCACTCCATCAATTGGTAATATTTCTACTCTTCGTCCTTTTACCTTGTTAAATCCTTCATCTATCGTTGTAAGTAATGACTCTTCTCTTTCGATCACCTCAGTATG
>JBNKDD010000593.1:0-647 GCA_050288085.1 Anaerolineae bacterium
AAAATACACATGAAAACATCTAAAAATCACAACAACGCTTTCGGTGAGGAACGCTTAGCCCACATAAGGACTCTAGTAGTTTCTTTAGGTGGCAAGCTAACTTATGTGTTATTTTATGCAACTACGGAATTGCATCAATGAAGGTATGTTGTGATTTTTGGAGTGTTTATCTTATTTTATTGTTGATGTCCTTATTTTATTGTTTGTGGCATTTGTAGAACTATTAGGGCTTGTGGATGCCTTCTTTTTTGTTTATGAAAGTTTGGTGACTGTGCTGAGTTTGTAGGATATTGAGTGGGTATGAAAGTACAACTCCGCTAGGGGCATGAGTTAGCACGAAAGTGTTGAGCCCTTAAGGGCATGTGTGAAGGTTGATGATTGTTGTGATCCATCTTTTACAGGTACACTAACTTGCATTAAAACGTTAGTAACGGTGTTGAGAGTTGTTTGCCACCGTATCCGAACGATTCGCAGTAGCGAATTGTTTTCTTTTGTTTTGGTGAGGATGATTAGGTCGAGTTTGCATTGCATCAAGTCACCTAATCTAAGAAGTTTAATAACCAAGTTTAAAAATCATAATCGTGCCGCTGTCCAAACCATGTCCGAATCCGAATCATTGCGATTCCGTTTTATGGCAATCCACTAAC
>JBNKDD010000594.1:0-643 GCA_050288085.1 Anaerolineae bacterium
CCGTGGTTGTTTCAAAGGTACGTGTATCGACTTGCCAGTTACCACTTTCCGCCGGGATCATGCGGCAAGCTACCACGGTCTTCTTATGAACATCCAACCCTGCACAACGCTCCAGTATGATGTCCATTACATCCTCCTGCTCACTTCAACAGAACTTGGGATACCGTGAACCTCGCCTTTGAGGTAATCTTCCTCACGTGCTCTCCTATCGGAGGCGACATCTCTTGGTGCTCCTGAGGTTCGGGGTCCAACTGTTGGTCGGAGTTTGCTCTACCAATTATCAAATCGACCTCTGCGGTATCTGGCTTCAAGTGTACCTATTTTCGTCTCTGTTGGTGAGCGTAAGCTCATGAGCAACTGTTGGCGAACCACCCAGGACTCGACCATAGGTCGTCCGAATCTAGAACCAATTGATTAAGAGCAACCTTCTTATTAAAATCGACTTTCACTTCTGAAGTCTCTATGTTTCTAGCACTTTGCTTACCTTGTTAAGTAGGTCTTCAATGTCAAATGGCTTTTTCAAAAATCCACTCAAGGTTTGACTGGTGAATTGCTGCATCGTTTCATGCTCATCGTAGCCTGACATCAAGTAAACAGGAACATCATGGCTCAACTTCCGTAATTCTTGCAGGGTTTCTCTGCC
>JBNKDD010000595.1:0-640 GCA_050288085.1 Anaerolineae bacterium
GACTATACCGGCAGCTACATTGCCCGCGAGGTTGAGGGCGAAGAACGCAGCCGGTTATGGGAAAAGGCACAGTCCTACTACCCGGGTTTCGACAATTACCAGGAACAGGCCACCGAACGGCAGATTCCCGTCATGCTGTTGGAGCGAAAACAAGGTTGAAGTTCACAAAGTAGGAGCAAGAATTCCATAAAGCTATTTTCAGAGAACAGGAGCATCTAATGACTACCGGATCGTCAGCCCCCAGGGGAATCATCGGCAAAACCATGAAAAAGCTGGCCCCAACCAGATTTGGTGTATGGGTTATTCTGAACGTTTTTCACCGCCTCGATCCGCCGCTGCTGCGGATGTCGAAGGGTAAATTCTGCCTGACCGCGTTGACCGGGATCCCTATCGGCCTGCTGACCACCACCGGCGCGAAAAGCGGACTGAAGCGGACAATCGCGCTGGTGTTTTGCCCCAACGGTGAGAACGTGATCCTGATCGCCTCATATGGCGGTGGGGAACGTAACCCCGGTTGGTACTACAATCTCAAGGCCAACCCGGAGGCCCACCTGCTCTACCGCGACTATACCGGCAGCTACATTGCCCGCGAGGTTGAGGGCGAAGAACGCAGCCGGTTATGGGAAAAGGCACAGTCCTA
>JBNKDD010000596.1:0-633 GCA_050288085.1 Anaerolineae bacterium
CATCATTGTGCGCGGCAAGAAGAACAAGCGCACCCGTCGCCAGCCCCTTCCTTTTCTGGTTAATGCCATAGAGGATGATTCTGGAAAATGGTGTCTGCCGTTACCTGTTGACCAATTGCTGTTCTGGGCTTGGCAGCGCTGGGAGATTGAGGTGGCGCATCGCGAATTGAAATCGAACTTCGGCCTGGGCAACAAGCAATGCTGGCAACCGCAGGCGGCTACCCTGTCCGTTCAGTGGAGTGCCTGGGTCTATGCGCTGCTGTTGTTGGCCGGTTATCGTGCTTGGGGCTTAACCAATGCTCCGTCTGTACCCACCCGCTGGTGGCGCGGCAGTGGGCGCTGGTCGCTCAATACCTTGTGGCGCGGCTACCGGGCGGCGCTGTGGGGCAATCATCAATTCCTCCCCATTGACCCTGGATCCTTGCTGACTAAGGGAGATCTGCGCTGGATTCAGCCGGCTTTGCGTCATGCCGCCTTTGCTTCTGCCCGTTCATAGCGTATTTCTGCCTTCTTCTTCACTTTTTGAGACGAAAAAAGCCTCCTGTTTCTGCAGAAGGCTTCTTCAAAGTGCCAAAGTCTAGGAACGGCGGTGTGATGTTATTACACCACATCGCCGTTTTTTTGTTACAGAGC
>JBNKDD010000597.1:0-631 GCA_050288085.1 Anaerolineae bacterium
GGCGCGATCGAAGCGCGGACGGAGCTCACCATCGGTGCCGAACGCCTCGCGCCAGGCCGTCCGGCGCGCGCCGTCGTGAACGGTCTCGTGCACGAGGTGCTTCGCGGCCGGGCAGGCGGCGAGGAAGCGCTCGACGAGGGCCCGTTCGGACGGACCGAGCGTGGAGCGGGTCAAGAGGACCACGTTGCCGGCCGCGCGCAGCGCGTCGGTGACGGTGCGATCCGCCTCGTCGCAGCGGTCGAGCGCCGGGATGGTCTCGTTGACGCCGATGGCCTGGCCCGGGGTGATCCCGAAGGTGATCATGGGCGGGATGTCTTCGGCTCGGTAGACCACCACGTCGTCGTACGCGGCGTCCGCGTCCGATTTCATGGACTCCCAGAACGCCATCGCCTTGTCCCAGTCGGCACCCTTGGGCGCGAATTCGCGTCCGTTGATATAGTCGTAGGTGACGCGGTCGGGGTTGATATAGCCGCACCGCGCGCCCCCCTCGATGGACATGTTGCAGATGGTCATCCGCTCGTCCATGGACATCTTTTCGATGGCCGAACCGGCGTATTCATAGGCGAACCCCACGCCGCCCTCGACGCCGAGCTTGGCGATGACGTAGAGGATGACGTCTTTGGCGGTCACG
>JBNKDD010000598.1:0-623 GCA_050288085.1 Anaerolineae bacterium
CAGTGCGGTTCGGGACGACTTACCAGCAGATCGCTTTGTTGAACGGCCTGGACAACCCCAATGTGATCTACGCCGGGCAAACCCTGGTGATCCAGGAGGGGACCACGACTGAGGCCACCGAAGAAGCCACCGAAGAAGTGACTGCGACCGAAGAAGCTACCGAAGAAGCCACTGAGGAAGCAACGGAAGAGGCCACCGAAGAAGCCACTGAGGAGGCCTCCGAAGAAGCCACCGAAGAAGCGACTGAAGAAGCCACCGAAGAGGCCACCGAAACAGAAGAGGTCTCTGAGGAAGATGACTTCCCCACGCCGACCCCTAGAGTTCAGAGTGAGGCAACCGAAGAAGAGCGGGTGATCGTTGAGGTCACCCCTCTTGGGGGGGTAGGTCAGGGTGGTTTAGAAACTGAAGAAGCGACCGAGGAAGCGACCGAAGAAGCCACTGCCACCGAAGAAGCAATGGCGACCGAGGAAGCCACCGAGATTGCTGAGGTGGATGCCCAGTCAATTGATATCCCGGACGATGCCCCCAACTTGCTGGTTAATTCAGGGTTTGAAGGAGAGGTTCGGGCGGTTTTGTTCCCCGAAATTGATATCTTCGAGGGGTGGGAACCCTTTTACTGCGAT
>JBNKDD010000599.1:0-622 GCA_050288085.1 Anaerolineae bacterium
AGCACAAGCGGTGTATAAACCATCCAATGGCTTTTTGCTTCCGCTAACTGCATGAGCAGAAAAAAGAACAGCCCCTTCCTCACAGTCTGATGGGATCGGCTCAATGGTGGGAGTGTTGGTCGGCAGTGGGGTGTTCGATGGTGCGGGCGTGGAGGGCGCAGTCAGTGTGGGCACCAGCGAAGGAGTGAGTGTTACGGTTGATGACGGGCTCGGTGAGGGTGTTGGTGGTTCGGCAGCAACGCAAGCGGTCAGGATCAGCAAGGTGGTAAAAATCCAAATCCGCTTCATGTGGTGCTCCCTATAGGCCCAGGTTGATGGGGATCAGTATGCTGTGCTCAGATGCATCAAGGCAACCAGTAGACCTCGCCGGGCCCGACATCGTCAAACATAGGGTCTTCGGTCAGGTTGATCACGCTCATATCTTCAAGCGATAGGATCAGTACTTCGCCTAGACTGGTGCTGTAATCTCCTTCGATAGCAGCAATAAAGGCGATCCGCTTTCCATCCGGGGACAAAACAGCATCTCTGACCCCACCATATCCCTTCGGGGGACTGTAACCTTCAAGTTCAATTTCTCTGAGTATCGTTCCATCCGATGACCTGAATGCAATGACATGTATAT
>JBNKDD010000600.1:0-620 GCA_050288085.1 Anaerolineae bacterium
TAGTCACGCATTGAGTTGGCGTAATGCTCGTAGCGAATATATCCCTGTTTGTCGATGACCATTAGCGCGGGCATCCGGCCAAACTTGAGGATTTTGACTTGCTGACCGTATTGGTTGGCGACCTTGTGATCTGGATCGGCCAGCCCGATATAGGGTAATTCTTCATCGGCCCAGTAGCGTTTGAAGGCGTTGTGATTATCGGGACCCACGACCACAATCACGGCCTCGTGCTCGACGAATTTAGCATAATCCTGGCGCAACTGCGCCATGTGCGCGCGGCAGAAGGGTCAAACGAAGCCGCGATTAAACGCCAGGATGACGTTTTGTTTTCCCCGAAAATCGCTCAAGGTGACCGGCTGATCGTGGGTGTCAATCAGCGTGAAATCAGGGGCAAGTCCTTAGCGCACCAGCATGAACAAGATATGATCAGAATATAGGAGCGCCGACGCCCAGCGTCAACTACTGCGGCAGTTTTTCCAGGGTATTTTGCAGCCCGGCGGGCAGCTCGGCCTGGACCGTCACTGGTTCACCGGTCGCGGGATCGATAAACGTGATCGTCGCTGCGTGCAAGAAGTGACGCTTCATTTTGATGTCCTGTTTGCGTGCGCCATAGACCGTAT
>JBNKDD010000601.1:0-618 GCA_050288085.1 Anaerolineae bacterium
ACGGCTTCAACCTCAGTGTCTGTACCGCCCTGACAGGTCTCTACCTGGACAACAACCAGATCGGCGGCAATATTGATGGCTTCAACCTCAGCGCCAACACCGCCCTGGAGAGCCTAAACCTGAACAACAACCAGATCGGAGGCGACATTGACGGCTTCAACCTCAGTGCCAATCCCGTCATTGAGGGCTTGCACCTGGAAAACAACCAGATCGGCGGCAGCATTGACGGCTTCAACCTCAGCGCCAATCCCGCCCTGCGTATCCTCAACCTGGAAAACAACCAGATCGGCGGCAGCATAGACGGCTTCAACCTTAGCGCCAACACCGTCCTGTGGCATCTCTACCTGGAAAACAATTTGATCGGCGGCAGCATCAATGGCTTCAATCTCAGCACCAACACCGCCCTGGCCATCCTCAACCTGGAAAACAACCAGATCGGCGGCAGCATAGACGGCTTTAACCTCAGCAGCAACACCGCCCTATGGCGGCTCTATCTGAGCAACAACCAGATCGGCGGCAGCATCAATGGCTTCGACCTCAGCGCCAATACCGCCCTGGTAGGTCTCTACCTGGATTACAACCAGATGACCGGGCCGCTGCCATCCTGGATGGATGGTG
>JBNKDD010000602.1:0-616 GCA_050288085.1 Anaerolineae bacterium
CCTGATCCCCGGCCTGATTATCGCCGCGGGGATGGTCATATCGACGGGGTGGGGGCTGTGGCTGCTGATCCGAGTTGACGACAGATTATGTCCGTCAGCGGATCGATGACCTGGTGGCGGTGGCGGATATTGCCGAGTTGGTGTTTGGCCGAATCACCGGATGAAAGATAAAAAACAAAAGGGACACGGCTTAAGTCATTAACCCCCCATCGCAGCTTGCGCCGCGATTCGCCCCCCTTTGCGAAGGGGGGCAGATACCACTTTGGGAATAAAACGACTGAATTATGAGCCAAAGAAAAAGGGACACGGCATGCCGTGTCCCTACGAAAGTCGTGATTTGATCCGGTTAAGGTACCGGGGTTTCTTCCTCGGTGGGGGCTTCACCCTCAGCGGGTTGTTCGCCTTCGGCGGGAGCTTCACCCTCGGCAGGTTGTTCACCTTCGGCGGGGGCGGCTTCTTCAGCCGGGGCTTCTGCGCCAACGATATCCTGTGCACAGCGGAAACCAAGCAAATCGGCCTGGGTTGTCGGCGGTACGTCAAATCGATGGCCGGAGCGTGAGAAGGGTGATATGTCCTGATAGGACCCGCCACGCGCTACCCGGAACGGTTCGGTGAG
>JBNKDD010000603.1:0-614 GCA_050288085.1 Anaerolineae bacterium
CTTCCGGGAAAATCCCCCGCCGCAGGCAGCGTAAAGTAAAACGTGGCCCCTTCCCCAATGACACTTTCCACACCAACTGCGCCACCCAGTTTCTCTACAATGCGCTGCACAATCGACAATCCCAACCCGTGCCCCTGGGCGCGGGTTTCGTCCAATCGCGTAAACTGATTAAACAGGACGGCTTGTTTCTCGGCAGGAATACCCTCACCGTTGTCCTTCACCCAATAGCAGATCGTGCCATCTGCGTGCGCGGTCGCCCCCAGTTCAACGACAGGCGGTGTACCGCCATATTTGATCGCGTTGCTGATGTAATTGGTCCATACTTCCTCGACCCAGGGCGAGTAACCGACAGTATTCGGCCAGCCATCCGGTTCTGGGGTAACAATGGTGGCCTCGTATTGCTGGATCAGGCTTTCCAGCCGGTCCATTGCTCCGATTATGATGCTCGGCATATGCAGCGGGTGGGTCTCGATTTCGTCTAGTTTGCGCACACTGGCGAGCAGCAGCAGTTCCTCGATGATGTTGGTCATTTTTTTGCCGCTGCGCAAAATCGAGAGCAGGAATTCCTGCGCCTGATCGGGTTCGAACGTATCGAACTCATGCGCGAGTAGACT
>JBNKDD010000604.1:0-614 GCA_050288085.1 Anaerolineae bacterium
ACTTTTTCAGCAAAAGCTTGCACATCAGACATGGACGACTCCAGAAGTTAAGAATTGAAATTGCTATAAGTATACATGAAATCAGCGATCAATTGTGCATCGTTCAACACGAAACTAAGTCGCTGAATATTCCATTCAGCAGACGAAATGTACCTCTATATCATCAAATTTCAACTACACAAAATTGGTCTTAGGCCCTGAAACACTACTTTACTTACCCACAAAGTACTTAAATTGTTCAAATTCAACCAGCCTTTAGCATAATTTATCTGCATCTTACCATCCCCCCATTCTTGTAGGGGCGCAGCATGCTGCGCCCCTACGGTATTCATATCAATCTTTCAATATTTGTATCTCAAAAAATCCCACTAAGGTTACATTTGACCTTTACCCCCACATCACCCCAATCAGTGTCGCAGTGATCACCGGTTCCAATTCAACAAAGCCTCTAAAACACGCAGGTTCTGGTCGTAATCGGTGTTGTAGTGGTCGGTCAGTTCCAGGTCAACGGCCGCTGCGCCGGTCGAAGCCACCCAATCGACCAACGAGCCGGTCATATAGCAGCCCATATTAATGGCCTGTTTGGGGTAACCGCTGGCCTCCGCCAGATCTTC
>JBNKDD010000605.1:0-613 GCA_050288085.1 Anaerolineae bacterium
TCGTGCACAATGTAGACCGCACACGACGTCACCTGACTTATGCCTAATCATCCCCGATCCTTTGCACTAGGTCTCTTACTCCTACCACGATCCTCGCGCTGCCCACCATATCACACCTATCACCTGCACACCACGAGACAAGCAAATACGATTCTCCAAATGAAAGAAAGATAGAGGCAGTAAAACCACCGAAATGTCCCGGATTCAAATTCAAACCTCGTCAAGTCAATGACTCATCACAATCAAACCAAGGAACTAACCACTTGGTTTCTCAAATTCTGGTTATTCACGACATATGATCAGAAATAAGAAATGGTTCTCCAGCCTCACTCCCCTGTCACACAAGGAGTATATGACTTTTGGGGATGACAAGAAGGGTAAGGTGCTTGGTACCGGTGTCATCAAGGTAAATGATTGCTTTAACTTGAATGATGTTGCTCTTGTGGATATGTTGAGATACAACATACTTTCTGTTTCTCAGCTTGTCGATGTTGATCTTGATGTGCTTTTTCGCAAATCAGGTTCTCATGTTCTTGATTCGTCTGGCAAGCGTGTTTGTGGCATCTCTCGCATTAGAAATGTTTTTCAAGCTGATTTTTCATCTGCTCAATCT
>JBNKDD010000606.1:0-611 GCA_050288085.1 Anaerolineae bacterium
CACCTCAAAACTGACGACGCCGCCGAAGCCGCGCATCTGCTGTTTGGCTGATTCATGATCGGGATGAGACGGCAGGCCGGGATACCAGACGCGGGCAATGCCCGGCTGCGTTTCCAAAAATTCGGCTACCGTCTGGGCTGAGTGGTTCTGCTGCTGGACGCGGAGGTGCAGCGTTTTCAGGCCGCGTTCCAGCAGGTAGGCGGCGTGCGGGTCGAGGACGCCGCCCAAAATGCCCTGGCTCTGCCGCAGCGCGCTGATGAGTTCGGCGCTGCCTACGGCGGCCCCGGCCATGATGTCGTTGTGACCGCTCAAATATTTGGTGCCGCTGTGGATGACCAGATCAATGCCAAAATCGAGTGGGTTCTGGTTGACCGGCGTGGCAAAGGTGGCGTCGATGATCGTTTTGATGCGGGGCTGCTGTTGGGCAATGGCGGCTATTTTTGCCAAATCCGCAACGCGCAGGTAGGGATTGGTCGGGCTTTCGCTGAGAATGATGCGCGTGTTGGGTTGGATAGCGGCATCCAAAGCCTCGTAGTCACCCATTGCCACCTGGGTGCTTTCAATCCCCAGCCGCTTCAAAAATTTGTTGATGAAATCGCGGGTTTTGTTGT
>JBNKDD010000607.1:0-610 GCA_050288085.1 Anaerolineae bacterium
GTTATCAGGATTATTACTGTATTTACTTTACCTTTGCCGTTGACTTTTGTCAACGTTCTGCTTGTTCTAGTTTATAGGTGCAAACACAATATCTGGCGTAATTAAAATGGCTAAATCAATAAAATTAAGGATCAACTGCTAGTCACTAAGTTGTTAGTCCCATCAAACCCTTAGTGTCTTGCATGTCTAGGAGTCAGCTATTTATGGCCACGTTGACGGGTCAGTCTTGCTGAGCTTTAGTTGCTTAAGCTTTGCTTTGATGTTGTTTTGCAGTTGTGTTCTCTCTCTCCCTTCCGACGTGAGTCATTTCTGAGGTCGATATCTCTAGGGCAAGGTGTCATTCTTGATCGATGAGTGATTGCTTACGCAAATGTCTTCTATTTTTAATCTTTCTCTTAAAACTCTGTAATCGAATTCAAAACTCAATTTGTAATAAAGTTTAACTTTCATAGTGAAGGATCAGAGAAGGCGACCAGAGAGGGGTGAATGAGAGTCAATCAAAATTCCTCGATGAAACATGGCCTATGTCTCAAAATCGACCCAACGCGTCTCTCTTCTAACTCGGTCAAGACTACGTAGGTATAGACAAGCTACTAGCCCTCGAAACCGG
>JBNKDD010000608.1:0-609 GCA_050288085.1 Anaerolineae bacterium
CGGACAAGATCCTGGTGGTCTACGGCAAAGTGAGCGGGGGGCAATCGGCCAACTGCATCCACGGCGGCGGGGCGCTGATCTGGCCCCTGATCCAGGATTACGCCTACATCGATCTGACCCCCATGACCATCAACATTCCGCTGCAGAACGCCCTTTCCCAGCAAAACATCCGCATCAACGTCCCCAGCACCTTTACCGTGGGCATCAGCACCGAACCCGGCATCATGAACAATGCGGCTGAAAGACTGCTTAAATTGCCTCAGAAGGAAATAGAAGAGATGGCCAAGGAGATTATCTTCGGCCAGCTCAGGCTGACGGTCGCCTCCTTGACCATCGAGCAGATCAATCAGGACCGTGAACGCTTCCTGGAAGAAATACGCAAGAATGTGGCGCCGGAACTCAACAAAATCGGTCTCTACCTGATCAATGTGAACATCACGGATATCACGGACTCATCGGATTACATCGAAAGCATCGGCAAGAAGGCGGCGGCGGAGGCTATCAACCAGGCCAAGATCGATGTGGCCGAGCAGGAGAAGCACGGCGCCATCGGCCAGGCGCAGGCCGCCAAAGAGAAAGAGATCCGCGTAGCGGAAAATGTGGCCGAAT
>JBNKDD010000609.1:0-609 GCA_050288085.1 Anaerolineae bacterium
TGATTGAAGACATAAATGGATGAGTAAGCTCGTATTATGAACGGAACAATTAAAAGTAGGCATAAATGACTTGCCATCGGTGGCGAAGAAGAAGGTCACTGTGGCTATGGCATTGTGTCATCCACAGAGGCATTCCCCACGGTGGGGCTTGCCCTCTAGCTGGAGGTGCCCACGACGGTGGTGGCCAGTATCCCTGGCTGGAAAGTGGGGGAGGAGTGCTGGAACTCTAGCCTGAATGCCTGGCTGGAGGCGGTGGTAGCCAGTATCCACCTGGAGGCGGTGGCGGCCAGTATCCAGCTAGAGGTGGCGGTGGTGGCCACGTCGAAGTTTGCCGGCTGCGGGAGACCCTCCCCACGACATCACGGGTGTTGGACCCATATGAGAACCCTGTAACATGAAAGTTTGACTCATGCATGAGTAAGAATTTGAATTCTGAATTGAGAAAGAAAGAGAATTATACCTGTGATCCATCAAAACGTGAGGTCGAGGGATCGTCGGGTGCGTTGGGACGTGGACCTATGAGGAGAGGCCTACGGACTGCACGAATTACGTCAATCATTTGTTATCAAATTGAATTGGACAAGTTGAGCATATACGAGACTCTTATAT
>JBNKDD010000610.1:0-608 GCA_050288085.1 Anaerolineae bacterium
GAACCGCTGCAAGCCTACAAGCGCGATTACGGCCGCCCGCAAGTCGATTGGGATGTGGTGATCGCCGGCATCAAGCAGCACGGTATCCGCAACGCCGCCCAGACCACCATCGCCCCAACCGGCACGATTGCGACCGTTTCGGGCTGCGAGGGCTACGGCTGCGAGCCGACCTTCGCGCTGGCCTATATCCGCCACGTCAACGACCACGGGGTGGACTTGCAGCTAACCTACACCAGCCCGCTGTTCGAGCAGGCCCTGGTGGATTACGGCCTGGACGAGGACACCCGCACCCGCATCATCGACCAGGTGCTGGCCACCGGTTCCTGCCAGGATGTGGAGGATGTGCCTGCCGACCTGCGCGAGGTCTTTGTGGTTTCCAGCGATATCACCGCTGAGGAACACGTGCGCATGCAGGGCGCCTTGCAGGCCTTCGTGGATAACTCGCTTTCCAAGACGATCAACTTCCCGGCAGATGCCACCGAAGAAGAAGTCGGCCAGGCTTATCAACTGGCCTGGGAATTGAAATGCAAGGGCATTACCGTCTACGTCACCGGCTCGCGTGAGAAAGTCGTGCTGGAAACCCATGCCACCGCCAAGGACAAGCAAGA
>JBNKDD010000611.1:0-607 GCA_050288085.1 Anaerolineae bacterium
GGCTCATACCTATCGCATTGCACGCAAAAGCACCGGCCGTATTCCTGTCGGTCAGCTGGCACCTCAGAACGTGCCGCAGCCTCAAGAATCACAGCCCGACCTATCACAAGAGGCATCTCCAGAAGAGAAACCTTTCGAGATAGAGCTAGTGGTTCCTGAGAGCCCAACTGCTCAGGATTCATGAGCTAAAGAGCAACAACCAGAGGACCCCAGTACAGAAGATAAGACGGATGAAGAACAACTTCCCCCGAGCGATACTGAACCGGAGAAGTTGTACCGAGATGCTGACGAGGTGGAGTCCTTCGGAGCTGAATCTCCGATCCTCACCGGCAGGCTTCGAGCTTTGCTGGAGCACCTGGGCATCACCACCGCTCCCCAATACAGGATCAAGGAAGTCCCGCGTTCGGGGCGAGTGGAGTTCAAGGCCATCGCAGAGATTTTCTTCGGATCCAGGATCCTCTGCCGACACAAGGGACCAGCCTTCAGGACTTCACGCAGCAATGCTATTGCCGATGCTGCCTGGCAGGCCATCACATCATGGGTCTGTAGCAACAAGAGCCGGCTGCAGAACTCGGTCCACTACCTCCTACCTCACCGGAAGAAGGAT
>JBNKDD010000612.1:0-599 GCA_050288085.1 Anaerolineae bacterium
GATGCCCATTCCCAATTGGGCTATGATCTTGAACCAGCTTGCCATCCACTTTGATGGCCGGTTCCCTTTATGAAATGTTGCTATTTACACAGAATACTTGACACAACCGACAACGGCCATTTACGTGGTTCTGGGCATCACCATTGAAGGCAAACGGGATGTTCTGGGGCATTGGGTCGGTCAGGGCAGCGAAGGCGCTCATTTCTGGTTGAGCGTCCTCAACGACATCCACGCTCGTGGGGTTGAGGACATCTTCATCGCCTGCATTGATGGCCTAAAAGGATTTGATGAGGCGATTGAAACCGTCTTCCCTAAGACCCGACTTCAACGGTGCATCATTCACCAGATCCGCTATACACTCAAGTATGTCAGTCACAACGACCGCAAAGCATTCACAACTGACCTCAAGGCCATCTACAAGGCCTCGACCCGTGAGGCGGCTGAAATGGCGCTGGAGAAACTGGCGGAAAAGTGGGGCAAGAAGTACCCGGTTTCGGTTCGTTCCTGGCAAGACAACTGGGCTGACCTGGCAACGTTTTTTGACTTCGGCCCGCATATCCGGCGCTTGATTTACACTACCAATAGCGTTGAGGCCTACC
>JBNKDD010000613.1:0-599 GCA_050288085.1 Anaerolineae bacterium
CTAGGTGGAGAGAGGTCACCTCACCCGTCAATGCCCATTAGCATTGAACCGCCTTGAAACCCTGCCCTAGCCGAGTCAAGCAGGACGTCGTTAGAGGAAGAGTCGACCATGTAACCCTGAAGATACTCAGGAGCCCCAATGTGTTTTTTGGATGAATGTTAGCGACCCTAGAAGATATGTACATGGAAGACAATATGTCATATGTTGAATCTTAAAATAAGGGGGGTAGACTTTGTCGTCAACCTTATAGTTTTGGAATGGAAGGACATTGACATCATTCTTTGAATGGACTGGTTGAGTAAGCACAAGGTACTTATCGACTGCGCCAAGAAGTCTGTCATGTTGACTACTCCAGAAGGAAAGGAATTGGTGTTTGTCGTAGAGCCAGTAGTCACTGCCAAGGGTATTGCTATTCGTGTGAAGGTGAACCAACTGGATGCTAGTCAAGGATCTGAGGTGCTAGTGGTCAATGTGTTTCCCGATGTCTTCCCCGAGGAATTGCCAGGTATGCCACTCGACGTGACATTGAGTTTGTGATTGAATTGATGCCTGGTACTACACCTATATATAAGAGTCCCTATAGGATGGCTACTCTAGAG
>JBNKDD010000614.1:0-597 GCA_050288085.1 Anaerolineae bacterium
GTTTGTCATAAGCACTTTGGGAGGGGGTGGGAGCCGAGTCATTCTCGATGAAGTTGCCCAGTTCGCTATCTTCGTCCTCGCCTACCGGATGTTCCAGGCTCAGGGGCTGCCAGGATACCCGCAGCATCCATTGGACTTTGCGCGGTTCGAGTTCCATCTCTTTGGCGATTTCTTCGACCGTCGCCTTACGTCCGTATTCCTGCTCCAACTGACGCATCACCCGGTAGAGGCGGCGGATACGGTCACTCATGTGAACCGGCACCCGGATGGTACGGCCCTGGTCGGCAATGGCACGGGTAATGGTCTGCCGAATCCACCAGGTGGCGTAGGTGCTGAAGCGATAGCCACGATGGTAATCAAATTTCTCAACGGCTTTCATCAGGCCCAGATTGCCTTCCTGAATCAAATCCAGGAATGGCACGCCCCGGCACATATACTTTTTGGCAATGGAAACCACCAGCCGCGTATTGGCTTTTATCAGATGATCGCGGGCGTTCTGCCCATCCTCAATCAGCAGTTTCCACTCTAAAGCGCGTTTATGGTTGGGATTCCGACGGAGCCTCCCCCGGGCATCGTTGCCTGCCTCCAGCCGCATTG
>JBNKDD010000615.1:0-594 GCA_050288085.1 Anaerolineae bacterium
ATGGCGGGCAGATCGAGGGGGGATTGTTCACGGCCGTACAAATCGTGTCCCCCGGCAAAGTAGGCGTAATGGGGCGTGGCAAAGCGGGCGCCCATCTTGAAGTTAGCGATCAGTTCCGGGTCGTAGCCGATGAGCAGCAGTGCCACTCGCTTGCTTTTGCCCTCGGCGATGGCGTTGGTAGCCAGCGTCGTCGAAATCGACACCATCTTGATGGCCGCCGGATTGTCAATGTGGATACCCTCAATGACGTTTTCGATGCCGATGGCAAAATCACGTTTGGTGGTCAGGCTTTTATGCGCCGCCAATACCCGCCGCGTTTCATATTCCAGCAAGACGCCATCGGTGTATGTGCCGCCGGTGTCAATGCCCAGAACGAGATTAGGAGATTGATTTTTGTTCAAGATTTAGGGGCGGGGATTAGGGGATTTGGGGATTCTTTATCCAAAAAATCCCCTAATCCCTAAATCCCCGCAAAAAATCACTAAAATCAGACGAACATCGCCATATCCAACTCTTCGTCCTTGTGGCGGGCATCGGCCAGTTCGCAGACGCGGCGCAGTTCCTTGTACATGGCATCGTCCAGCAGCGGCTCAG
>JBNKDD010000616.1:0-587 GCA_050288085.1 Anaerolineae bacterium
GATCCGATCCAGGTCGTGGACAGACGTGATCTTACTGGTCGCGTGGCGGTGAAAAGCCAGTTCGACCTGATCAGAGGCAATGCCCCAGCCGTTATCCGATATTCTGAGCAGGCGTTTACCACCCTGCTCCAGTTCAACCGTGATCGAGGTGGCACCCGCATCAAGGGCGTTTTCAACCAGCTCCTTGACAACCGATGCCGGGCGCTCGATCACCTCACCGGCAGCGATCTGGGTGGCAACGTCAGGCGGTAAAATGTTTATGGTCATAAATTAAGTCGCGCTTATATTTGGGTTTTGAACCCCCCATCGCTGCTCGGCCCACGCCCTCGCCGCGATTCGCCCCCCTTTGCGAAGGGGGGCAGATGCCAGGAAATGGCAGCAGGGGGTTACCTACAGAACATCATTAGGGTGGCGCACCGGTAGGACAATCGAGAAGGTGCTCCCCTCACCAAATTGACTTTCAAACTCGACATCACCATCGTGGGCCCGTGCAATCGCCTTGACCAAAGCCAGTCCCAACCCGGCACCACCGGGACGCGGCGGATCGCCCTCCCGCTGTGCGACACGGTAAAAGGCTTCAAACAGCC
>JBNKDD010000617.1:0-581 GCA_050288085.1 Anaerolineae bacterium
AAAACATCCCATCTCACACGGAAAGATTACTTGTGGGAGAAGACAGATCGGAAGCGTATAGGATTCTCATGGGCTTTTTCGAGGAAATTGACCCTGATCTGGCTATCTGGTTAGCCAGAAAAGCCGTAGAGGATGAGGATGCGGATATTCGAGAATTCGGTCAAGAAAAATTGGAGCGGTTAAGCGGTCAGTAGCAGTCATTTGACCGGCAGTGAAAAAACCCTACAGCATTTGTGGCTTGAAGAGGGTATAATAACTCCCGTCTTTTGGGATGTGGTGAACAACCAAAAATCCCGCTGCAATGAGCGGGATTTGTTTGTCGGGGCGACGGGATTCGAACCCATGACCTCACCGACCCGAACGGTGCGCGCTACCGGGCTGCGCCACGCCCCGACGATGTGTGGAAGTGTACAGAAACTGCTGCCAACTGGCAAGGGTAAGTTATGACCACGAATCAACCAGTTACATTAACGGACCGTGTACGCGGCCTGACCGGGGGCTTTATGGCCTCTATTGGCATGAGTCTGCACCGGATGGGCATCCATCCTGACATGATTACGACCGCCGGATTGGCGGTGGTT
>JBNKDD010000618.1:0-580 GCA_050288085.1 Anaerolineae bacterium
CCCGCTACTAGAGATAGGTCATTAGCGATGGCTAGGCGTAGATGTAGGCTACGGTAGATGGCCGAGTGGTCGAAAGACCACGTGGCGGCCATAGGATCTTTAAAACTCAACGCTTGGTGTAAATGCTGGAACTTGGTTAAATTGGAGACCGGGCGGGGCCACTAGGGGAAAGGGGAGACAGCTGGATGGAAAGGTCGAGAAGTGGGTATGTGGCAAGCCTGCACCTTCAAGGTTGTAGCCCCCGCCTGTGTCGGTTAAGGACCGTTCGGTTGGCCCCCACGAGCAAGTATTGAACGTACCGATCGCATGCTGGTGATATGGGCTCAGTAAGCCTAGTAGCTTGTCCATGACAGAAGCTTGGCTTAAGCCTACTTCTTCATTGGTTGGCTTGGGAGAGAAACTGGGTATGGATCCATGGATTAGTCGGCCAGTGTGAGGGGGTTGTGTTGGGAGCCCTTTTTCTCGAGAGCAGTCGGATCAGTCCAAATCTGTCGGTGCCTCATGAAAGGTTGCTATATGTTGACCACGTTAGATACGTGTGGCGTGTTGGTCAGGTTTTCCCCTGCAGGGTGTACGTCGA
>JBNKDD010000619.1:0-575 GCA_050288085.1 Anaerolineae bacterium
CTGTTTTCTTAGTCATTAGGTACCTTTTGGTGTATTGTTTATTTATTTATTTGAATTGCTTATTTCCGATCGCTGTCATTAGGCACCGACGACTTCGAGAACCTCTAGGAGTTCGATGAGCAGGACTTTGAGTAGATGATGGGACAGCAAGACAAGTGACCTTTGACCATATTGATCATATGTGCTTTCTCTCTCTAGTATATACTAGCCACATGCATTAATTATACATAAGCCTCATACTTCAGGATTAGGTTTTAATGGTTAGTAGTATTGCTTAGTCATGCAGTCTTGAGTATCATGCAAGTCTTTCCATCTTTATGATGTTGAGTTTGACTTGTGTTGAGTGTTGAGAGTGTTGGTCTTCCATCTGTCGTGATGTGATTTGACCGTGGTGAGGTTCGATGCTGTGGTTTGAGCAAGGTTTGGAATGGTGGAGACGGTTGGAATCTGTCAGGTGATTTTGTTGGTCATGCTCGAATCTGCTAAGGATCGAGTCATAGGAGTAGGAGTAGACACCCCAGGACAACAGGTGCTGCCACGTGTCCGGTATGAAACAACTTGCTTACTAATTGTGG
>JBNKDD010000620.1:0-574 GCA_050288085.1 Anaerolineae bacterium
GATCACCCGGCTGCGAAAGGGCATGCCCGATGCATTCAACCGGTCACCGGAAACGCACGAGCAGCGCCAGATGGTGTTGAAATGGTCAGCGGGGAAGTAGATAAGCCTATTACTTTATGAGCCACCACAGATTAATTGGGGTGAGGCAGTACCTAATGTGTGTCAGGATAACAGATGGGCAAATGGAAAACCCAATCCACCTGATGATAAATCATCAGGCTAAAAATGATACGTCGAATTTATCCGACCCAAAGGCCAGGGAAGTTAAGGTCTGTTTTAACAGACGTATCATCCGTAGCCGGAGGATTTATCCTCCGGTGGTGCTGGGTAACCACTCACCTTGTCTCTTGCCTCGCTCCTGCTAAAGGACTGAAAAATGATTGCCATAATTGACTATGGGGCCGGAAACCTGCGCAGCGTCCGCAACGCATTGAACCACATCGGCGCGGAGGTTTTTACAGCCAGCACACCGGATCAACTGGCAGGCGCGGATAAGATCGTGCTGCCGGGCGTAGGGGCCTTCGGCGCAGGGATGGACGGTTTGCGCAAGGCAGGCTTTGAGGAACCGATCAAG
>JBNKDD010000621.1:0-568 GCA_050288085.1 Anaerolineae bacterium
TTTGCCGCGCAGTTCTACAAGTTCGACAAGCCACGTCGCTGGATCAACTCAGGTGGTCTCGGCACCATGGGTTTCGGTCTGCCTGCAGCTATGGGAACGCGCTTCGCCAACCCCAAATCGCCGGTCGCGTGCATTACTGGCGAGGGTTCTATCCAGATGTGCATTCAGGAATTGTCCACCTGCAAGCAATTCCGGTTGCCGATCAAGATCGTCAATCTGAACAACGGCTATCTCGGCATGGTGCGCCAGTGGCAGGAAATGTTCCACGGCAACCGCTATTCGGAATCGTATGTCGACGCGTTGCCGGATTTCGTCAAACTCGCCGAGGCCTACGGTCACGTCGGTATGCGCATCGACAAACCGGCCGATGTCGAGCCGGCTCTGCGCGAGGCATTCGTCAAGCATAAGAACGATCTCGTCTTCATGGACTTCATCATCGATCCCAAAGCTAACGTATTTCCAATGGTCGCCGCAGGCAAGGGACTGTCAGAAATGATTTTGGCGGAGGAGCTGTAGTCATGCGCCATATCATTTCGATCCTGATTGAAAACGAGTCCGGCGCCCTGTC
>JBNKDD010000622.1:0-567 GCA_050288085.1 Anaerolineae bacterium
CAGGTCAATGACCAGCCGCAGGTCGCCTTTGAACTTGAAGTACGGATTCCCGGTCGGGAACCGTACAAGACCCAGACTAAAGCTGTTATCCCAATTATTCATATACCTCAGTTCCAACCCGGCGCGGTCATGCCGGTCAAGGTCGATCCGGATAAACCGGATAAGGTGGTCTTTGACGTGTATGGGTAACCCCCCTGCGCTCCTGCTGAGCGTCCGTCCCCCCTTTGCTAAGGGGGGACAAATCCGAGCACGCCGATCAATACGGTATTAATGTTTCCCTACCCCGTAGCCTGCCTCAACGACACTCGCCGCAATTTGATCCAGGCTGGTTTGAGCCGGATCATAGGTAACGGCGGCTTGCGCTGCTGCTAAATCGACGGTGACTTCCTTCACGCCGTCGGTGAGGGCAATGGCTGATCGAACCGCGTTAACACAGCCGTTGCAGTTCATGCCGGTGATCGATAGTGTCGTTTGTTGGTCTGCCATAATGCTACTCCTCAATGTTAGTTTCTAAACTAATCCCGCCGTTTCTCGAAGTTTTACTTCTAGCACCTTTTTAGTAATTTC
>JBNKDD010000623.1:0-566 GCA_050288085.1 Anaerolineae bacterium
TGGAAGTATCTGACACGGCCTTTACCCAAAATTCCGGCAGCGCCAGCGCTTCGCGGCTCACCTTTATGGCCGGTAACGCGGTCAAAGAAGCCGCCGAATTTGCCCTGCGCAAATGGGGCTCTGAGGATCGCCCGGCGGTGGCTGAAGCGACCTGGCTGGCGACTAAAACCACACCTTATGATCCAAAAACCGGCTACGGCGTGCCCAATTTTGCCTATGGTTACGTGGCCCAAATGGCTGAAGTAACCGTTGATACCGAAACCGGTCAGATTACCGTCAACCGTGTGGTGTGCGCCGACGACGTGGGCAAGGCCATCAACCCGGATCAGATTGTCGGTCAAATTGAAGGCGCAATTGCGCAGGCCCACGGCTACACCTTACTGGAAGATTTACGCGTGGGAACGGGCAAGATATTAAATCCGTATCTGAGTACATATCTCATCCCCGGCGTGTATGATATTCCGCAGCGGGTCGACTCGATCATTGTGGAAGAACCGCATCCCGACGGACCCTTTGGTGCGCGTGGCATGGCCGAGATGCCCTACCTGCCCTATGCGCCGGTCATT
>JBNKDD010000624.1:0-565 GCA_050288085.1 Anaerolineae bacterium
CGCCGCCTTCCAACCAACCCAGGGCTGATTCAGGTACCGTGAAGTATTCCATTAAGGCGCGGACTTCGGGGCGATCATTAAACATGAACATGGAGTCGCCAGCTACCAGGAATGGTTTGCCATACTGCTCATCCACCGGCGGGAAGTAGAAGAATCCATAATCCACGCCAGCCTCGGCGCCTTCGGGGAAGAAGCCGGTGATGAAGTTGCCCTGCTTGTGCATCCAGCACTGCGGCGGGTCTTCAAACATCGGAGCCGGGGAATCACCAAAGTAGGTGGAGACGATGGAGGAACGACCGCCAAAAACGTAGTCGTCGTTGAACCACAACTCGCTCCAGGTCTCGATGGCGTTCTTCACCTCTGGGGAATCAAAGGGCAGTTCTCCAGCAACCCAGGCATCATAGTTCTCCAGCGAGGTGGTGCGCAGCATCATCTCTTCGGTCCAGTCGGTGGCGGGCCAGCCGGTGGCCGCACCGGATTCGATGCCGATACACCAGGGGGTGTCACCATCAGCCACGATCATGTCCATCAGGGCGATCATCTCGTCCCAGGTGGTCGGGACTTC
>JBNKDD010000625.1:0-561 GCA_050288085.1 Anaerolineae bacterium
AACTGTCACATTTGACCCTCGAATTTGTGAATTAACTTTGACACGCACACATCACCATGCTATACTTTTCGCTCGTTGGTAATACCCTCCAGCCTGATGGAGGGATGGCAGAGTGGACGATTGCGACGGTCTTGAAAACCGTAGTAGGTGTAAGCCTACCGAGGGTTCGAATCCCTCTCCCTCCGTATAGAATCATTGTCTTTTCAAATGGTTCTCGTGGTCGTCAGGCCACATTAACAACAAAATGTTTGGCATCCGCCGGATATCATGGGGAGGTGCCAGAGTGGTCGATTGGGGCCGCCTGCTAAGCGGTTAACGGTCTTAAAGCCGTTCAAGGGTTCGAATCCCTTCCTCCCCGCTCCTTTTGATACCAACCCAGCCAAACACCTTACGCGCCCTTAGCTCAGTGGATTAGAGCGACTGGCTACGAACCAGTAGGTCGGGAGTTCGACTCTCTCAGGGCGTACTACAAACGGCCTCTTTCAAGACGGCCGTGAGGTTCAAATAGCATATATCTGATCTTCGGTTATTAAGGTCCAGATAGCATTAAGCCGCCCAAAA
>JBNKDD010000626.1:0-564 GCA_050288085.1 Anaerolineae bacterium
ATCAAGATCGGTCGCCTGTTCTTTAAGCCTCCGCGAGACCTCCACCTGATTCGCCAGATAGATAAGAACCCCAACATAGGCCAGAATCAAAAAATAAACAATTGCCATGCTTACCCGTTTCTGTACTCACCAGAATAGGATCAAAACTTCGCGCAGACTCGCTCAAAGTAGCATTGACCCCCCCTGCGATTTATGCTAGAATGCCAGCATTCAAATCATGGAGCGATGGCCGAGTGGTTTAAGGCGGTGGTCTTGAAAACCACTGAGGCGGCAACGTCTCCGGGGGTTCGAATCCCTCTCCCTCCGCCAAGTTTTACAACTCCATATTCGGGGAGGTGCCAGAGTGGACGATTGGGGCCGCCTGCTAAGCGGTTAACCGGCTAATACCCGGTTCGCAGGTTCGAATCCTGTCCTCCCCGCAGCACAGGGCGGTAGGCGAACATGCCGTTCTGGGGAAACTGGTGAAGATGGCTTCACCAGTTTTCTTTTCGCAGCAACCTCGATTTTCCTCTGCTCCGCCGTCATTCCGTATCCGATGAGTAATATCTTGCAGATACGAAAACG
>JBNKDD010000627.1:0-563 GCA_050288085.1 Anaerolineae bacterium
GGCGGGGCCGGGCTGATGGTCGATCCGATTGACGTGGGGGAGATCGCTGCTGCGTTGGATAACCTGCTGGGGGATGCGATGCTGCGGGATACGCTCCGGGCGCGGGGCATTGAGCGTGCGGGTACGTTCACCTGGGCGCGGGCGGCGGAGGCGATGTGGGGGATTTATCAGAAACTCCTCTCTTGAAAAGCACTGGCGAGACCTATATTATCTGAATTGATCGAGTTTATGCAGTTGCCCCCCATCGCGCTTATGCTGTCGCATTAGCGATGGTGGGGGGAAATATTACGCAACTGTAGCGCTTTTAGAGATGAGAATACTATGGCTCAACGCTTACAGATTATCGTTAACCCGGCTGCCGGACAATCGGAGCCGATCCTGAATACTTTCAACGACGTATTTCAACCGCTTGGCCTGGAATGGGACGTTTCGATTACGCGCGGGCCCGGTGATGCCCGTCGGCTGACTCAGGAGGCGATCAAGGCGGGGGTTGATATGGTGGGGGTGTACGGCGGAGATGGCACCATCGCCGAGGTATCGACCTGTCTGTCTGGCGCAGATAT
>JBNKDD010000628.1:0-563 GCA_050288085.1 Anaerolineae bacterium
GACATCGACCAGCACCGTGTCGCCGTCCAACACGCGCCCTTCCAGGATCGCCAGGGCCAGCGGGTCCTGCAACTCGCGCTGAAGCGTGCGCTTGAGCGGGCGCGCCCCGTAGACCGGGTCGTAACCGCGCTCGGCCAAAAACGTCTGCGCGCCGTCGCTCATCTCGACACGAATCCGGCGGTCGGCGAGCAGGTCGTCCAGGCTGCGAAGCTGGATCGAGACGATCTGCTTGATGTGCTCCGGCGTCAGGCTGTGGAACAGGATGATCTCGTCGATCCGGTTCAGGAATTCGGGCCGGAAGGTGCGATCCAGTTCGTCCATGATCGCGCGGCGCACCTCGTCCTCGCCACGATCCGACATCTCCTTGATGCGCTGGCTGCCGACGTTGCTGGTCATGATGATCACGGTATTCTTGAAATCGACCGTGCGCCCGTGCCCATCGGTCAGCCGACCTTCGTCCAGCACTTGCAGGAACAGGTTGAACACTTCGGGGTGCGCTTTTTCGATCTCGTCGAACAGCACGACCGCGTAGGGACGGCGGCGCACGGCCTCGGTGAGCTGGC
>JBNKDD010000629.1:0-560 GCA_050288085.1 Anaerolineae bacterium
GTTGGAAGAGTGGGTTAATGACGCGGTGTTGGGCGAAGATATGTGGAGTTTGAACGGTCTGGATGTTGATCAAAGTCAGAACGTACTCTACATTGTCAATATCGCCACCGGCCAACTGTTCAGTATTCCCATTGCGGATGACGGCAGCGCCGGAGCCATTACTGAAATCCAAACCTCAATTCCGTTACGACGACCCGACGGCCTGAAAGTAATTGATTCCAATACGCTGGCCGTAGCCGAATCGCAGCCGGGCGGAATGTCGCTCCTGACTCTGGATGGCAACACCGCGCAGGTACGGGTTATTAGCACCGGTTTGGACGGGATAGCCACTTTTGCCCTTTACAATGGCAGTGCCTGGCTGGTTGAAAATCAGGCCGACCATTTCTGGGGACCCGATGGTGCCGGGCCCAATGCTAACCCGCCTTTCCGGCTGGTTGAAGTGCCGTTAAATAATTAAAACAGGTAGTTAGGAGATTGGAGATTACAGCAGGTCAATCTCCAATCTCCTACCATATTTTTTGCGCAACGAGAGCGCAATTCTATATTTTGATGCCATAGGC
>JBNKDD010000630.1:0-559 GCA_050288085.1 Anaerolineae bacterium
AGCTCTGAGACCTGTCCATTCAGTAAAGTTGTCCATCCATGTTTTTATTGGTCTTCCTCGCCCCCTTTTATCCGGAACTGTACCTTGCATTGTCGTCTTTTCTAGGCTATCAGGTTTTCTGCTTATGTGGCCTTTATACTGAAGTTTTCTTGTCTTAATCAGCTTTAGTAACTCTCGGGAGTAAACGGTGTCCTGACTCCTGGAGTATAAACTCGTTTGTCTTGTGTTCTTGCCATGTAATGCCCAACATTCTCCTCAGAGTTTTCATTTCAAAGGCTTGAATTTTGTCTTCCTCAGCTTTTCTTATTGTCCAGTTTTCACTTCCATAGGCCACTATCGCCCACACCAGTGTTCTGCATATCTGTGTCTTTGTTGCTAGCTTGAGCGCGTTACTTTTAGACATATATATATTAATTTATATAGTTAGTACACTATGTTATTATGTCCTCTACATTTTTAATGTTATACATGCAGTTAGGATTTTGTCTTACTGGGCATAATTGGGTTTACCGGCAGGGTGGGTTTTGACCCTTGAACCATAGGGGGGGAAAGATATTTT
>JBNKDD010000631.1:0-557 GCA_050288085.1 Anaerolineae bacterium
AAATCTAAGTGGGTTCTTGCTTTTGATGAAGGTGGATCTCGATATGGCATCATGACAATGAACATCTCATAAGTGTTCAACATCGTTCTAAAAGGCATCCGTTACTTACCTATTTCTCATATTGTGGATTACACTTTTCATAAGTGTAACGAGTACTTCATGAGTAGGTGGAAGAAAGCACATCAGTCTCTAGCAAAAGGGGAACGTTGGGGGGAACCTACAAGAAAATACCTTCTTGAACAGGCTGACATATCAAATAATGAAGTTGTCGTGTTGTTTGATCCCATGAAGCTTGTGTACGACGTCAATTCATCAAGCCGGACTAGTGTTGGTGGTGAGGTATCAGGAGGACACATATTCCGAGTGGACTATGTACCGGACCTGGCCATGCGAAAGATGCAGAAGGGGAGACAGAAGAAGAAGCGCTTCCATAACGAGATGGACGATATGGAGAAGGGTTACGGTAATGATATGTATGGTTCAGGTGACTTTGAGCAAATAAAAAATAAAGTACATTGTTCCATCTGTCACAGTGAAGGCCACACCATGACAAGACG
>JBNKDD010000632.1:0-556 GCA_050288085.1 Anaerolineae bacterium
CCCTCGGACCAGGACCGTGAGCTTCAGGTCGCGTACCGCCGCCTCAGCGAGGCTGAGCATGGGTGGCACTACTTCCGCCAGCAGCTAGATGCCGCTCGTGAGATGCTGGACGACCGCACCCACGCGATCATACACCTTGAGCACCACGTCGAGCAGCAGGACCTTGACCTCGAGCAGAGGGCAGCGACGATTGCCGATCTCGAGCAGCAGCTTCAGGTGCTTCAGCTTCAGGTGCCGCCTGCACCCGCAGCACCCGCAGCGCCTGCAGCACTTGCTGAGCCCGACACGGAGTCAGATGTTGATGAGGAGTAGGTGACGGACATGTTGGGAAGGCAGGGTGGACTGACTTTTGTTATTTTGAGTGGATAGGTTAGGCTAACAAGTAGCTTGGTAGCCTGTAACCTCAAATGTAACCCGTGGCGTGAGAACAAGGTTCTTGTGCCCCTTTTGTTTTTGATAGGCGGGTTTCATTTCAGCCACTTACTCTAATGTCATGTAACTTGGATGTAACCTTTGGATGATGGATACGCGATGAATGGGAATGAATGTTATGCTC
>JBNKDD010000633.1:0-556 GCA_050288085.1 Anaerolineae bacterium
GGGGGTAACGTGCTGCCACCGCCATCAGAATTTGAAGCGTTTATCGGCCCCCTCAATCAGCAGATGTGGCAGGCGGTGGCTACCGGGCCATGATTTCCGGTTCCGCCTATCCTTCGATATGTGCCGCCACATCCCGGCCGTACTGTTGAGCCATTTGAATGCCGCCGTCAAGCTGGCTGGATTTAAGAGACAGCGGACCGCCGGCCATCTTCATGTTGAATATTTTGAGCATGGTGTTGTAGCCGACACGAACTTATAGCGCCACGGGAAGAAAGACGAGCGTGCCGGCCTGTAGACGGCTGAAATCCTTGATCTTGTTGCCGCCCAAAAGCTCCCTGGACGGCAGGTAATAGATGGTTTGGGGGTCTTTGTACCTGGGGCCGGCGATGCGGTAGGCTGATCGCTCCTTGCTAACCGGAAAAGGCCCTTTATATCCGACGAGCAGGCGGGTGCTCACCGGCAGATCGTCCCAGTCGGAGATCGTCGACCCCTTCTTGATCCCGCCTGAGGGAAGAAAATAGATGGTATTGCGATGGTTGTAAGTTCTGCCTGCAAC
>JBNKDD010000634.1:0-555 GCA_050288085.1 Anaerolineae bacterium
GGGCTGTCCGGGAGGGAGAGCCAGTCTTGATCATTGACCCAGGCGGTGCCCCGCCGGTGGTCGATCCGGATTTCACCGCGCTCGATATCCATCCCCTCATAACCCGCTGCCGCACCGACCGAACGGGCCATGACATAGTAACGCCCGCCGGGGATCTCAATCCGGTGCTTGTGCATGGCCGTGTGTTCGAGTTGAGCGAGGCGCTGGTTCATCAAGGAATTGACGTGATGCTGGAAGTGGAGCGGATGGCCGCCGGAAGCGAAGAACAGGCGGGTGCCGTAGCGCTCCACATTTTCGAGCGTCTCGTCGCTGTCGATGCGGGCCATGGCGGCCACCACGTCGCCCGACTCAACCGCCCGGGTGAAGACCGCCCCGGCATCGTGCAGCCAGCCGGCGTGTTGTTCGTGGCTGAAGAAGGGGTACAGATTGATGGCCGACTGGATGTCGATCCGCATGTGATCCTTGCCATGCACGAAGTCAAACCCGACCCAGGTTTTGCCCCCTTCCAGGCTGATCTCATGCTTGGTATCCTGCGGCAGTAGGAAATCGACCTCC
>JBNKDD010000635.1:0-554 GCA_050288085.1 Anaerolineae bacterium
GACTCCCTTGATGGCGAGGTTGTCCGATTCGCTGCCGCCGCCGGTGAAAATCACTTCGTCAAGTGTGCAGCCTAACAAATCTGCTACCTGCTCGCGAGCCCGGTGGACGGCGGTGTGTGTCTGCTGGCCGTATTGGTGGCTGCTGGACGGGTTGCCGAAGTGATCGCGTAGATAAGGAAGCATGGCTTCCAATACCTGCGGGTCGATAGGGGTCGTGGCGTTGTAGTCCAGATAAATTGGGGGCATGGTCAATCCTATATTATTTGTAATTTTCACTCCACACCCCCCGTGATGCTCCACCTGCGGTGTTCGCATCATCCGCCCCCCTTCGCCAAGGGGGGCAGGTATCGCTTTGGCGGTGGCAGAGGATCGAATCAGTTAACCGTCCAAAATACCAACAGAACCTAAACAGGTACAACACCCTGAAGATAGCGTGTGCTGTCAGTGTACCCGGCGACAATCTGACCGGCAAGTGATTGTCATCCCCCCGTCGAACCTCCGGTTCGCCACCTCCCACTGTGAAACAGGTCGAATAGGAAGATGTTTAGATTTTC
>JBNKDD010000636.1:0-552 GCA_050288085.1 Anaerolineae bacterium
TATGAAGCGGCCAGCGAAATACTGTTTGCCGAGACACTGATCCACGTGGAACGTGAGGCGGTGTATGGGGTGGGTGGGGATACAACCCAGACGCCGCGCAGCAGCCGGAAGATGGAAGGATCGGGGTGGTTGCGAAACTTACGGACACCACCATTCAGGGTGGGGATTCATGCGGCGCAGCGGTGGTTCAATGGGAGTTGGTTTGTGCCCGCCGAAAACGGGTACAGTCGCGCGGTTCCGATCCACTGGCAGCCTGCCTTCACAGCCAAATCGCAGCCGACAGCCCATCCGCCGTGCAAGGAGTGGGAAGCGGCACTGTACTTCCTGGGCTGGGTACGTCAGCAGTTGACCCGATACGGACGGCATACGCAGCAGGTTTTGGGGGTCTTTGACGGCAGTTATGATGTCGTCGGTTTCTGGCGCGATCTACCCAGGGATACCATCGTGATGGTACGGAGTGCCAAAAATCGCGTGTTGCACCATCTCCCTGAACCGCAGACCGGGCGCGGGCGCGGGCGACGGCGCAAGTACGGTGAGCGGGCACTGACCCCA
>JBNKDD010000637.1:0-551 GCA_050288085.1 Anaerolineae bacterium
CGATATTTTGCATGCCCGCTTCCACTCAGAATTTGGCTCGATTGTTGATAAGGTGCAGGTTACACTCATCACCGACCCGGCCTTACACGCCGAATGGTTAGAGAAGGGGCGCGATGCTTTTAATTTCCGCAACCGGCGTCTGGCCGATCTGACCGATGAAAGCGTAGACGAATTTTACTCGTGTACGCTGTGCCAGAGTTTTGCCCCCAATCACGTGTGCATTGTATCACCGCAGCGAGTGGGATTGTGTGGCGCTTACAACTGGCTCGACTGCAAGGCCAGCTTTGAAATCAACCCCACCGGCCCTAACCAACCGATACCAAAAGGGCGGGCGCTCGATGCCACAAAGGGGTACTGGACAGGTCCCAACAACTTTGCCGAGCAGGCTTCGCACGGTTCTGTGGCGGAAGTCACTATGTACTCCATTATGGAAAACCCAATGACGGCCTGCGGCTGCTTTGAGTGTATTGTGATGGTTATTCCCGAAGCGAACGGGGTGATGGTAGTTTCACGCGAAGACACCAGCATGACTCCCGCCGGAATGACCTTTA
>JBNKDD010000638.1:0-551 GCA_050288085.1 Anaerolineae bacterium
GCGGCGTAGGCGGCGTAGGCGATGGCGACGTTGCCGGTCGAGGCGACGACCGCCTCGCCGATACCCAGTTCGCGCAGCACCGAGATCGCCACCGACGCCTGCCGGTCCTTGAACGAACCGGTGGGTCCCTGGCGTTCGTCTTTGATGTACAGGTTTTTCAGGCCGAGCATCAGGCCCAGGTTGGGCGCTTGGAGCAGCGGAGTCCCGCCTTCGCCCATCGTGACGATATGATCGAGGTTTTGCAGCGGCAGCAGTTCATGGTAGCGCCACAGGCCGGGCTTACGGTGCCGGATCGCGCGCAGCCAGTTATTCCGGCGCAACGCGGCCATGTCGTACCGTGCTTCGAGGATGCTTTCGCCGCAGTGCGGGCAGGTGATCGTCGATTCAAGGAGAGCGGCTTCACCCATTCGCAATAACCTGGCAGCAGACGCTGCCCGGCGTAGCCGGATCGCCTGGCTGTTCAGCTCGTGTTGTCATCGAAACGGAAATTTCCACTTTCGAAAATCTCAAGGCAGGCATCGACCGCATCGGGATCGTAAAGTTTACCACGC
>JBNKDD010000639.1:0-548 GCA_050288085.1 Anaerolineae bacterium
TATATTCAATCGTTAGGCGTGAAAATCGCCTTCGAAAGCAAGGTCGGTCAGGAGATCGCTTTTGACGATGTGATGAACGCCTATGATGCTATTTTTTGTTCAAGCGGCCTGAATCAGCCGTACGCCATTGAGATTGAAGGCGAAGACGCCACGACCGTGATGTCGGGTTTAGAAATTCTGGACGATGTCACCAATGGCAAGCAGCCCAACATCGGGCAGCGCGTGGCCGTGATTGGCGGCGGCAACGTGGCGATGGACGCCGCCCGCACCGCCCGGCGCTACGGCTCCGATGTCACCATTTTGTATCGTCGCCGGGAAGAGGATATGCCCGCCGACAATGAAGAAATCCATGACGCCAAATTGGAGGGCGTCACCATCATCACCCACGCCATTCCGCTGAAAATCGAAAAGGCCGACGACGGCACGCTGCGCTTCATCTGGGGCAAAGCCCAGATGATGGACGACGGCCCCGGTCGCCGTCCCAAGCCGGTGCTGATTGAAGGCGAAACCTACACGTTTGAGGCCGACACCATTATCGCCGCCATCGG
>JBNKDD010000640.1:0-547 GCA_050288085.1 Anaerolineae bacterium
CTGGCGCTGGAACCCTTTGCCGAGAAATGGCGCGCTTTTGGCTGGCACGCCGTTGAGGTGGACGGCCATAACATCGGCGCGTTGATTGAAACGCTGGAAGCCGTAAAAGAAGTCAAAGACCAACCGAGCGTGGTGATTGCCCACACCGTAAAAGGCAAAGGCATCTCGTTTGTTGAAGCCGATTACACCTTCCACGGTAGAGCGCTCACCCCTGAACAAGCCGAGAAAGCATTGGAGGAACTATAATGGCATTAGGAGAATTAGCCGGGCTGAAGCCCGCAAAACGCATGCGCGAGGTCTTTGGCGACGCCATTTTGGACCTCTGCCGCAACAATAAAAAAGTGGTCATTTTGGATGGCGATTTAGCTTCAACCACCTACACCAAAGGCGTTCGGCTGGAAATACCCGACCGCTTCTACAACATCGGCATTGCCGAAAGCAATATGATCAGCATGGCCGCCGGACTGGCCGAGTGCGGTTACATTCCGGTTGCCAGCAGCCTGGCCTCGTTCATTTTAGCCAACGGCTACGACCAACTCCGCGTGTC
>JBNKDD010000641.1:0-546 GCA_050288085.1 Anaerolineae bacterium
ACAGCCCGATCTTCATAGAAAAACTTCACCGCTCCCTCGAAGCCCCATGCTTCTTCTTCCGGAAAGGGGAGCTGTTCCTCCCAGGGGAGTCCCTCAAATGGTGAATCTAAATTTTCGACGTAGATAAAGAGCGTGTTCGGTTCAACATCAGGGGCCAGGTGTGCCAGTGAGCGAAGGTAAATCGACTGTAGGGGCGAGATACATCTCATAGGCATCAAGTTAAGGCAAGAAAAAGAGGAAGGGGCATGATATTCTCTAGTTCACCACAAACAAGGAGAATACAATGCCCCAGGACACGTATAGCAAGGGAAAAGCGGTCTTACGCGAGATTTTAGAAGAAGCAAGCGAAGAGGCAGGGAAAGAAATCGGATTTGTGCAAAGACAATCAAAAATGATGGAAAAGGAATTTGTCGAAACGCTGGTGTTGGGCTGGATAGAACAACCAGAAGCCTCGTTGATGGATTTAGCCCAGATCAGTCGAGATTTGGGAGTAGAGATCACAGGGTCTGGGATCGACCAGCGGATCACAGCCAAAGGGGTCAAGTT
>JBNKDD010000642.1:0-296 GCA_050288085.1 Anaerolineae bacterium
GATTGTCTTAAGGCCCGCTCTGTGATCCGATGCTCCTCCACAGCCTGGATTAATTGCCGGTTCTTGGCGACCAGCTCCGCCGTACGCTCCGCAACAGCCTGTTCTAAATCGGCATGCGCCCTTCGCAAGGCTTCTTCGGCCTGCTTGCGTTCGGTGATATCGATGATCATGGACTGTTTGGAGATCGATCCGTCTTCATTGTACAGGGGCGTATTGACAACGTAGAACCACTGGTCGTCCTTGGGGCTTTGGATTTCCCAGCGAACCGTTTCGCCGTTGAAGATACGCTCATTGAT
>JBNKDD010000642.1:306-546 GCA_050288085.1 Anaerolineae bacterium
GGGGCAGGGGCTGTTGCGATCATGCAGGACCTTGTAGCACAATTCACCCGTGGCATCGTAGCCGGTACGCTCGATAAGCCGGGTGTTCATAAATTCAATCCGGAAATCCCGGGAACAGACATAGATGAGCCCATCGAAGGCCGTCAGTACGGCGCTCAAACGGGCATTGATATTCTGAATGTCTCGTTTTGATTGCTCCCACGCGGCCTCACAAGATTCCAGCGCCGTCACGCGCTGCCT
>JBNKDD010000643.1:0-546 GCA_050288085.1 Anaerolineae bacterium
GGTCGCCGGCTCGATCCCCATGTGGCGGATGGCTATAACCGGGAAAATCTGACAGCGTTCATCGAACGCAGCCTGAAAAATCTGGATGTTGAGGCGCTCGATATTGTGCAATTACACTGTCCACCGACCGAGGTGTTCTATCGCCCGGAAGTTTTTGGGGTGCTGGATGATCTGATGCAGGCCGGGAAGATCAAGCACTATGGTGTCAGCGTGGAAAAGGTCGAAGAAGCGCTGAAAGCCATTGAATACCCGAATGTGAAGACCGTCCAGATTATCTTCAATATGTTCCGGCATCGTCCCTCAGAATTGTTCTTCCAACAGGCTAAAGCTAAAAAAGTTGGTATTCTGGCACGGGTTCCGCTCGCCAGTGGTCTGTTAACCGGCAAGATGAGCCGCCAGACCAAATTTGCCGAGGATGATCATCGCAAATTCAATCGTCATGGTGAGGCGTTTGATAAGGGCGAAACCTTCTCCGGTGTCGATTATGAAACCGGACTGGACGCGGTCGACGAACTCAAGGCGCTGGTTCCTGAAGGTGCGACGATG
>JBNKDD010000644.1:0-544 GCA_050288085.1 Anaerolineae bacterium
GACATGTACGCTACTATTTACGGCCAATAATCATTATGCCCAATGAAATTGGGTTGAAGAAAAGGAAGTAATTATGCCTCGAACAAGCAAGAAAGAAAAAAGCAAAAATAACAATAATAGTATGACAACAACAGCAACAGACCTGAAAATTGGTCTCTCGCTGGCGGCGGCTGATAGCAGCCGGTTGGTCAACGAATTGCCGCGGGAGAAGCTGGCCTGGATGCTGCAAAAGATGTGCGAGATCCGGTATTTTGAAGAAAAAGCCGAAGACCTGTATGTCCGCGGTTTGGTTCACGGCACGATGCACCTGTCCATCGGGCAGGAGGCTTCGGCGGTTGGCAGTAGCGGGGCTTTGGCCCCGGAGGATTTGATCATTCATCATCACCGGGGCCACGGCCACACCATTGCCAAAGGAGCCGACATCACCCTGATGATGGCCGAGTTTCTGGGTAAGGAAGTTGGTTACTGCCGGGGGCGGGGCGGTTCGATGCACATTGCCGACATTCCCGGCGGCAATCTGGGCGCTACCGGCGTGGTAGGCAGC
>JBNKDD010000645.1:0-544 GCA_050288085.1 Anaerolineae bacterium
GACACCAATCCATCAGGGATCGCCAACTCCCACCCACCATATCCAGTATTTCCTGGACTGGTTTGCCTTCTCCGTACAGTCGCACCGCCTGCAACCGTCTCAGTTCCTGCCCATCCTCGGTTTGACCTTCAGCCTGCCGCAGTTTGCTGATCTCTGGTTCTGTTAGAATGAATTCTCTATGTTTGCACTTTTTGATTGACAAGTTGAAACACCGCGCTCCTGGTGGTACAAGATCGGTTGCTTGACCATCTCAACCAGTGAGGAACACGGTGCCAATACCCATTATCTGTCTGGATGCACGACTGCGCCAGTTCTGTGAAACGTTTCGAAGCAGCTTGAGCAAGCCCCAGTATAAGTACCTGGTGACCGTACTGCTGGCGCTGATGCTGTGCCAGGGAACACATACATTGAGTGGATTGGTGCACCAGGTGGCAGATGGGCAGAGTATCAGCGGCTTGTCGCGGTTCATGAGCCAATCGCCATGGTCGGCGGCGGAAGTGGCTGGGGCCTGGACGAAGCGCTTTCATGAACAACTGGCTGAAGC
>JBNKDD010000646.1:0-539 GCA_050288085.1 Anaerolineae bacterium
GGAAGACTGTATAAGACCCGGTTCTTGGCACTCCGCGCCAGCAAAATCACGCCATCTGGCAGTTGTCGCCATAACTTCAGATTGTCATAACTGCCATCGGCCACCATCAACACGCGTTGTGCCACCCGTCCACAGGCACGCAACTGCTCCCGTAGCCACTTCAAGAACGTCAGAGCGGCCTGCCACTCCTTGCAGGGTTCATGCGCTTGCGGCTGCGATTTCTCAGTAAACGCTGGCACCCAATAGATAGGCGTCGCGCGGCTGTAGCCTTGCTCCGGGGGCATCAACCAACTCCCATTGAACCATCTTTGAGCAGCATGAATACCCACCATGAACGGCGGTGTTCGCAGATTGCGTAGCCAGCCACTTCCTTCCAGCTTGCGACTACTGCGCGGCGTTTGCGTCGCATCCCCGCCCACCACATAGAGTTCATCTTCAGCCACATGCTTCAACGTCTCTCGAAAGAGAATTGCACTCGCTTGCTCATACATGAACCGTCCAGCACTGAACAGACGATACCAGGCACTCCAATCCTGTTC
>JBNKDD010000647.1:0-539 GCA_050288085.1 Anaerolineae bacterium
CCCGTTTCCCCTCAACGCCTTGAGAAGCAGTTGGAGAAGATCGAATCAATGGTTTAGCCGATTGCCGTTCGGATCAGTTGTTCCTGTAAAACAGCAATTAAATTGACAGTACCAAGTTTGGTACTGTATCTTAGCTGAAAGTTCCACTCATTCCTGTCATTTTAGGCGACCAATACTAATATTATTCTGAAGTGTGGCTGTTCACTTCCAGCACAAGGAGGTCCTATGGGTATTTTCAAAGAATTTAAAGAATTTGCCATGCGTGGGAATGTAGCGGATATGGCGGTTGGTATCATTATTGGCGCGGCTTTTGGAAAAATCGTCTCCTCCCTTGTGGAGGACATCATTATGCCGCCGCTTGGACTTGTAATCGGCGGGATCGATTTTACCAACATGTCAATTACGCTCAAACAAGCTGCAGGGGATATCGCTGCAGTGACATTGAATTACGGGAAATTTATTCAAACTGTATTTGATTTTACCATCGTGGCGTTCGCAATTTTTATGGCCATCAAGGCAATGAACTCCCTGAAGCGCAA
>JBNKDD010000648.1:0-539 GCA_050288085.1 Anaerolineae bacterium
TCCGATCTGATGATATCAAAGCTCTAGAGTGTTTACCGTACCTAGTCATGCAACCCTCCACACAGTCTAGAGGTCATTTGAGGAATGTCCAATATGGTGGTCTCGAAATTTCAGGGTGTTTGCCGTATCCAGTCGTGCGACCCTCCGCGCGGTCTAGAGATCATTTGAGGAATGTCCAATACGGTGGTCTCGAAGCTCCAGGGTGTTTGCCGTATCCAGTCGTGCGACCCTCCACGCGGTCTAAAGATCACTTGAGGACTTAAAATGAGTAAATTGTGAACTTAATTGCTTAATCACTTGCTTGTTTACTCACTTGTACAAACTGAGTTCTTAGTTGCATATGTGAGCGTTTGGTAAAGCATGCTTTCCTGAACTATCATTGTCCTCCTTGAGATGATGTCTAGCAAGTTTATATGCTTATCTTGGTTGAGATGGGTGTCTTATGCTAGTGGTGGCTTGCTTAACTTGCTTATTCACCTCAGGTTATATCTTAGCTCATGGCTACTTGCTTGTTATCTGTAATGGCCTCTTTTTCAGGA
>JBNKDD010000649.1:0-539 GCA_050288085.1 Anaerolineae bacterium
AAAAAGTCAAGTATTTTTGAGCAGTTCGCACAAAATATCAATTTTTTGTTTGTGTGCAGCTATCTCCCTTGACTGAGTAGTTGCTTGTTTATCCTTAACAAATCTCACGGAGGAAAGAAATGAGATCAAAGTATACAAAATTTTTATTGATTCTGTTGGCCGTTCTGGCGATTTCGTTCTTGATTAGCTGCGGTGGCGGCGAAACAGAAGAACCCGTCGCTCCGGCCACAAGCGCCCCCGCCGCACCAACTGCCGAACCGGTTGTTGATGAAGCAACAGGCGAAACCGTCAAAGTCGGCCTCTCCTTCTCTGACTTCGCTACCGAGCGTTGGAAGAATGAAGAAGTGCTGATGCGTGGTTTGCTGGAAGCCAAGGGCTACGAAGTCCTGTCGCAAGAAGCCAATCATGATGTGAAATTGCAGATCGACCAGATCGACAATATGGTCAGCCAGGGTGTTGCCGGGTTGATTATTATTGCTGAGGACGGTGATGCGCTGTCAACGGCCGTGGCCAATGCCGCCGCCGCTGGCGTAAAAGTA
>JBNKDD010000650.1:0-539 GCA_050288085.1 Anaerolineae bacterium
AATCACCAAGCTCCAGATAAGGAAGATCTTCAGGGTTATCAATTTTAATCAGCGCCACTTCCGTTTTGGGATCTGAACCGATGACCTTGGCCGAAAACTTTCGTTCATCGGACAGGATGACGGTGATTTTATCGGCATCATTGACCACATGGTTGTTGGTCAGGATATTGCCGCGATGGTCGATCAGCATGCCGGTGCCCAGGCCTTTGAGTTCCTGCTTGAATTTGCGCGGCATCTGGGGTCCGTTGAAAAAGAAATGAAAAAACGGATCGTTTCTGAAGGGCATCATGGGGTTGGAGATCTCCCGGCGCTGGACCACGTCGATGTGGACCACGGCCGGTATGTTTTGCCGGGCGACCCGGGCGATGGCCGTCCGCAGGCTGAATTCCGGCGCCAGGGCATCAGGTGCAGGCGCGGACACCGTTGCGGCCGCCGATTGCTGGATCGCGTTGCCGTCCGCATGTGACTGGCACTGCCTCAATCCCAGGGTCAGGGCCGCGGCGGCCACAACAAGCACATAACTCAAATGGAAGTATTTT
>JBNKDD010000651.1:0-539 GCA_050288085.1 Anaerolineae bacterium
TTATTTTTGAATGGAAAGGGAAATCCTATACTAAAGATAACTATTCTATTGAGGTCGTGCAAACCTGTGGATGTAATTATTCTATCTTAAGAAAATTGAGAGCATCCACTTCATCAAAATCCTGGGGGTTTAGCTCAAGGAATAATTTAAGGCGTTGACCATTTGCCTTGAATGTATCCATCATCGCACTGGAGGGTGACTGTGATGTGATCTGCAACATGCAGTACTAAGTAAGGGCCTTCCCACTTACTACAAACCTTTCCATGATCGAATACATGAACACGAGAGTTAAAGAGAAGTACCTTATCTCCTGGTTTGAATTGCTTGGCCTTGACTCGCTTGTCGTGCCATCTTTTGGTTCTTTCTTTATATAGCTTGGCACTGTTGTAAGCCTTTTCCCTCCATGCCTCAAGTTCGGCAATATAAATTTTCCTTTTTATTCCGGCCGCTTTGAGGTCCATGTTCCACTTTTTGATGGCACAGAAAGCTTTGTGTTCAAGTTATACGGGAAGGTGACAAGTCTTACCATACACTAGCTG
>JBNKDD010000652.1:0-536 GCA_050288085.1 Anaerolineae bacterium
TGATGATCCGCTACCATCGCATGAAAGGCATCCCCACCCTGTGGGTGCCCGGCAGCGATCATGCCGGGATCGCTACCCAGTTGCAGGTTGAAAAACTGCTGCGCAGCGAAGGCACCTCACGCGAAGAAGTCGGCCGTGAAGAATTCCTGCGCCGCACCTGGGAATGGAAGGCAAAATACGGCGGCATCATCACCCAGCAGATCCGCCGCCTGGGTGCTTCCTGCGATTGGAGCCGTGAACGCTTCACCCTCGATGAAGGCCTCTCGCGCGCCGTGAACGAAGCCTTCGTACGCCTCTACGACAAGGACCTGATCTACCGCGGCCCGCGCCTGATCAACTGGTCACCCGGCCTCAAGACCGCCGTCTCCGATCTGGAAGTCGAATATTCCGAGGAACCCGGCAAGCTGTACTATTTCAAGTACATGCTCAAAGACAGCGATGAATATATCCCGGTAGCCACGACACGCCCTGAAACCATCCT
Organism: Anaerolineae bacterium; assembly: GCA_050288085.1. GTDB lineage: Bacteria > Chloroflexota > Anaerolineae > Aggregatilineales > UBA3940 > JBNKDD01. The sequence goes on from JBNKDD010000652.1 coordinate 482, forward strand.
CGGCGATACGGCTGTGGCCGTCCACCCGGAGGATGACCGCTACGGCAAATTCATA
>JBNKDD010000653.1:0-535 GCA_050288085.1 Anaerolineae bacterium
AATAGCACTTCTTCTCCCATGGGAATCTCACCCATGGTGGTATAGTTGCCACAGCCAGTTCGTGGTGCAGGACCCCTCTGTTGATTGACTACGTGTGCTAGAGCTCATGTTGAGTTGCTTTGCTTTGGATAGCAGCATTCACGAGCATAGTGCCCCATATTCCTGTAGTTGAAGCATGGAAAGTTGCTGGCAGGAAACTCTTGATGGCAGCTTACTGCGGCGATGGAGTAGGAGCACGGTTGAACTGTTGTTGTTGTTGTTGTTGCGGCTGGAACTGACGTTGCTAGTATTGTGGGTGATTGCCCCAATTCTGCTGCTATGGTGGTCGGCGTAGCTGACCCCCAAGTGGGGTATATACCATGTGGTACCTAGGCGGAGCACCACTTGAACTACCACCACCAGAGGATGTATGCATCATCTTCTTTCTCTCCTTCTCATCAGCCACAGCAACGGCCTTTGTCAACCTCTCTTGATCAATGGCTACACTCGCCAGGTCATTGTATCATAGGCTGGATAACTGTCCTAGGCGCTCCTG
>JBNKDD010000654.1:0-534 GCA_050288085.1 Anaerolineae bacterium
ATTGAGCTGAATTTGAGCAATGCCTCGTAGATGTTCCTGTGTCAGCCGGTGGAAGATGACAATATCATCGACCCGGTTCAGGAATTCCGGTCGGAAGTGATTACGCAGGGCGTTCATCACCTGTTCTTCCATCACGGCGTCATCCGCAGTGCTGACAATGTGCTGTGAGCCGATATTGCTGGTCATGATGATGATCGCATTGCGAAAATCAACCGTGCGTCCGTGCCCGTCCGTTAAACGGCCGTCATCCAGCACCTGCAAAAAGATGTTAAACACCTCATGATGGGCCTTCTCGATTTCATCAAAGAGGATGACCGAATACGGCCGTCTGCGCACCGCTTCCGTCAACTGGCCACCTTCATCGTAGCCCACGTAGCCAGGCGGCGCGCCAATGAGCCGGGCGACGGTGTGCCGCTCCTGGTATTCGCTCATGTCGATGCGCACCATGTTGCGCTCATCGTCGAACAGAAACTCCGCCAGGGCGCGGGCCAGCTCCGTTTTGCCGACGCCGGTTGGCCCCAAAAAGATGAAGCT
>JBNKDD010000655.1:0-534 GCA_050288085.1 Anaerolineae bacterium
CTTCCGATCTGATTATCCGTTACACCGAAGAAAACTATAATCGTTTACCTGCGCCGGAGCAAGTGATCGTTTCGACTGGGGCGAAGCAATCCTTATTCAATTTATTGTTTTCGATTGTCGATCCGCAGGATGAGGTGATCATTCTGGCCCCGTACTGGGTGAGCTATCCTGAAATGATCAAAATGTGCCACGGGATTCCGGTCGTGGTCACGCCGGAAGATGGCACCTTCGAGCCACGCTTCGAGGAAATTGAACAGGCTGTCAGCTCATATACCAAAGCGATTATTATCAACAGCCCCAGCAATCCCTCCGGGGCGGTTTTCAGCGAAGATTTGATCGCCGATCTGGTAGATTATTGCGAACGCAAAGGCATCTACCTGATCATGGACGACATTTATCACAAGCTGGTGTTCGACGGCAGAAAGGCCGCGCCCGCCTGGAACTATACCGACCGCGACATCGAATCGACGCGCGTGATCGTGTTGAATGGGGTTTCCAAGCTGTACGGGATGACCGGTTTCCGCATTGGCTGGG
>JBNKDD010000656.1:0-534 GCA_050288085.1 Anaerolineae bacterium
AATGATCACGGCTAGACATGCAATGTCTTTAAACAACACTAATGAACTCATAAGCCTACCAGTATCTAGATTAAGTACTATTAAGCATGTTATTTAGCCAAGTTAAGTTGATTAACATGAGTAGGTTTGCATCTTACTCTAAGCATGCAAAGGTATCAAAGCAATATTGATTAACATAAACCATGACTATAAAGTATTCATCTCCATCCATATAGTTATCATCACAATATTATGAAGCTAATAATTCTACGTTTAAACACAGCGAACAAGCCATCACCCATGTCCGAGGGTGTCGCAGAGATTTGAATCAATAATCAACCTTGCAAGGGTATAAACCTGACAACACGACACACGCGAGCCAGGAGGGCACCACGAGTGGCCACAGTTCACGACGTGATCAAGGAGATGATCAGGGCCCACCTCACCCTAGTGCACGTCTTCCACGCGATACCGCGACGGGCATCCGTGGGTGGCCCATGCACTATCCCATTATACATCCGTTAGGTATGGTAGGATAGCTTCTGTCTCAGCGAC
>JBNKDD010000657.1:0-533 GCA_050288085.1 Anaerolineae bacterium
CGGTTCTTTGTGGGCCATCCACAGTATGCGGGATGGGGGGCTGCTTCTGACGGGGGCCGGATTCCCGGTGCTGCTCGCACACCCCCTCCGGCGCTTCGCGCCACCTCCCCCGTAAACAGGGGAGGAATTCTGGGGTGGCTGCAATCTTGCACCGGACAGACTGTCGCCCAGTTGATGGTCGCGTCGCGACTCGGTCAGAAGCACCAGCTATGCGATGGTTGGTCATCCTTTCTGCCCGCCCGCTTTTCCCGCCTGTCTATCCACGACTGCGCGATTCCGGCGGGGGTGGATTATTCTTTTGGCCCTGCGCGACGACAAATATGTCGTAGGGATTTGCCGAGGGGCGTGGCCGGGGAAGCAGCGCATGCGCAGAGTCATGCGGGTGGCTGGTGGTGGCAGGTGAGTGCGAGACTGACACCAACTCCCAGGCGAGAGGGGTGAAGACCACCGCCTGCATTTCCCGGTTTTATGCCGGGCGCTCAGCGACCTTGTGGTGTTCAACACTCAGAGTGAGAAGCCTGGAAGTCCCGACG
>JBNKDD010000658.1:0-529 GCA_050288085.1 Anaerolineae bacterium
TGCAATCTCTTCGATTAAATCTGCCTGACCTACCACATCCTGAATATCTTTATGGGCCGGGTCGTTCAGATAACCAATATCCATCCGGTGATCAGGTGCCGTCACCTTGAGAATTCCCTGGTCTTTAACCTCAACCGTGAACTCCAGGCTTTCAAGGATCGCCTTCACTTCGTTCTGGTCGAGAGCAATCCCCAGGATACGCTCAACCTCGCTCATGTACAGGTCAACGATCATGACCGGGGCCGGGAGCGGATACTCGTCAATGATCCCCTCGGCGATCTCTCCGCCGCCAAGCAGCCTCATCAATTCGATTCCTCGCAGCAGACCGAACTCCGATACCGCCGGATGTACTCCTCGGCTGAAGCGCGCCCCGGCCTCGGAACTGATTTCCTGCCCTCTTTCACGCTGGCCGCTGAGTGTCTGCCGGATGTTGATGAAGTTCCAGTTCGCCGCCTCAAGCAGTACATTAACTGATCCGTCATGGATTTCCGATTCCAGGCCACCCATGACACCGCCAATGCTCAATCCC
>JBNKDD010000659.1:0-509 GCA_050288085.1 Anaerolineae bacterium
AGGAAACTTGGTTTGTTCCACTCAGCATTGAAGCTTTGATTAGGACAAAAACCATTGTTGGAATTACCAATGAAGTTGATGTCCTGGGGGACCATCAGGCAGTTGATGCCAATGTGGCCCATTTCTCCTCACTCTTCACACGTTACTCGGACATCGACCATTTTGAGATGATCGAGGCCCGGGTTCTCAAACTTCTTCATAAGAAGATCAATCTTGGTGGTGAGCATGTCCATCTCTTCAAGCTGGTGAACCTTGCGGGTGCGGGTCTGAGTGCACTCCTCATCCCAGCTCTGGCTAGAGGCCATCTTCTCAACCAGTGCTTGAGCTGCCCCAACACTGAGTGAAAAGAATGCCCCACTTGCTGCAGCATCTAGATGTTCCTGGGCCGAACAAATCAGCCCTGAATAGAAACTCTGGATGACGAACCAGTCTTCCATTCCGTGATGTGGGCATGCCAGGATGTACTCTTGTAAGCGCTCCCATGCCTCAGGAATGGTCTCGGCCATGAG
>JBNKDD010000660.1:0-528 GCA_050288085.1 Anaerolineae bacterium
CTTGGGGGCACCGATTCGTCCCCATCGGGATACTGAAACAATTCGCCGGATGGTTCAACCTCGGTATTGAAATCACCGGGAACCAGCACCGGCGTGCCGTCGAAGGTTGTCCAGGGCTTCCAATTGTCGCAGCGGTAGCCAAACATCGTCTTGGGGGAATTGACCCCGACCACATCCCCGCTGACCGCTTCCAGGAGATCGGGCTGGATTTCCCCCAGCATCTGGTACGGTTCAATAACCTTGACCGGCGTTCCCGGTGCATCCAGACCGAGAGCCTGCCGCAGTTGGTAAACCGATTGGACGTGCATACCTGTCTGGAATCCGGCTCCCAAATCAATGGGGATTTGATCCGGTTCCTGATGATTCAAAGCTTGCCGAACACGTTCGCGTGACGTTACCATGTATAGCCTCCTTCAATGTCACCGGATATTTTCCATCATTCGCGCCACATTGCCAATAAGTCCGTTTTATCGTGCCGGGTCAGCAATGAGTTGACACCGCCAGAATCAGGCTATATATATAGGGTTT
>JBNKDD010000661.1:0-525 GCA_050288085.1 Anaerolineae bacterium
TAACCCGACATAAATAAAAAAACGCCACGATGAATAAGCTTGACACCCAATACAAGTTATGAAATAATATGGGTGACTGCCCACCCATGTTTTAGGAGCGATCATGGCCCGTCCGCAAAAAGCCACCCGCGATCAACAGATGAACGATACGCGCGAACAACTGCTAAGCGCTGCTGCTGCGGAGTTCGCCTGTGAAGGGTATGTCGGAGCCAACATCAATCGCATCTCCACCGGGGCAGGGTTCGCCAAAGGCACGATCTACAATTACTTTCCCAGCAAACACGTCCTGCTCACCAGCCTGATTGATGAAATTGCCGCCGAGCATGTCGACGCCATTGCCGAAGGTGTCCAACCTATCGAAAACGCTGAAGCACGTCTGACGGCCTTTTTTGAGGCGGGTTTTGCTTTTGTTGAACGCTGCCCCAACCAGACACGGGTTATCATCAATGCGGTCTATGGCCCCGATGCGGAATTCAAAGACCGCGTATACACGGCCTACGAGCCGTTGTTTCATTTGCTCATTCA
>JBNKDD010000662.1:0-525 GCA_050288085.1 Anaerolineae bacterium
ACAAGGTCTCCGATCAGAAATGATTTTTCCTTGACTCTCTTATTGTAGGCTTTAGATACCTTCAATTTATCCCTCTCAATCTTGCCTAAAGCCTTTATTCTCTCATCCGACACTTTGTCTAGCCTATCGAGCATTAAGTTATGATAATCTACACTTGACAACTCATTTTGTCGAGCTATTCACAAAGCATCCAGATTTACGTCCACGGGTAAAACAGCTTCTTGCCCATAAACTAACTCAAAAGGTGTTACCTTCGTAGCGCTATACTTGGAGATGCGATGTGCCCATAATGCTTCTGATAAGACTTCATACCACCTCTTGGGATTCTCCTCAATCTTCTTCTTGATTAGCTTGATTAGAGTTTTGTTACTAGACTCGGCCTGATCATTGGCTTGAGCATAATATGGCGAAGAACTAAGTAGCTTTCGTCCACTTGATGAGACATGAACGACAAACATTGATCCGTAGTCAATGTCTGTGGTATGCCGAATCTATGAATGATATGTTCTGAAATAAAGTGGATTA
>JBNKDD010000663.1:0-522 GCA_050288085.1 Anaerolineae bacterium
CCTGTGGATTGTGACGGGCCGTGACCTGACCCTCGCGCCGGTGACGGTGGCGGGGCTGTACCTGGCGGCGCTGATCGGACTGCTGATTGGTGGATTGTGGGTGCTCAAAGGCCGGAGTCAGGGATTGCTGGCCGGGCTGATCCTGGTCACCTCCCATCTCCTGATCACGCAGAGCAGCTATCAATACGCCGATTTGCCACTCAGCTTTACGATCCTGGCGGTGATGGTGCTGATCGCCCTGTGGCGTGAACACGATGATTCGCCAAGACCCCCTGTGATGCGCTATCCGCATCATCCGCCCCCCTTGCAAGGGGGGCAGAATCCGAGCGGCAGCGAGGATCGGGGGGTAATGAGTAACTATTTGAAAAAATATCGTGATGACAATCCACATGGATTAGCCGCCTTGACCGGGCTTATGATCGGGGTGGGGGCCTGGACGAAAAACGAGGGGTTGTTGTTCCTAGTGATCGCGGTTGGGGTGGTCTTGCTTACCGGACTGATCCGCCGATCATCCCGGTCTGT
>JBNKDD010000664.1:0-522 GCA_050288085.1 Anaerolineae bacterium
GAAGCATCGATGGTTGGCGGGAAGAACCAGTTGACGAGCAACTGGCCGCGTTCTATCTCGGTGTAGAAGGTGTTTGGCTCCTCGCTGGTGTTTTCCGAATAGACTGTGTCACCCTCCCGCACTTGCACGTTGGTGATCTGCTCCGCCTGATCAAGCGGGATGTTCCGAAAGCCGAAGGTAAATTCGCCGCCGGAGAATCCGATCTCGTGGGTCTCGACCATGTCGAGGGAGCCGTCAGTATTGACAGAAATATCGACATCCCATCGATCCCAGGAAGCTGACTTGCTCTGGGCCTGGGCATCAATGGGAAAGAGGCTGAGGGCTAATAGGATTATCAATACCAGGGAGGCACATATCAACCAGCGGATCGGACGGTTAGCAGCTTTCCAGGCCATGTCAATCACCTTATTGGTTTGAAGTAGTTTCAGATTCAAAGCAAGTCGTGATGATGGTGCGATCTGCCCGGCACATGGGGTAGGGCATCGTTTCAATCATAGGGATTTGTTATGGCACTGTCAACCG
>JBNKDD010000665.1:0-521 GCA_050288085.1 Anaerolineae bacterium
CTACCAGCAAATACCAACCCAACAGCAGCAGACAAAAGGAAACAAACACCATTAACCAGGTTGGTTGGTTGTTCAAAAACCGCAGAATTTTCTTCATGGTTTACGTTCAATTGGCAGGGTGGGAGGAAGCACGGAGGGAATAACGGCCGTTACCTGAAAAACAAAACCCCACCGTCGTAGTGGGGCCAGCATTCAAGAAAACGCACCAATAACCAGTAATAATCAACCGGTTACCCTTTACACCTTCTCCCATCCAGACTCTCACTGTCGGCTCCAGAATCACACTGGATCAACAGCGAAACGATTGTTTCGCCGCTCGCGGGCTTGGCTTGCGCTCGCCTTACCGCCGGTCGGGAATTACGCCCTGCCCCGAAGGTCAATTATCAATTTGTTTTCGTATTATACAATGATTTCAGCCCCCAACCAAAGCGGCCGGACTGTCCAATCAAGAACAATCCGGCCACAAAATCATAATCACTTGATCGTAGAGCGGCCTCCCAGGCCGCGGTTCATAGCGGCCC
>JBNKDD010000666.1:0-519 GCA_050288085.1 Anaerolineae bacterium
CCAGGATCTGACGGTCGAATCGTCCGGGCCGCAGCAAGGCCGGATCGAGCACCTCGGGACGGTTGGTGGCCCCCATGATGATGATGCCGGACTGGGGATCGAAGCCGTCCATCTCGGTGAGCAGTTGGTTGAGCGTATTATCGCGCTCGTCGTTGCCGCCCATGTAGACGCCCTGGGAGCGGTTTTTGCCCACGCCATCCAGTTCGTCGATGAAGATGATGCAGGGGGCCTTGACTTTGGCATCTTTGAAAAGATCGCGCACCCGGGCGGCCCCCACACCCACGAACATCTCCACGAAATCCGACCCGCTCAGGTTGAAAAAGGGCACCCCGGCCTCGCCGGCCACCGCCCGGGCCAGCAGCGTCTTACCCGTACCGGGAGGTCCGATCAGCAAAATGCCTTTGGGCAGTTTGGCGCCCAGGCGGGTGTAGATGTCCGGTTTTTTCAAGAAGGAGACCACCTCTTTGACCTCCTCCACGGCTTCGTCCGCACCGGCCACATCTTCGAAGGTGACTTTCT
>JBNKDD010000667.1:0-519 GCA_050288085.1 Anaerolineae bacterium
GTTACCGAGTTCAGTGTCGTCATCTTCACCGACAGGATGTTCCAGACTCAGAGGCTGCCAGGAGACTTTCAACATCCATTGGACTTTACGCGGTTCCAGTTCGAGCTTTTCGGCGATTTCGTCAATCGTTGGCTTGCGTCCGAATTCCTGCTCAAGCTCATGCACAATGCGATACAGGCGACGGATGCGGTCACTCATGTGGACTGGTACACGGATTGTACGGCTCTGGTCGGCAATGGCGCGGGTGATCGTCTGGCGAATCCACCATGTGGCATAGGTACTAAAGCGATAGCCGCGTGTATAATCGAATTTTTCGACAGCTTTCATCAAACCGAGGTTGCCTTCCTGAATCAGGTCCAGGAAATGCACGCCACGTCCCATATATTTTTTGGCGATACTCACCACCAAACGCGTATTGGCTTTGATCAGATGATCGCGCGCGGCCTTTCCATCTTCAATCCGGGCCTCTAACGCTCGACGTTCTTCCTCACTCGCCTGATCATCAAGAAGGGTCAACTC
>JBNKDD010000668.1:0-518 GCA_050288085.1 Anaerolineae bacterium
TTAAATAATCTATCAGCCGCCGAGGTTGAAACAGCAGCCCGGGATTTGGCCCAAATATTAGCAGGCGAGGGTTTGATTGCCGAGTTTGTCGCCCCCCGGCTGTGGGAAGATCCGCGCACCATCGACGGCGGCTACACCTCCAATAACAAAGCCGAACGCCAATACGCCATTGACCGCAGCCTGCAAGCTATCGACATTGCCAATATCTTGGGTACTAAAAATATCGTGCTATGGCTGGCCCGCGAAGGCACCTACATCCGCGAGGCCAAAGACGCTACCTGCGCTGTTGATCAATTGGTTTCAGCCATTAACAAAATGCTGGCTCACGATCCGGGAATCAAAATCCTGATCGAACCCAAACCCAACGAGCCGATGGACCTGGCCTACATTCCGACCATTGGGCACGCGATTGGTTTATCATATTTGACCGATGATCCCAACAGGGTGGGCGCGCTGGTTGAGTCGGCCCACGCTATTTTGGCCGGACTGGACCCGTCAGACGAAATGGCCTACGCTAT
>JBNKDD010000669.1:0-517 GCA_050288085.1 Anaerolineae bacterium
CAAAGGTGGCTGCCGGCAAGACGATGTCGGCCAGCGCCATGGTGGTGGGGTTGTGAAACAGGTCCACCACAGCCACGAAATCCAGCTTTTTCAGCGCTGAATAGTGCAGTTTGGCCCGGGCGGCCTGCCCGCCCAGAATATTGGCAGTCTGAATCCAGGCCCCCTTAATGGGGTACGGTTTGCCGCTGTCGATCTGTTCGATCACCATGTCCGGCTGGGCCCATCCCCGGAAACCTTTGACCATGGGATAGGTGTCGCAGCCGATGCGCGCCTTGTTCAGCTTATTGACCAGTTCCTGTCCGTAGAGACCCACCAGTTCCTCGGTGGAATAGGGGTAGGTGGTGACGCCGTGGGAAGGCCGAGCGATGACGTTGCCCCCTGGGACATCGATATTGCCGGTGATGGACCACAAATGGGTAATGGCCTGAGCCACGCTGGTGCCTTCCGGGTTCATGCAAATGGGAACGCCCCACTGAATGGCAGCCGGCTTGCTGGTGGCGTACAGGCGAGCCGCCTC
>JBNKDD010000670.1:0-517 GCA_050288085.1 Anaerolineae bacterium
TGGAAAGTAATGGCCTGGTTGTGTCCGTTGAAGCAAATGGAACACATGCTGTTGAACGTATTTTGTCCGAGAAGCCTGATCTGGTTGTGCTGGATTTGATGTTGCCTGGCGAAGACGGATTATCTATCTGTCGTCGTCTGCGCAACTCAAACAATATGATTCCTATTCTGATGCTGACAGCGAAAGGCGATGAGATCGACCGTATCGTTGGCTTAGAAATCGGCGCAGATGATTACCTGACCAAGCCTTTTAACCCGCGTGAGCTATTAGCGCGCCTTAAAGCGGTATTGCGTCGTCAGACTATTGAAGCGCCGGGAGCGCCAAGCTCTGAAGAGTCTTTGGTGGAGTTCGGTGAGTTCCGCCTGAACCTAGGTACCCGTGAAATGTTCCGTGGCGAAGAGCCAATGCCTTTGACCTCAGGTGAATTTGCTGTGCTGAAAGCGCTGGTGATGAACGCACGTGAACCGTTATCTCGCGATAAGTTGATGAACATGGCTCGTGGTCGTGAATACTCAGC
>JBNKDD010000671.1:0-516 GCA_050288085.1 Anaerolineae bacterium
GGCCATTCATTACACGACGATCCGTCCGTTGAACGCGCTGCGCAGTATTGCGCATACCATGACCAGCGGGCAGTATGATCAGCGCGCCCCGGTGAATTCCAAGGATGAAGTGGGCCAGCTTGCCGCCGCGTTTAACGAGATGGCCAATGCCATCGAGCAGCGTGAGACCAGCCTAAAGGAAGCCCGCGAACACGCCGAACAGGCTGATCGTGTCAAATCGATGTTCCTGGCCAGCATGTCACACGAACTGCGCACGCCGCTGAACGCCATCATCAATTTTGCGAAGTTCATCTCACTTGGCATGTATGGCCCCATCAACGATGAGCAAAAAGAAACGCTGCACAAGGTCGAAATCAGCGGCAAACACCTGCTCAGCTTGATCAATGATGTGCTGGACATTTCAAAGATCGAGGCGGGATCGCTGGAACTATTTGTCGAAGAGGGGATCAAGATAGACGGCATCATTCAACTGGCCGTGGAAACGGCCCAGGGATTGCTGCTGAACAAACCGGTCAC
>JBNKDD010000672.1:0-516 GCA_050288085.1 Anaerolineae bacterium
CTAGGAAAAAAGGCTTCGTTGTTGTTGTTGTTGTTGTTGTTATTGTTGTATCCAAGTCAAGCAAATGAAGCAAGGTACCTTTGTACATCAAGCCAAGTACACGAAGGACCTAATGAAGAAGTTCAACATGGCGGAGCTCAAGCCCGTGTCTACTCTGATGAGCACCGCTACATCACTTGGTCTTGATGAAGATGGCAAGGCTGTAGACCAGACAGAGTACAGGAGTATGATTGGCTCCCTCCTGTACTTCATAGCGACGCGGCCGAACATTTAGTTCGTTGTGGGGCTGTGTGCGCGCTTTTAGGCTTCCCCATGCTCTTCACATTGGACGGATGTTCAGTGGATTTTTAGGTATCTCAAACACACACTCGAGTTTGGGATTTAGAAATTCTTCTTCTTCTTCTTCGCTGGATCTTGTTGGTTTTTCTGATGCTAAGTTTGCTGGTTGTGGGATTGACCAAAAGAGTACTTCTGGTACTTGTTATTTTCTCAGATCTTCTATTGTATGTTGGTCAG
>JBNKDD010000673.1:0-514 GCA_050288085.1 Anaerolineae bacterium
GCCATGATAGAATTTTCCTGGGAATCTTCGACTGATCCGGACGAAGGCGACGACGTCACTTATGAACTCCAGCTTCGTATTGATCACGGCGGTGATCGTGATCGCGGCCCTGGCCGTGGCCGTGGTGGCGATCCTCGCCGTGGAGTCCGAGGTCCGCGCCGGCCAGGCCCTGGACAAGCTGCTGGCCAGCATGCGGCCCGACCTGCTGACGATCCTCAACATCGCGATCCAGGTCTGCCACGGGCTGGCTGCTGCTCACGCCGAGGGGATCATCCACCGCGACATGAAGCCTGAAAATATTATGTTGTGTCGACGCGGAGACGAAACCGACTTTGTGAAGGTATTGGATTTCGGCATTGCCAAATTAATGGACGATGAGGGGACCGACCAGCGCAAGGCGTTGACAAAGACCGGTATGGTATTCGGCACCCCGCAGTACATGTCGCCGGAGCAGGTGCGCGGCGAAAAGATCGACGCGCGTTCCGATATTTATTCGGTGGGGATAATTTTGTAT
>JBNKDD010000674.1:0-513 GCA_050288085.1 Anaerolineae bacterium
GACAGAAGGTTGAGCATAGACAATTTTACCCTGACTTGCCCGATTCCCATTTCGCAGTATCCGCATGTGCTGATGGCGCATGGTGGAGGAGGCAAGCTCATGCACAACCTCATCGAAAAGATGATTGTGCCTGCATTTGAAAACGACCTCCTGGACAATCGCCATGACGGCGCGGTCTTTGATTTGGGCGGGGTCAAACTGGCCTTCACAACCGATTCGCATGTCGTAAAGCCGATTTTTTATCCCGGCGGCAACATCGGTGAACTGGCCGTCAACGGCACGGTCAATGATCTGGCGATGTGTGGTGCGCGCCCGTTGTTTCTGAGTGCTGGCCTGATTCTCGAAGAGGGTTTCCCCATGGAAAAGTTGTGGGAAGTCGTCCAGTCGATGCGGCAGGCCGCCGCGAAAGCCAATGTCCAGATCGTGACCGGCGATACGAAAGTGGTCGATCACGGCAAAGGCGATGGCATCTACATCAATTCAGCGGGCATCGGCATCATCGAACATGATCTG
>JBNKDD010000675.1:0-512 GCA_050288085.1 Anaerolineae bacterium
ACAGTTCTGGGGTCTGGAAGACTTCATGAACGTCAAAGAAACGGCGGTGACCAATGCCGCCAACCTGTCCTTGTTCATGGTCAACGTCACCCACCTGTTACTCTATCAGTTCCGGCACCTTAATCCACAGGCCGGCGTCCTCGACCTCAAAGCTCATTTTCACGGGCGCAGATATGTGTCCGAGACATTAAAACTGCTTCCGGAAATGCCAGACCCTATTTTATTGTCACAGGTGTTTGACGCGGTTGCACAGCTTGGCTGTATTCATCCTGTCGAACCCTGCCTTAGCTCGCCTTAATTGGCGAAGGTATTGCCTATACAAAAGGTATTGTAATTTCTCTTCTAATTCTTGCGTGGCCTGTCTAAACCTATCGATAAATTTCCCGGCTTCTTGCTCAATATAGAGAAGTTCCAAATCTGTTGGTCTCATTGGGCGTCTTTGGCTATTTACTCTTGTTAGGTAACGCCCTCCTGATGTAGAACAAGGTTTTACGCTTGCTTCTGCAACATCG
>JBNKDD010000676.1:0-512 GCA_050288085.1 Anaerolineae bacterium
CGGTAAGAAGCGGTGCTTCGACTGCGCTCATGGGTGGACCTCCCCGGCCTTGTCTCTTGCGGCATAGAGGACGGGACAACGTGCCAAATGTCCCCCACCGTAGTCGCACAGTTCCGGAAAGATCTCCACGCAGGACGGCTGCCGGTGTTCGCAGCGCGGATGGAAGGGGCAACCCGTCGGTTTGTAGGCCGGGTGCGGCACGCTGCCCGGAATGGTGTAGAGGCGTTGGCCGCGTTTTTCCTTGGTGGGCAGGGCTTCCAGCAGGGCCATGGTGTACGGGTGGCAGGCCTGGTCGAAAATATGGCCGGCCGTGCCTTCTTCCACCACCACCCCGGCGTACATGACATAGACCCGGTCGGCAATGGCCGCCACCACCCCCAGGTCGTGGGTGATGAGGATGAGGGCCATGTTATGGTCGGCCTTGAGTTTTTTCAAAAGGGCCAGAACCCCGGCCTGAACCGTTACATCCAGTGCTGTGGTGGGCTCATCCGCAATCAAAAGCTTGGGGTTTC
>JBNKDD010000677.1:0-512 GCA_050288085.1 Anaerolineae bacterium
TGAGTATAACCCGCCTATCAGGGCTGTGCCACCGATGAAAATTTACTGCCTGAAATTTGCGAAATCGAGAACCACGCGGCATAATTACCGGCGTGACGGGCCCATAGCTCAGCTGGGAGAGCGCCACAATGGCATTGTGGAGGTCAAGGGTTCGAGCCCCTTTGGGTCCACCTGAAAGAAAACACCCTCAAATGAGGGTGTTTTTTGTTTTACCTAAATACCCCCCGTGCAGCCTGATGGCTGCATCCGCCCCCCTTACAAGGGGGGCACATTCTCGTGGAGTGAGATGGGGGAGTGATACCTTACTACGCAGGCTATTCCCGGATCATGTCACGCAGGACGGCATGGAGGATACCCCCATTGCGGTAATATTTGACCTCAACCGGGGAATCGATGCGGACGGTGGCCTGGAAGGTTTTGGTATTGCCCTGGTCATCGGTGGCCCGGACGGTGACTTGCTGCCGGGGTTGAATATCTTCGGTGATGCCTTCGATATCGAATGTCTCTGTGCC
>JBNKDD010000678.1:0-511 GCA_050288085.1 Anaerolineae bacterium
GTTTTCAGGCGAAGTCCTGCTTTGCACCGGCTGTGCCTCGGAACTGCCGCGGCTGCCGGGCAAGCTCTGCCCGGTGTGCGCCGAGGCTTCGCCCGAAGGCGCCGTCTGCGGCGCCTGCCTGAAGATGCCGCCGCAATTCGACGCCACCGTCGCCGTTCATCGCTACAGCTTCCCGACGGACAAGCTGGTCCAGGCGCTGAAGTACCAGCGGCGTCTCGCCACGGCTGACTTTTGCGCGACTACTCGACTTCGTCGATCCAGGCCTGCTGGATCGCTTCGAGTATCTTCTCGCCGCAATGCTTGGGATCGTCGTCGAAGTCCGGCAGCGCGGTCACCCACGTCATCAGATCCACGAAGTTGATCCGGTTCGGGTCCATGCCCGGATGCGTTTCTGCCAGTTCGATGGCAATGTCGTTGACGTCGGTCCACTTCATTTGTGCTTGCCTCCGCCTTCTTTCGCCATGTTGATGGTGTACTTCGGAATTTCGATCGTCAACGGCGTTTCGCCGAC
>JBNKDD010000679.1:0-511 GCA_050288085.1 Anaerolineae bacterium
CCGAGAAATGGAGAAGGATGGCAAGAGGAAAGTGCCATTCTCTGGACAATCCTCTGGGAGTAATGTTAAGCCTCGCTTCACACAGCCTAACCAGCTTTTCAAGCCACTCTAGATAAACCGGCCGCCAATGCCAGTACAAGTGCCCCGCTCTCAGTTTCCGACGCAGCGGCCGAACTTTCAAGCCCAACGTCCGAGCTTCCAGACGCAGAGGCCTCAACAGCAACCACCTCGACCCAATGGGCAGCAACCATCTCACCAGAGCATGCAGCAAGGCCCCCACTCCAATGCCCCAACCACGCACGGTGCACCAACTCAAGGAAACCGTACTGGTGGAGCTTGTTTCAAGTGTGGTTTGACTGGCCATTTTGCATGGCAGTGCCCCACCAGGTCTACCACTCTTGGAGCAGGAAACCAAGTGAAGCCGCAAGGACAGCAGAATTTCATGCATGGCAGGGTCAATCATATGACCAGCGATGAAGCTCAGCAAGCCCCGGACGTAGTACTGGGTATG
>JBNKDD010000680.1:0-510 GCA_050288085.1 Anaerolineae bacterium
GCTAACTTGATAAAAGAACTTGTACTCTTTCCAGATGTCCGCGATTTCTTCTTGCCGGGTTTTGAGGGTCGCTTCATGTGCAGCCATTGTCATGCTCTCTTTTCGTGCGGTTGATAGAGTGAAATAGGTTGGAGTAAAATCCCTTACTTAAAATATCGCCTCAGAGTCTCCACAATTTCCGATGTCGCCTGGTTGACAGTATGGGATAAAGAATCGTCTTTATCACCTCTCCCATAGACCGTTAACCGCCATTCATGCACCTCTTCCGCTGTTGCCTTATTAACACCTTCAAAGGTCGGTAAAGGTAATTTATTCTCATCTTCAACGAAAATTGGTGGAGTAGTCCGATGCTCTATGCTATACAGGCAATGAATGGCGGTTAAGACCTCTCCATAAGCTTTTTGATAAGCTGCAATGTGTGGTTGAAAATCTTGATTCAAAATGATGTCCGCTTCCCAGTTTAATGCATAAAATTGCGCTATATTGTTTCTGAAAGGCTCCAACATGCTC
>JBNKDD010000681.1:0-510 GCA_050288085.1 Anaerolineae bacterium
TTCCATTTCCTGTTCGTTCCGTTGACCTTGGGGCTTTCCATCCTGGTGGCCTGGATGGAAACCAAATACGTGCGCACGGGGGATGAAACCTACCTGGCCATGACCAAGTTCTGGGGCAAGCTGTTTCTAATCAACTTCGCCCTGGGTGTTGTGACCGGCATCACGCTCGAATTCCAGTTCGGTACCAACTGGTCGCGCTATTCCGCCTATGTCGGTGATATCTTCGGTTCTCTTCTGGCCATCGAAGCCTTTTTTTTGGAGTCAACCTTCGTCGGCGTGTGGATTTTCGGCTGGCGAAAATTGTCAAAAAGGGCGCATGCCGTTGTGATGTGGCTGGTTGCCGGAGCTACCAACCTCTCCGCCCTGTGGATTCTGATCGCCAACTCCTGGATGCAGGACCCGTTGGGTTTTACCATCCGAAACGGCCGTGCGGAACTGACCGATTTCGCGTCCGTGGTATTCAACAAATTCGGCATTATGACGATCCTGCACACCTTGCCGGCCGCCTAT
>JBNKDD010000682.1:0-510 GCA_050288085.1 Anaerolineae bacterium
AACAATGATGGTGTTGATAGCGCCAACTTGGCTAAACACCATCAAAAGAGGAAGAATCCCCCCTCCCCCCCGGAAGGAAGATAAAGGAAAAGCCGTGAGCACGAGCTCCGACCAATCGGTGGGCAATGATCAATGCAAGTGGTGCAAGAGAAGGGGCCACTATCAAAAGAATTGCATTGAGTTCTTGAAACATCTGAACAAACAAGGTGAGGATCATGTAACATTTGTATATGAATCCCTGTTTTTGAGTTATTCAAAATCTACTTGGTGGATTGATTCAGGTGCAACTATTCATGTTGCCAAATCTTTGCAGGGATTTCATACGAGGAGGACCCTTCGAAGAGGAGAAAGAAGCATTAGAGTCGCCAACGACATCGAAGCTGAAGTTGAAGCAATTGGAGAACTTTCATTAGAATTGAATAAAGGCTTCATACTTCATTTACATAATATTCTCTATGTACCCTCTTTGAGTAGAAATTTAATT
Organism: Anaerolineae bacterium; assembly: GCA_050288085.1. Taxonomy (GTDB): domain Bacteria; phylum Chloroflexota; class Anaerolineae; order Aggregatilineales; family UBA3940; genus JBNKDD01. The sequence goes on from JBNKDD010000682.1 coordinate 485, forward strand.
TCTGTTTCATGCTTGGATGATGATGG
>JBNKDD010000683.1:0-509 GCA_050288085.1 Anaerolineae bacterium
GGTTTTGGCAAGACCACCCTGATAGCATCCTCCATCGCTGATTATGCACACCCCGTCGCCTGGCTCTCTCTCGATAAGGATGATAATCGAGAGGGGCGTTTCCTGAGGTATGTGATTGCTGCCTTGCAAGCAGTTGAGCCTGCCGTCGGGAGTGAGGCCGCACAATTTATGACGGCCTCACGTCAAGTGCCATCAGATGCAGTTGTGACTAGTCTGACCAATGACCTGGATACCGTCGGCAGGGAGATTACCCTGGTGTTGGATGATTACCACGTCATCAGCAGCCAAGCCGTACACGCTGCCGTGGCGTTTTTGCTTGAGTATTGTCCCTCAACATTTCACCTGGTGATTGTCAGTCGTTCGGATCCCCCGCTTCCTCTGGGCCGTCTGCGCGCACGGGGCCAGATGGTTGAACTCCGAGCAGCGGATCTCAGCTTCACTGAACCTGAGGCCGCGCAATTTCTGAATGATATCATGGGACTGCATCTGGACGCTGCCTCAATTGCCGT
>JBNKDD010000684.1:0-509 GCA_050288085.1 Anaerolineae bacterium
GAGCCTTGTTCCTCACAACCTCACCATCCTCCCCCTGTTTGTTCTTAAAACTCATTTGGTTCCTATGACATTCACATCTCTTGAGGGAACAATTAAGGTCCAAACTTGGTTTCTCTCAAAGTTCTCTAACTCCTCATGCATGGCATTGACCCAACTTGAATCAGAAAGTGTGTGTCCAATATCTCGAGGCTCAAAGAGAGCAACAAAGAGTGTATTTGAAAAGTAGGAGAGATGAGCTGACCTCGAGGAACGTGTCACCCTTTTATTTAGATTACCTATAATCTGCTGAGGTGGATGTGCCTTCTGAATATGAGAAGGAGCTCCCGGCTCGGAGACGATCTCCCCCTCAACCCGTGACGCCTCCACTGCTATTGTGGAGGAGGTAGTAGCCTGAGGAGCCTCTGCTTCAAGTGTGGAAGCAGGAACAGGCTCGGGTGATGATGTAGATGGAAGTAGTGGTTCATCTTCATCACCGTCGACGCCCTGTAGTCCCTCATCTACAAAGATGC
>JBNKDD010000685.1:0-508 GCA_050288085.1 Anaerolineae bacterium
TACCACGGCCTTACGCAACGTGGAACTACCGCTGGTTTACAACGGTGTAAAGGGGCGCAAACGACACCAACTGGCCGCCGCTGCGCTGGAACTGGTGGGGTTGGGCGATCGGCTGCACCACAAACCCAATGAACTCTCGGGCGGTCAGCAACAGCGGGTGGCGATTGCCCGCGCCCTGGTCAACCAACCGGCCATCATTATGGCCGACGAGCCAACCGGCAACCTCGACTCAAAATCGAGCAATGAGTTGATGGATATCTTCCGGCACCTGAACCAGGAGCAAGGCATCACCATTGTGCTGGTTACGCACGAGCCGGACATTGCCCAATACACCCAACGGTTGATCCGGCTGGCCGACGGGCGAATTGTGGAAGATAGAGCGATATAGGGGAGCTAATGATCTGGGAAAGCGTAACCATTGCCCTGCGCGGGCTAACGGCCAACAAATTGCGTACCGCGCTGACCATGCTGGGCATTATTATCGGCGTGGCCGCGGTGATTGCCCTGC
>JBNKDD010000686.1:0-508 GCA_050288085.1 Anaerolineae bacterium
GGATCATCTCCACAGGGCCTTCATCATCAATCTACTTTGGCGTGGCAGCAGGGGGGCACAGGAGGTGGTGGTGCAGCAGCTGGGCGTGCGGCATCATCTTCTCAGTCATCGGCATCCTCATCTTCCTCTTCATCCTCATCATCTTCTCCCATGTGGTCAAGTCCAGTCTCCCTAGCGATCTCCATCAACAACTCATAAGGAGAATGACCTATGAGTGTTGTAACACCTTGTTTTTCATAAAATTTTAAAAATTACCAAGTTAATGCTTTTCACCCAAAATAATAATTTGATAGGATTGCATTTCATGGCATGCAAATTTTTATTTCTTAGCCCTAGGTCAGTTTCGCTTTTCAAAAAGAGTCAAAACTGTTTTGAATTCCTGTTACAATTTATTTTATTTATCTTTCGTTCAAAAGCCTTGGTTTAAATTTAAATATTTAAACCAATTTTCAAAACCTCCAGATTTGAAAAGTCCTCAAAAAGTTTATTTGAGTTTATCCTAGTTTGA
>JBNKDD010000687.1:0-507 GCA_050288085.1 Anaerolineae bacterium
CCATGGGGGCGAGGCTCAAGCCACCAAAGCGGTCGGCGATGAACTAGAGACTCGAAAAGAGAATGGTTTTGCCTAGGGAGAAGCCATCGCACAACAAACGCTCGCTGCCAATGGCGATGATGAGTGCTGATGATGGAACCATCAGAACGGCTTGAGGAAAGCATGCTGCAAATCTCCCTTCCTGGCTAAAAGTGCATCTAGACCCCCCATGTGGGTTTTGGTGGATTGATGACCAACAATTAGATATCTAACCTTGTGTTGAGAGTTTTGTAGTGTACAACATCCAAAAAGGCAATACGGACGTTGAAATAAATTTCTATATGGGCATTAATGATGAAAAAAAGTCGTGAAGATTACGTAGAATTGATGATTTTATATTTTATTTAAGTTTTACGAGCTTCGTACTATCAAGAGGGATACATTGGGTGAGTTGGTGAAGTGCAAAACATCAAAAATCTATCCCACCACTAAAAACTCCTGTCAGGCCAGACATATCTCGCCCCCTAG
>JBNKDD010000688.1:0-506 GCA_050288085.1 Anaerolineae bacterium
AAGCATTGCGGGCCGGCAGATAACTGGCAATCAAAGCCACCAGCAGCACCACCACCAGCCACAGCGCTGCCCCCGGAACCGAATACACGTAGCTCAACGGCCCGTTGGCAATTTCGCCGCCGATGACCAGGCTCATCAACTTGCCCACCGGTAGCGCTAGCCCGATGGAAGCCAGCCAGCTGATCAGCGCCATCAGCACGCCTTCCGCCAGGACCACCCGCAGCACCGACTTGTCCGATGCGCCAACCGCCCGCATCACCCCAATTTCGCGGGTGCGTTCGATAACGCTCATGCTCATCGTCCCAGCCAGTCCCAAACCGCCGACCAGCGTTATCAGCATGGCCATCATCAACAAGACCGAGACGATGATGTCAAATTGCTCCTTCTGGACATTGCGCATGTCGCTGCTGGTTTCGATGCTGGTCACACGAATATCTCGGTCGCGAAAATGGCTCTCGATAAGTCCGGCCACTTCGGTTTGATAGGCCGGATCATGATACGTAGTG
>JBNKDD010000689.1:0-506 GCA_050288085.1 Anaerolineae bacterium
CACATGTATGATGCAAATCGCACACAGCGTCACCCGATCGTCCGGCCATCGAGTATCCAACTTGTGCCTAATCATCCCTGATCCTCTGCACCAAGTCTCCTAATCCTGCCTCGATCCTCGTCATTGCCTGCCATGTCGAATTTGCCATCTACACATCACGAGATAAGCAAACATATTTCTCCACACCGAATAACTCAATATGGGTTAGTTCAACCGAAATGTTTTGACATCAAATTCAAACTAGAACAAGACAATTACTCATCACACATATAAAACAAGGCACAAACCACTTTGTTTCTCAATCTCCCCCTTGATGAGTCCATTGACAACAAAAAGCACAAAGATTGAAGTTCAAATCCAAAACCAAGAAAACCTCAAGAAGGTCATCTAGAAGAAGGAAAACCTACAAAGCCAGCAAAAGGAACAAAAAGTGGCAAGCTCAGTAAAATGGCAAAGAAGAGCTAAGAAAATCTCAAAACCAAAACAAAATGATCAAGAAAAGATCA
>JBNKDD010000690.1:0-504 GCA_050288085.1 Anaerolineae bacterium
GCACAGGGCCGCGCTGGCCGGGTTGGTGCCGTGGGCTGTATCCGGGATCAGGACCTTGGAGCGGGGTTTCCCCAGGCTGTGATGATAGGCATGAAAGATAAGCATGCCGGTCAGTTCGCCGTGGGACCCGGCTGCCGGTTGCAGCGTGACCGCCGGAAAGCCGGTCACTTCCGCCAGGTATTGCTGGAGTTCGTAATACAGCTGCAAGGCGCCCTGGCTGAGTTCAGGGGGTAAAAGCGGGTGGGCGCCGGCAAACCCGGGCAACGCTGCCTGGCGTTCATTGGTCTTGGGGTTGTATTTCATGGTGCACGAACCCAGCGGGTACATGCCGGTGTCAACGCCGAAGTTCCAGGTGGACAGGCGGGTGTAATGGCGCACCACGTCCACTTCGCTCAGATCGGGGAAATCAAGCCCGTCGTTGACCAGGTCGTCGTCCAGGGCGGTTTCCGCCACATCATTTTTGGGCAGCGACATGCCGCTGCGTCCTTTGCGGCCGAGTTCCCA
>JBNKDD010000691.1:0-504 GCA_050288085.1 Anaerolineae bacterium
TGACTTGGCTACGACACGATGTAGATTGCAAGTAATGCTAGCAATAATGCTGTCGTGTCATGCTGGCCACGGCGCTGCCGGGGCAACTTCATCACAGCGCGATGTAGATGCCCAGTGATGCTAGCGACAATGCTACCGAGTCATACTGGAGATGGTGTTGTCAGGGCGGCTTAGCCGTGGCGTGATGTAGATGCCGAGTCATGCTAGTGACAGTTCTAATGAGTCATGTTAGCGACGGTGTTGCCGAGATAGCTTGGCCGTGACGCGATGTAGTTGTCGAGTCATGCTGGCGACAATGTTGCTAAGTCATACTAGCAGTGGCACTGTTGAGGTGACTTGGCCGCGATGCGATGTAGAGGCCGAGTCATGCTAGCAATAGAGCTGTCGAGTCATGCTGGCGATGGCGCTGCTGAGTCATGCTAGTGATGGCGCTGCCGACGACCATGCTAACGTGACATCTGGTTTGATCTACATATAAGTATTGTGTAAAGAGAAAATAATAAA
>JBNKDD010000692.1:0-503 GCA_050288085.1 Anaerolineae bacterium
AAATCAGCAGCTAAGTCATCGTACAACTCATCTATTTATTTAGTACAATTTCTAAAAATTTAAAATAATTAATCTAACTCATATGATATTTATTTTAATCTCCATTTTCACTGTTGTGTTCTACGTGATGAGATGAACTAAACAAGATCCCACTTGCATATGTTTTAAAATTTTTAAATCAAAACTAGATCTCACTTACATATGTTTTTAAAAAAACTTTAAAATAATTTAGCATTATTTTAAATCTTCACCGTCCATTTGTAGCAACTGAATCAACCACGTGGATTTTCTTCATTTATCGGCCCAATAAGATTCACGTCAGCCCAACTTGTGTCGTCTTCTTCATTTCCCCTCCCGGCGGTGCCTCTCCTCCGGTCGATGTTGCCACGCCACCACGCCAAGTGACGCTTCCTTTCCATGGAGCCAAGATGAGCTCACTGTATCTGTTTCATCTTCTGACAATGCTTCATCATGTCACCTCCCCTCTCGAGCTGAAACTGAAG
>JBNKDD010000693.1:0-502 GCA_050288085.1 Anaerolineae bacterium
ACCCGCTCCATCGCCGCAAAGGAGCTGGCGGCCCGGTGCCAATGAATACGCCGATCAAAGGGAACCCTCAGGGGGGTGTATCGGTTGATCCGGCTCCCCAAGGCTTGCTTCAAACCATCGAAGGCCAGGCCAACCAGCCGGGCCGAGGCCTCCACCGGGCTGGATGCATCGGTATGCCGATGAAACAAGTCCGCGAGGCGGACCTGCCGCGCGGCGTCCCGGGGAGCCACCTCGCCGGGCGCTTCCATGGCCAACACCAATCCGGCGAAATCGCCGGTCAGCAGGTGACCGGTATTGAAAAATCCCATGCGATGCGCTTCCCCGCGCATCACGGGCATCACCTGCTCCATCAATCCCGGGTAGTTGCGGTTCAGGTGCGCCGCCACCCGGGCCTGCTCGAAGATATCGAACAGATCCCGGGCCAAGACCGATGGAACAAAACTCTGAACGAACCGCTCTGCGTCGCAAAGGTCCTCGAGGCGGTCATCTGCCGGATGCTCCC
>JBNKDD010000694.1:0-500 GCA_050288085.1 Anaerolineae bacterium
TTGACATCACGCTCTTGATAATGGGGTCTATCTCAATTTCTTCAACATTTAACTCCATTTTGCCCGCTTCAATCTTCGAGAGATCGAGCATATTGTTAATCAAACTCAACAGGTGTTGGCCGCTGTTGTGGATGGAGGTCAGGTCAGCTTTTTGCAGGTCGGTCAGCGGGCCGTCAATACCTTTTAAGATTACCCGCGAGAAACCGATAATCGAGTTGAGCGGGGTGCGCAGTTCGTGGCTCATATTAGCCAGGAATTGTGTTTTGAGCTTGTCAATTTCTTTGAGCCGTTCCGCCGTTTCCTGTTGCTCGCGGAAGGCCTGGGCGTTTCTGACCGCAATTGCCAGTTGCGCGGCTAAAATTTCCATCGTGGCAATATCTTCTTTGGTGAAGGCGCTCGGTGAGGTGCTGTGTACATCTAACACCCCAATCAATGTGTCGCCAACCTGTAAGGGAATAGCTAATTCCGCCTCGGTGTCCGATAGATATTCTTTGTGCAGT
>JBNKDD010000695.1:0-500 GCA_050288085.1 Anaerolineae bacterium
CTACGACATCGGGGCTGTGTTCTTCAACGGCCGTTACAAACTTATCCGGCGAAACATCATTGCCTAAGTCGATGACCTCGAACCCGGCCCCTTCCAACATCATGCTGACCAGGTTCTTGCCGATGTCATGCAGGTCACCGGCCACTGTACCGATGACCACCGTGCCTACCGTTTCCACTTTCTCTTCGACGAGTAACGGCCGTAATATTTCTAACGCTCCCTGCATCGCACGGGCGGCAATCAGCATTTCCGGCACGAAGCGTTCGCCAATTTCAAATTGACGGCCGACTTCGGTCATCGCCGGAATACATGCTTTGTGCAAAACATCCGCAGCAGAAATACCGGCATCAACAGCAGCCTGGGTTTCACTTTTGGCATCTTTTAATTTGCCATTCAAAACAGCTTTGTAAATAGTTTCCAAACTCATGCTTCTATACTCCTTTATTCAAAAGGTTAATCTTGATTCCAATATCAGTTTTATTTTTTAGTAGTCACGGTAT
>JBNKDD010000696.1:0-500 GCA_050288085.1 Anaerolineae bacterium
AGGATTTATTTTGCTTGATCAAATAAGGGCTGTAGATAAACAGCGACTCTATCGTAAATTGGGGACGGTTGACAAACTAACGAAAAACAATTTGTGTGCTGTATTACAAGAAATGTTTGCTTGTTAGGCACATTCATCATATTCAAACACACATAATATGCATAAATTCGTCTGCCTGGGCACGCTGGAAGAGCGCATCGACGCCATGATCGAAGACAAAAAAAAGCGCTGACCGCCGGCATCATCGGCAGCGGCGAAAACTGGCTGACGGAAATGTCAACGGCCGATTTGCGGTCACTTGTTAGCCTGCGGCGAGATTAGGAGCGAACGATGAGTTGGTACTATAACTTCAAACCAACGAGACCGATTGATACGGACGAGGGCATCAAAGCCAAGAGCAAACGCGGCGATTTTGTGAAGAATTGGTGGGCCACCCGCTGGATTGCGGCCATGGAGCGGGTGATGGATCGCGGCCGTTTGCAGCGAGGGCGCACCTATGC